>DBFQ01000108.1 GCA_002294665.1 Candidatus Aminicenantes bacterium UBA876
CGCATCCTGACTTCAGCGGCCGCGGACGCACGCATGTCGGGAGTCAAGATGCCGGCCATGAGTTCGGGGGGGAGCGGGAACCATGGACTGACGGCGATTCTGCCGATCTGGGCGGTCAGGGATTACCTGAACGTGCATGACCATCAACAGGTTCTGAAAGCCATCGCGTTCAGCCACGTGATTACGGCTTACATCAAGGCCTTCACCGGCCGTTTGTCCGCAATCTGCGGTTGCTCCGTGGCCGCTGGGGCCGGTGCGACGGCCGGGATCACCCTGCTGATGGGTGGAACCGTCAGCCAGATTTCCTCCGCGATCAAGAACCTGATCTCTGACCTGGCGGGGGTGATCTGTGACGGCGCCAAGAACAGTTGCGCCCTGAAACTCGCAACCGCCGCGGGGACGGCCGTGCAGGCGGCCCTGTTCGCCATGCACGGGGTGGACGTCAAGGAAAGCGACGGGATCGTCGCATCCACTTCAGAGCAGACAATGCAGAATGTCGGCCGGCTCAGCGTGGATGGAATGATCGCGGCGGACCAGACCATCCTGCAGATCATGATCGACAAACAGTTCAAGCATTCGGGTTCCCGCGACAAAAAGACCTCCGCGCGCATGGAATAACTGATTTTCCACCTCACGCGAGGAAGTATCGGCCCAGGCCGCGCCGGTTCCATATTCCGGCTTTGAGTGGCGATCTGTAACATCTTGGCCACGGTCTGTTTGCGGGTTGTCCTGTTCCGGGGACATCCGGGCAACAAGCGCTTGGAAACCGGCATGCTACAGTATTGTGTTTGCCGGATGGCCAGGAGGTGGAAGATGTCGAAACCGGGTGCATTTTTATGGGGGCTGGTCATCGTTGCGTTTCTCTGCGCACCGTTGAGCGCGGTTGAGGAATCGGAAGCGTTCTGTTACGTGTCCCTGGTGGAGGGCGACGCTTTCGTGCGCCAGGCCGGTTCTCCGCAATTGAAACCGGCGCTGATCAATTTTCCCTTGTTGCCGGGTGACGCACTGGAAACCGGGAATAACGGGCGTTGCGAAATCCAGTTCGATAACGGAACCGTCATGCGCCTGGACAAGGAAACGCGGTTGCAGATCGATACGTTGCGGGCCGCCAGCCTGACCACGGATCGCAGGATCACGACTCTTGAGCTTGCTTCCGGCCGGCTTTTTTCCATGAACAATATTTTTGGCCGCGAACTGTTCCAGGTTGTGACGCCCCAGGCGGCATTCAAGTTGAGCCGGGAATCCACCGCCACTCTGGCCGTCGATGATGCGGGCAGCCGTGTGCATGTGGCCCGGGGTGAAATCGGCGTGCTGTATGGTGAGCCGGACAGCAGGCTGAAGAAAGTGCATCTGCACAAGGGCGAAGGCGCTTTGATTTCCACGGCCCACACCCTCGCTCCCGGCGAATCGCGGATCGACAGCGAATTCCAGTTGTGGAACAAGTACGTGAACAATCACTTCAAAGAGTTGCACCATGGCATCAGCCGGCTTCCCCGGCCGATTTATCGATTTCCGCCCGGAGTGGTGCGATTCGCCGAAAAATGGTCCAGCCTGTACGGCGAGTGGGAGTACAACGATCTGCTCGGCTATATCTGGAAACCCTATGATGAGAGCTTCAAGTACCCCGACCGGCGCCCGTTTTTCCACGCGCGATATGTCACCGTGAATGACCAGTTGTACGTGGTGCCCACGCAGCCGTGGGGCTGGATTCCGGCCCACATGGGCACCTGGGTATGGATGAAGAAGAACGGTTGGGTCTGGATCCCCGGCACCGCGTTCAAGCCGGGGATGTACGGAGCCGACTGGTTGTGGAACCAGATGAAAGGCGATGGCGCGCATTTATTCGCCATCGGCATGATGGGCGGCTGGGGAGGATCCATGTGGCCGGACTTTTTCCGGCTTGGGGTTTCTCCGGGATACGGCCCCTCCGGGTGCTGGACGCTTTCCGACTGGATCCGTTACGTCTACGGTGATTATGAAGGCTATGCCATTTATCGCCGTTACGGCCAGGAAGGCTGGCGGGCGTATTACGACCCATCCGGCAGATCACGCTTGACCCCTCCTCCCGTTGCGCGCAAGAGTGTGCCGAAAGAGGTCGCCGTAGTACTGGAGCGGATGGACAAGACGCCGCTGCCGCTGCTGGACAAGCAATTCAACATGGGGAAAAACGGCGTGCCTGCTACAGGCCGTCCGGTCGCGCCCGCGCGCAAAGTCGCTGCTTGGCTCGTGTACCGCAGCCTGTTGACCGCCGGGGAAAATGTCGATAAACCGGAGGAAAAGAAAATCACCGGCGGCCGCCTGGTGAAAGGACCGGTGGAGAAACGCGACTGGAACCCCGATCGCGTCATCGCCCACAGGCTGGGAACGGACCTGGCCTATTCCAGTGATCTCAATGCCGTGCTGTTGCCGGAGCTGAAAGTCTCATCCGGAACGATTACGGCCCGGCAGAAATTCCAGTTGCGCACCATGGCAATCCGCAAAGCGCGTCCGATGAACAAGCCGGCGCTGACCCGTCATTTCTCCGGCGGGCCGGTCGGCGGGTCCGTTGCCGCCGGCAACAACGATCCGGCGACTCCGGCGGTTTCGAGTCAAACCGCACCCGCGGATTCTTCCAAATCGGACAAGGCTTCCGCGCGCAAGTAACGGAAAGATCCGGCGACTCAGTGCAACGCCCGGCTCAGAATCTGGGGTTGACCACGTTGCTGTAGACAGAGCCGAAACGGTAACTCAGGCCCATGCGCAGGCTGAAGGCGTAACCGGTTGCCAATTGCTGCAATTCCATCAGTACTTCTTCCTTGGACGCCCCCTCGGCGGGAAGCGACAATTGGTCGCGGATCCGCGAGTAGTTGCCGTTGAGGTGCACGCTCAATCCTTTGAGCACGTTGATGCTGAGTTCCACATCTCCGCGGAAGTGATTTTTCGAGAGATCGTGAAAATAGGCCAGGCCGCTCAATTGCATCGCCACGGATCCCCAGGGTTCCTTGAGCGCGAAAAAGACGCCCAGCTGCTGGCGCAGCAGGCTTTCCCTCATCCGGCCGTAAACACTCAAGGTGTCATAGCGCCGCCAGGTATATTCCAGTTTGCTCCGCAGTTTCAGCTCCCGTTTGGTGTACTCCGAGTAGGGAAAGATATTGTATTCCACGCCCAGCCCGGTGGTGATGTAAATGTCCGCGTTGTCGTAGGTCGAGGAATACGCGTCGAAGAAACCGCCCAGTGACCAGTTTGCGCTCAGGCTTTTAATGTAAGCGGCGTAAACCATCGCTCGCTTAGTCAGGGATACGTACTCTTCAACTGAACCCTGGTCTTCAATCGAATAGGTGGTCTTTTCGTTTTCCATAAAGGCCCAGATATTGATTTTCGCTTCCCGCGTGATGCGGTTGGCGGAAATGGAAAGCGCATATTCGTATCCTTTCTCGTGTTCTTCCACATCCAGGTCTCCGCTCAATCCCAGTTCAAAGGACCAGTGATTCCATGTGTCCGACGCATCGGTCTGACGTGCCCGGCCGGCATCGGCGCCGCTGTAGGAGATGGAAATGAAGTCGGACATGGGGGTGTCGGAAATGTAAGGGATCAACCCCTGTTTCAACTTCTCCACCAGCCCCTGGCGGCGGGTGTCTTCCGAATCCGTCGCACTCGAGTAGTATTTCAGTTCACGGTCGTTTCCCTTGTATCCGTTGAGTCCCAGGAACTGCAGCACATATTCCCTTCCGCCGCTGCCGGTGGAACGCACGCTGATGATGACATGGATGTCCGCCGCTTGGCGGTCGCGCACGTAATTGACAAATGTGATTTCCGCCTTGATGAAATGTACGTCCACCTGATTGGAGTTGCAATCCAGGAAGATTCCCGGAACCTTGACTTCCGTAGGCGCCGGATCGGCGAGCGCCGGCAGGAATCCACCCGTCACCGCCGCCAAGGTGATTGCCAGGAATACTCTTGAGATTCCCCTGATCATGGGCCCGTTTCCCTTGACCGTGTGCGGACGAAAACCTGACTCCACGGCATCACGTTGATTTCAGATCCCCGCACCACGTCTTTTCCACTCAGGTATTTTTTAAAGAACCAGTCCGCGGTGATCCAGATGCGCAACACCGCGCCTGCGGGAATCGATTCCCGCGGCAAAAGAGTCGCCTGTGAAGGCTCCAGCCTCTTATGCAGAAGGCTGCGGCGTTGGCTGTAATCGTATATGTGCAGCTGCAATGGAAAAGGCAGGGATGAAAAGGTCCAGTTGACGGCGATGTCTTTGTCTGCCGTGATAATCTGCGGCTGGGGGGAAGCCATTTCCACCCAGCCCGGGAAGGTGAAACTCTCCCGGATGCGGCAGCCGTCGGAACGCTTGATTTCAATCGTGATGTCGCGGGGGAAATCCGGCGCATTCTCTAGCAGAATCCGCCGCCGGTAATCGTTTTCCGTTTCATTGTATTCAATGGCGTTGCCGTTTACCTGGACGCGAGCGTCTCGAACCGGTTCGCCCTGAATTCCGCCCCGCCGCAATTCAATATAGGCGCGCAGTTCCCGGCGGTTGATGTCGATGTTGTAGTCGTATCTGGACAGGCTGCAGGTCGGGTAAAAGGTCGCCTTGATAAACAGGGGAGTACATTCCGGTTCCTGCTTCTGCTCCCGGGCGCATGGCCATGCGGCAGCCGCAAGCGTCATGATCAATAAAAGGACTCGTATGTTCATGGAATCCTCCGCTTCGCGTTTCACTATACCACACGACACGCGCATCCCCAACGATCCGCTTGCCGCATGAGGGTGTATCCGGGGCGGACCGGTGCCGCGTTTTCCGCTTTACTCGGTTCCGGGATCGATTCAGCAGTGCCGGGCGGCGATTTCCTTGACAGCGGTCAGCAGGCGATCGACTTCCTCTTCCGTATTGTACAGGGATACGCCGACACGGGTGAGCCCGCCGCGTTCCAGCAGGCCGAGCGTCTCGACCGCGCGGATGCCATAGAAATGTCCGTTCCAGGCCAGGATCGCTTTCTGGTTCAATTCTTCACAAACTATGCGCGGATCAGCGTTTTCCAGCGTGAAGGAGATGGTGGGAGCCCGAAGTCCCGCGTTGAAATCGGGACCGATTGTGTTTACCCCGCGAATGGCTTGCAGGCCTTCGTAAATGCGCCGGGCCAGCGTTTCTTCGTATCGTGCGATCTGCTGCATGGCGCGTTGCGGCCGGTGCGAAGAATCCGGGGCGGGATCAAAGGATGCGATGAAGTCGATTGCCGCGCTCACACCGTTCAACGCGGCGAAGTTCAGCGTACCGGTTTCAATTCTGCAGGGGGCATGGGCTTCCTGGGTGCGCAGAAAATAGGTGGGTATCCGGTTCAGCAGTTCACCCTTGGAGTAGAGGATCCCGACATGCGGACCGTAGAACTTGTAGGCGGAACACAAGAGAAAATCGATTCCCAGCGATCTGACGTCAAGGGGGAAGTGGGGGGCGAAATGGACCGCGTCCACAAGCAGCAATGCCTCTGCTTCGTATGTAAGGCCGCGGATCCGTTTGATCTCGTTGACGGTGCCGCTGACGTTGGAAGAATAGCCGACAGCGACCAGGCGGGTGTTCTCATTGATCTTGTTTTCCAGATCGTTGTAATCGAGCGTGGCGTTCTCGAGGATGCGGACTTCGCGGACGATGATGCCCTGTTCGCGCAAAGCCAGCCAGGGCGCGCGGTTCGCTTCGTGGTCCAGTTGTGTGATCAGGATTTCGTCGCCTTCATCCAGCCAGCGGCCGATGGCCCGGCTGAGCGAGAAATTCAAACTGGTCATATTCGCGCCGAAGGAGATGTTCTGCGGTCCTTCGGCACCGATGAATTCCGCGACTTTCTGACGCGCCCGGTCGACGACGGCATCGGTTTCATGCGAAGTGATAAACGCGCCGTGTGCGTTGGCGTTTGATGAACGGTAGTAATCAGAAACGGCCGAGATGACGCTGTCGGGAACCTGGGTACCGCCCGGGCCGTCGAAATAGGCCAGGGGCAGGTCCCGGTATGCCCGTTTCAGCGAAGGGAATTCATCCCGGCGCGCGACAATCGTGCTGAATCCGGATGTCTGATTGTTCATGGAATCCTCCTGTTACTCATGAACCGCCCCGTTCCCTTCAAGTCCGTTCCCGTTTCCATTATGCGCGAAATCCAGAAAATCCTCAAGTCGCCCGGGCAGGCGGCATCCGCATCGCCTTGCCGGAATGGTTGAATTCCTGATCGCAACGGCTTAAGATCCTTATGTGAATGACAACAACTATACCCCGGGACTGCCTGAACGCCTGACCCTTGATTGGAAAGGTGATGATATCGCGGTGTTGCGCCTGCCGAAAGCGGATTCATGGAAACCCCTGCTGGCTTTGGGGATTTTCGTGGTTTTCTGGTACGGCGCCTTGTTGACGATTGTTGACTTCTCCCAATCCGCCTCGATATGGCAGGCTTTGCAGCGGACACTCCGAGAGGAACCCTTTCTGATTCTGTTTTTCTTGTTGCCCCTGTTTCCACTTTTCATGGTCACGCGGGATACTTTTTTCGACAATCGCTTTGTTTTTGACAAGCAAAAGCAAACAATCAGCAAAGGCCGCAGAGTAATACTGCGTTTCGAGGAAGTGGACGCCCTGGTTGTGCGTGTCGGCAGGACGAAAACAGCATCGCGTCCCGGTGCCGGGTTATCGCTTGAAGCCAGGTCGAAAAGAATGATCTTCCTGACCCGTTGCGACTCTTATGAGGCATGCGCGGCACTGGCCCAGGAAATCGCAGTCGTTGTCAACGCCCAGATCAGGAACGCGTAATTGTCATAGCGGCCAGATCCACAGTATGGCCGGAACCGCGATCACGAGGATGATGATTTCCAGCGGCAATCCCATCCGCCAGTAATCACTGAAACGGTATCCGCCCGGGCCCATGACCAGGGTGTTGGACTGGTGGCCGATGGGGGTGAGGAAGGCGCAGGATCCGCCGATGGCGACCGCCATGAGGAAGGGATCAGGAGAAACCCCCATACCTCCGGCCACGCTGAGGGCAATCGGCGCCATTAATACTACGGTGGCGGCGTTGTTGATGATGTCGGACAGAAACATGGTCGCGAGCAGCAGTATCGCGAGCATCGCCCATGAAGGCAGGCTGTCCGCCAATTGAAGCAGATTGGCGGCGATCAGGCCCGCGCCCCCGCTGGTCTCCAGGGCGTTACCGACCGGGATCATGGCCCCCAGGAGCACAATCACGGGCCAGTCAATGCTGCTGTACACGCTTTTGACCGGCAATACACCGCTGAGCACCATTGCCAACGCGGCCAGTGTGAATGCGGTCTGGACCGGGAGGAAATTGCCGACAACCAGTACGATGGCGAAAAAGAAGATGGCCAGCGAAAGTGGAATCCGCGTCTGGTAGCCGATGCGCAGGCTGCGTCCGGCCAGGGGCAGGCAGCCCATCGTCGTGATGGTGTCGTCCAGCAAATGCTCCCTTCCCTGCAGCAACAAGACGTCTCCCGTACTGAAAACGACATGATCGAGGCGGCGGCGGATCCGCTTCTCCCGCCGTGAAACGGCCAGCAGATTGATGCCGTAGCGGCTGCGCAGGCGCAGGTCTGAGGCGGTGCGGCCGATCAGGGTTGAGTCCGCCATGACAACAGCCTCCACAACGGCGATCTTATCCGATCCCGCGGCATCCTTACGGAATTTCTTGCTGCCGACCAGTTCGATTCCGGTATCTTCCAGAAATTCTTTCAGGCTTTCCGTATCCGACTCCAATAGAATAATGTCATTGTTCCGCAGGATTTCTTCGCTGTCCGGGGCATGGATGCGTTTCCCTTTGCGGATCAGTCCCAGGATCTGGAAATCGGCATCGGAAACCTGTTTCAGTTCGGCGATGGTCTTGCCGCTGATCCGGGAATTTCCTGTGACCTTCACCTCCGTGATGTAATCTTCGATATCAAAAGCTTTTTCTGCTGATTTGCCGGAGGAGCGGCGGGGCAGGAGGCGCCAGCCCGCCAGGGTGATAAAAGCGATGCCCGCCAGGCAGATCATGGCCCCCACGGGGGTAAAATCAAACATGCCGAAAGCCGTGCCGACCTCGCCGGCCCGGAAAGTAGCGATAATAATGTTGGGTGGAGTGCCGATCAGGGTGGTCATGCCTCCAAGCAGGGAGGCGAATGCGATGGGCATCAGGATCAGGGATGGAGGATTGCCGCTTTTGCGCGCCAAATGGATGGCAATGGGCATCATGATGGCCAGCGCCCCCACATTGTTCATGAAGGCGGATGCCAGCGCAACCATGAGTGACAAGATCAGGATCTGCAATATCAGGTTCCTGCCGGTCTTCAGAACCCATTTGCCCAGCAGATCGATCAAGCCGGAGAACTCCAGCGCTTTGCCGATGACCAGAACCGCGGCCACGGTAATCACCGCCGGGTGGCCGAAGCCGTTGAAAGCTTCGTCGGGGCTGATGATTCCGGTGACGGTCAGGAAGAGCAAGGCGATCAGGGCCACGAAGTCGTGGCGGATCCGGCCCCAGGAAAACAATCCCAATACGGCCAGTAAAGTCAGGAAAACCACGTTGTGTGACATTGTCAACCGCTCAGAGCGCGTGACGGCGCAGGGGCAGCGTCATGCAGCGGCAGCCGCCGCCTCCGCGTGCGAGTTCGCTGCCGTCGATCGTGATGACGAAGCGTGGATGCGCATGCGGATCCGCCTTGCCGCGCAGAACGTCAGCGGCGCGGATCACCTCGTAACCGTGCCGGCTCAATTCCTCCAGCGTATGCAGATTGCGGTCGTATCCCAGCACTCTTCCGGGTGCCAGCGCAAAAAAATTGGCCCCGCTGTGCCATTGTTCCCGTTGTTGCAGCCAGGGATCCGTGCGTCCACCGCAATACAGTGGTTCCAGGTCCATGCCGATCTTCTGCAGTGCTTTCAGGAGGTTGTCCTCGTCACGAATCCGGACCTTGCCGTTGTCGATTTCAATCAAAACCGTGCGGAACGGATTCGGTCGGCTGACCAGCGGCTCATAGATCACGCAGTGGTTGCGATCGAGAATGGTGAAGATCATATCCAGGTGGATAAACGACTCCGGGCGGGGCGGCAATTGCTGCACGAGGATGCGGGCGGGCTGCTTGCGTTTTTTGAGTACGTCGATGATGAAATCGATTCCCCGGGTGTTGGTGCGTGAACTGTTGCCGATCAGGAGCAGGTCTTTTGCAGCCACGATGATATCGCCGCCTTCCAGCGTGGCGGGTTCCGCGTCGCTTTCGTTGCGGGGAGTGTGGGTGCGCCCGGAAAAGCGGGGATGAAAGGAGAATATGGCCTCGGCAATAATGGCTTCGCGGTCACGGACGCGGCGCGCCATGCCGCCGATCAGCACCTGATCGCCGATAACCGCCGCAGAGTCACGGGTGAAAAAGAAATTGTGCAACGGCCTCAGCGCATACCGTTCTTCGCTGAGGTAGCTGCTGAGGTTATCGCGTTCCAGTTCCACGCCTTCTATCAGCTCCCGGGCCAGAGTATCCGGCGGCAATTCGTTCAGCCGCTCCCGCAGCGTGTGGATATTTTCGTTACGCAGGACACGGTCCACCACTTCGGTTCTCACCGCGGCTTTCTGCAGGATCTCCCCCAGGAGTTCGCGGATGTAAAAAACCCGGGTCATTTTTTCCAGTATTGCCGAAAACTGCTGGTAAGCCCGGTAAGCCACTTCGCGGTTCAGAATGTCACTGTAAAGGGCGCGCTCCGCGTTTCCGGGGGTCATGTTCTCGATCTCCGCGCCGGGTTTGTGCAGTACGACACCTTCCAGGGTGCCGATTTCAGAATCAACCTGAAGGGGGAACGCTTCTTCCATGTCACACACTCCCGCTCGATTTTTGCCTGCATTAAACGCCAGGATAAAGCGGATGTCAACTTGTAGCCAGGCAGACAGGTGGCAGGGTACTGACCCTTATTCATTATTCAGGTTATGAAGAAGATGGTGGCCGGGGGAAGGAACCCGAGTCGAAAGTCCAAAGTAAAAGCACCTGGCAGGAGGCGATGGGCTAGTGGCGATAGGCAAGAGGCAGGAGGCAGGTGTACGGGCGGGCTTGAAACCCGCCCCGGCTTTTTCAACCTCTTCCCTCCCCAACTCCCCAACTCCCCANNCAACTCTCCAACTCTCCAACTCCTCAACTCCCCAACTGTATTCAGATTTTATAATTAACTCATTTTACATCTCCATCGAAATGTGGTAGGAACTAAGGTTTCATGCAACAGGCAAAGTGGTTCTTTCTGATCCTCGCGGTGTTTTGCGTGGTGATCGGCGCCGTGGATTTTTTCCACGTGGAGACCGGTTTTGTCACTGATTACAATTGCCCCGCCTGCCTGTTTCAGAGTACGTTTTTTGCCGCCATACGCTCGCTGGTAGTGGTGATTGCGTTTGTCCTCGCTTTTCTGATCATGTTGGCTGAGCCGAAGCCGCGGCGATTGACGCGAGGAAGTTTCAGGGCGGTGAACAACAAGTCTCCGCCCCGGGCCTGACCGGACCGGGTCGGTCTTTTCCATTAACGGGTGCGGACGAGGCAATCGCCGCATCGATTCGTTCGCAGATCATGATCAGGAGTTGAAAGAATGAAAAGAAAATGGATGTTTGCTGTTTTTGTGACAGGCATGCTGGCATTACTGCCGCTGCATGCAGAGGATACAATCGGTTGTTCCAAGGGGATCGGCAAAGGCGTGATCTGGCCGCGGGTCTACTTCAAGGTGATCAATTATTCAGAAAAGTGGTCTTCATTTGCCGAAGATATGGTGGCCATGAACAGTGAGCCCGGTGGCCTGCAGTCCGCATCCGTACACCAGCTGGATTTCCGCCTGGGTTACGGGCTTCTGCATAACCTGAATGTGGGGGTGAACCTGCAATACGCCTGGGGTGAAGCGGAAAAAGTCACTCCCCAGGGAGAAACCCTGGAATTGAAGGCATCCGATCTGAACAATGTCTGGTTTTCCGGGCAGTGGTTTTTCCTCGATCGGCATCAATTCGGCGGACTGAGACATTTCAAACTGGGTCTGGGTGCCAGTTACGGTTTTGCTGTGAATGACACCGACGAAAACCTGCTGGCGGGAATCGGTCCCGGGGTCGAACAGTTCAAGTTGGGGCCGATGTGGCATTTTGAACTCGGCTCGTCCGGGGTCGAGGTTGCAGGCCATGCTTTGTATCACTGGAAAGGCACCGCCCGTGAAGTCAAGGGGTGGGGGCGCAGCGGTCACAATATCGCCGACACGTTGAATTACCAGCTCAAATTGGAAGGGGCTCCTTTTGATTTCCTCGGCTGCGGAATCGGCCTGACCGGCTGGTTCGGCACGGAAGAGGACATGAGCCTGGTCAATCGGGATCACACGTTGAACCGGGGCTACAATCACGCCGTCATGCTGCATGCCGAATTCTTTCCCATGGGTGGCCAGTATGAAAAACGCAAGATCTACATGATCGTCAACATTCCCTATGCTCAGCGCGCCATGAAAAGCGCCGGGGTGGTATGGTCTCTGGGATTCATGTGGACCTTTTACACGCTGTAGGCAATCAAACAAAAAAATCAAGACAGGGGACTGGTTATGAATAAACGCCGAATCACCATGTGGATCATCGGCCTGTTTGCGGCCGGGATGTTGCTGTCGGCAGCGGAAGGTACGCCCCAGCGCCGGCGCAGGCATCACAGGCATTCCCGCAGCCAGACATGCTGCCGTATTCTGAGCCATGTCGTGGGCGGGCAGGATGCCTTCAAGCTGTTTGAAACCGATGGGTTCCGTTTCGCCACGATCCGGCGTGGCGGGGAATTACTCCTGGGCCTGTTTACCGCGGACTACTCGCAGATCGAGGGTTATCGCGGCATCACGAATTGCCTGGTGCTGCTGAATCTGCAGGGGGTGGTCCAGGAGGTCCGGGTGGTTGAGTCAGAGGATACACCGCCCTATGTGAAGCGCCTGATTCGCAAGGGGTTTTTGGAACAACTGGTCGGCCTGAAACCGGATCAGACGCCGCAAGTCGATGCGGTCAGCGGCGCCACCATCACTTGCGACGCCATTCGCGATTCCGTGTCCGCTACGCTGCAGGCGTTTACCCGCATTGTCGATACCGTGGATTTTTCCGGTCCGCAGCCGCAGCGCAGAACGGGTGGTGAAAAGCTGCAACCGCTGGGTTAGCCTGCGCGGCGCACCCGGTGCGGATCATTCGGGAAAATGAACGCAGATCACCTTGGTCTCGGTCATTTCCTGGAGAGAAAAACGGATTCCTTCCCGCCCCAGGCCGGAGTTTTTCACGCCGCCGAAAGGCATCGAATCCAGGCGGTAATCGGTTGAATCGTTGATCATTACGCCGCCACAATCCAGGGCGCAGGCCGCCTGAAAAGCGCGATTGATGTCACGGGTGAAAATGGCGGCGTGGAGTCCGTATTCAAGGCTGTTTGCCGCTGCAATCGCTTCGGCGAGAGATGACACCGGGTAGATGTTCACGGTCGGCCCGAAGACTTCCCGGCGGTGGATGGCGGCTTCGGCGGGGACGTTCGTAAGCACGGTGGGCTCCACTACCGCACCGGTGCGGCTTCCGCCGCAGAGAATATCGGCGCCCATATTCCGCGCTTCGTTGATCCACGTGCACACACGTTCCGCTTCCCGTTCCGTGATCATCGGACCCATATCGCAGTCCTCTTCCAGTTTTGGACCGACCTTGTATTGACGTGTCCGGGTCAGGAAGCGGTCGCGGAATTCCTCGTGGATTGTTTTCATTACATAAATCCGCTGGACGCCGATACAATTCTGGCCGGCGGCTGAGAAGGCTCCGGACACACAGGCGGAAACTGCGCTGTCCAGGTCACAGTCATCCATAACGATCACCGGCGAGTTGGAACCCAGCTCCATGCCGATTTTCTTGATTCCCGCAAGTCGGGTGATACGTTGTCCCGCTTCGAGTCCGCCGGTGAACGAGACCATGCGGGGACGCGGGTCGCCTACCAGCATGTCTCCGATCTCATGGCCGTGTCCGGTGACCACGTTGAGGGCGTGGGGCGGAAGCCCGGCTTCCAGGAAGGCCTGGGCCAGTTTCAGAGCCGACAGCGGTGTAACCGCGGCGGGCTTCAATACCACGGAGTTTCCCGCGGCGAAGGCGGGTCCAAGTTTGTGGGCGACCAGGTTCAGCGGATCGTTGAAGGGCGTGATGGCCAGGACAATGCCTATGGGGAACCGGTAGTAATAGCCGGCCCGTCTTTCCCCTCCGGGGACGGAGTCGTAGGGAATGGTTTCTCCCCGGATACGTTTGCTTTCCTCGGCGGAAACCGTGAGGGTCTGGACGCAGCGCCTGACCTCGTTGCGGGCCTCACGGATGGTTTTGCTGCCTTCAAGGGCGATGGTACGGGAAAATTCTTCCAGTTTTGCTTCGACGATTTGTGCCGTTTCGAGCAACACGCGGGCGCGCTGAAAAGACGTCATCTTGCGGGCCTGGCCGGCGCCCTGTTCGGCCGATGTCAATGCCTGGTCCACTTCCGCGGCGCCGGCCGCGGGAACCGTATCAATTTCGTGGTTGTCAAAAGGATCGGTGACGGAAATGGTACGATCCGTGTCCCGCCAAACACCTCCAATCAGCATTTTCATGGCGTCTCCCTTACGTACCGGCACGCTCCGGCTGTGAATGGTTGAAAGCGGCCTTAGTTCAGCAACCGATTTGAAGGGTTTGTTGCTGAAAAAATGCAATATAGGCATTCAGCGTTGCGAAGTCAAGCGTCACTTCGCCCGCACGGGTAACGGGGATCCGGGTCAAAGCGGCCGATTCAGCCGGGACGATGTGAAGCGGACTTTACAGATATGCGCCAGCCCATATCCGGATCGTCGTGTTTTCAGGGTTCAATCCCGGATCAGCAGGTGGACGAACAGGCCGGTATTCAGCAGCAGGCCGAAAATCAGGTTCAAGCGCGCGGTCGCGCCGTCAAGCGCTTGAAAAACCTCACTGCCCGCTGCGGAGTGTCGCCGCCGGGCATGGGTCAGCAGGCGCAGCGCCGCGGGCAGGGCGGCCAGCGTGAGCAGGCATGTCGCAGGCAGGGCGGATATCCGGGGAAAACACCACCCGGGAATGAATACGAAGCTGGGAACAAGGATGAAAGGTGAAATGACCAGAAGATGAAGATAAATCGAAGAACCACGGTCACCCATGAACAGGGCCGGGGTGCGGATGCTTCCCTGGATGTCCGTCTGCATGTCGCGCCAGTTGTTGGCATGAAGGATGGCCGCCACCAGCAGGCTTTGGGGAATGGCGAAAATCACCGGCGGCCAGGCGGCGGAACCCGACTGCACCATCCATGCCCCGAGGCTGCCGAGCAATCCGAAGGCCGTGAAAACCGCCAGATCGCCCAGGCCGAGGTACTTCAGGGCGAAAGCGCCTCCGGGGGTATAAAACAACCCCAGGACAACGCCGGAAACTCCCACGGGCAGCAGCCACCATGTCGATTCCCTTGCCAGGTAAAGGCCCAGCAGGATGCCGAGAGCGAACAGCACGGCCGCGCCTCTCAAAGCCTGGCGGGGTGTCAGCAGGCGTCTTACCACGGCGCCGCTGACCGGTTTGGGTTCCCGGTCCAGACCGCGGTTGAAATCGGAAACGTCGTTCAGAATATTGAACGCGGCTTGCAGCAGCACCATGGCCGTCAGGGAAAGCAGCAGCCGTTTCCAGTTCAGGAGCGCATCAGTCAGGGTCGGAGCCAGAAGTGCGCCGAATAATACCGGCATGGTGGAAGCGGGAAAAGAAAAAGGCCGGGCGGCCACCCACCAGCGGGATAACTTCGATGCACGTCGGGAGGGGACGAAACGGTCCGGGGTTGCCATGCGGCTGGCGCGCCGATCAGTCTTCCGCGCCGGCGAAATACTTCATGAACTGGGCGCGCTCATAGAGTTGGGGTGAATCGATGCGTTTGTGGCTCAACCGTCCGATTGCGTCACGCAACCGTTCCAATCCGGTTTTCTCCATCCATTGCCGGATATCCGCCAGCATGGATGTGATGACTTCGGGCCCCTGCTTGTAGACTGCCGATGCGATCTGGACGGCTGCGGCCCCGGCAAGCAGGTTCTTGATCACCGCTGCGCCGTCATGAATTCCGGTTGTGGCGGCCAGGTCGCAACGCACCCGCCCCGCGAGCAGGGCGATCCAGCGCAACACCATGGCATTTTCACTCGGGGTGCTGGTGATTTCCCCTTTGATCACTTTCATCTCGGAAATATCGATATCCGGATTGTAGAAGCGGTTGAAAAGGACCAACGCGGCGATATTGCGCAATGACAGGTTGAAGGCCGCATTGGCGAGTCCGGAAAAATAGGGGCTGATCTTCAGGGCAACGGGAATGATGACCTGGGCCGTGACCTGATTGACGATGTCAAAATAGATTTTTTCCACATCTTCGCCATCCTGGCGGGTGTCAGCGGGCAGAACGAACAGGTTGAGCTCCAGGGCATGGGCGCCGGCCTGCTCGATCTGGCGGGCGTAATCGGTCCATTCGGAAGCCGAGATGCAGTTGATGCTGGCGATGATGGGGATATCCGTCTTTTCCCGGCTTTCACGAATCAGGCGCAGGTATTCGCTCAGGCTGTGGCGCCGGGTATATTGGGTGATCAAGTCAGCGGCTTCGGAATGGCCGGGAGAGCCCTGGTGCAGTTCACCGGCTTCGTTGAGGATCTGTTCTTCAAAAATGGACTTGAGGACGACGGCGCCCGCTCCCCGGTCCTCCAGGCGGCGAATGCTGTCCACAGAGCTCGTGAAACCACAACTGCCGATAATAACGGGATTGCGTAATTCCATGCCCATATAGGTTGTGGACAAGTCCATGAAACCCTCCAGAATGCGGCTTTCGCTGGGAATCTGATTCAGATGGTAGCACAGCCGCGATTTTTCTGTCAACCGTGAAAGGGCGATGTCATCGGCCGCTGCTTCCATTCCCGAACTTGAATTGCCGACTTCTATATGCTAGCCTCAATCCGATTGATTGCCGCGGCAGCGCGGTGAAGTATTCCGAAGCGGAGGTGGCCTGACATGAGCCATGATGAACTCAGAAACCCGGATCGTCCCGCCGGCCTGCCTGAAAACGCGTATCGTAAGCTGGAGGAGGGCGAGGTATACCATCCGGTGGTTCCGGCTGACCGGCCGTTACCCGAAGTAACGGCATACTCTCTTTTCTGGGGCATGTTTTATGCGGTTCTGTTTTCCATGGCCGCGGCGTACCTCGGCCTGAAGATCGGTCAGGTGTTCGAGGCTGCCATACCCATCGCCATCCTGGCTGTGGGTTTTTCGGTCATGACCGGGCGGCGCAATGCCTTGTCGGAAAACGTGATCATCCAGTCAATCGGGGCCAGCTCGGGATTGATCGTGGCCGGGGCCATATTCACGATCCCCGGCCTTTACATCCTGGGCCTGGAAGCAACCTTCATGCAGGTGTTTCTGGCCTCGCTGCTGGGTGGTTTCCTGGGGATTTTATTCCTGATCCCTTTTCGCAAGTATTTTGTGGCCGACATGCATGGAGAATTTCCTTTCCCGGAAGCCACGGCAACCACGGAAGTACTGGTGGCGGGCGAATCCGGCGGCAACCAGGCCCGGATCCTGGTGAAAGCGCTGTTTATCGGCGGCTTGTATGACTTCATGGTATCCGGACTGGGTTTCTGGAAAGAAATTGTTTCCACGCGGGCGTTTGCATGGGGCCGGAAATTGGCGGACTCCGTCAAACTGGAGTTCAATGTCAACATCGGCGCCGCCGTAACCGGTCTCGGATACATCATCGGATTGAAGTACTCGTTGATCATCGCGTGCGGATCGTTTCTATCCTGGTGGGTATTGGTGCCTGCCATATACTATATCGGCCAGTTCAATCCGGAGCCGATTCTGAGCGCGGCCAAGCCGATATCCGATATGCTGCCCATTGAAATCTTCAGTGAATACGTGCGGCACATCGGTATCGGCGGCATTGCGGCCGCCGGGATTATCGGCATCATCAAGTCACGCCGCATTATCAGCGGCGCGTTTCGCCTGGCCGCACGTGAAATTACCGGCAAGGGTGTCGAACATGGCGCTGAACGCCCGGAACGGCTGCAGCGGGACATGTCGATGAAATGGAACGTGATCCTGATATTTGCCAGCCTGATTGGTGTATTTGCCTTTTTCCTTTTGGGTGTGGTCGGCGGCAACTGGTACCATGCCCTGGTGGGGCTGGCGATTGTGACCATCATCTCGTTCCTGTTTACCACGGTTTCGGCACGGGCCATCGCCATCGTGGGGACCAATCCCGTGTCGGGAATGACGCTCATGACCCTGATTATCGCCTCCGTGATTCTGGTATCCGTGGGGTTGAAAGGTGAGCAGGGAATGCTGGCCGCGCTGTTGATCGGCGGGGTTGTCTGTACCGCGCTGGCCATGGCCGGAGGGTTTATCACCGACCTGAAGATCGGTTATTGGCTGGGCACTACGCCGGTGACCCAGCAGCGGTACAAGTTCCTGGGCACGCTGCTTTCCGCGGCCGCGGTCGGACTGGTGATCCTGATGCTCTACAAGACCTACGGCTTCGGCCCCGGGGGTCTGGAAGCCCCCCAGGCTTCAGCCATGGCGGCCGTGTTGAAGCCCTTGATGACCGGACAACCTGCGCCCTGGCTTCTGTACCTGGCGGGAATCATGCTTGCGATCGTGCTGGAATTCATCGGCGTTCCCCCCTTGGCGTTTGCCCTGGGCATGTACCTGCCGCTTTATCTGAACACCCCGTTGCTGGCGGGAGGTCTGATCGCTCATTTTGTTTCCCGCAGCAGCGCAGAAAAAAAGTTGCAGTCGGCGCGCAAGGAAAGGGGTACATTGATCGCTTCCGGATTCATCGCTGGAGGCGCCATCATGGGAGTGGTGGCCGCCGCCATTATCTATTTCGGGCAACTGATATTCGGCGAAGGCTGGTCAATGATCCGCGCCCTGGGAACGGACCACTGGCAGGAGTCATTCGGCGGCGAGGCATTGGGATTTGTCATGTTCGTTCTGCTGCTGGGATACCTGTACTGGGATTCCCGGCGTGCCCGCGTGGAATGATGCCGGAGTGTCCAGCGGACTGAATCGCAAGCGGCCGCATCTGCGGGGTCTTTTCGACCGCATGGCGGGCCGTTATGACCGCTTCAACAGTTTTTCCAGCCTGGGCCTGGACAGGTGGTGGCGATACCGCGCCGTGAAAGGGGTGGCGGTCAAGGGAAAAATCCTTGACCTTGGGAGCGGCGGCGGACAGATGGCCCAATGCCTGAAGACGGCGCAGGCCTTCTGTGTGGGCGTGGATCCCGCTTATGCCATGCTGGCGGAAGGCCGGCGCCGGGGGCGGTGTTTCACGCCTGTCCAGGCCAGGGGGGAATTTCTGCCGTTCCGGGACAACACCTGGGATGGCGTGATATCCGGGTTTGTCATGCGCAACCTGGACGACATCCGCCGGACAATCACTGAATGTTTCAGAACCCTCCGTCCCGGAGGCACGCTGGTCGTACTGGAATTCTTTCCTCCGCGTTCCCGCCTTCTGCGCGCCTTTTTCCGGGTATACCTGGGGTGGATTGTTCCCCGGGTGTTTGCCGGGGATCTTGGGGAACGTCGGGACATCGAGTGGCTGAGCCGCTCCATTGGCGGTTTCATGTCGCCGGGCGAGTTTGCAAAACTGGTGCGGGAATGCGGATTTTCCCGGGTAGAGATGCGGCCATTGATTTTTCGCATTGCCTGGCGCCTGGTGGCGGTAAAGCAGACCTTTACTGATTCATGCCGGCGGAAATAAACATTATTTTGCGGCAAGCCACCGGCAAGGTGGGAGAGAAGGTTTACGAGGCGCTGGTTTTGCGTATTTCCGTCTGGATCAGGTCGGCGATCGTGGTTCGGTCAAGGAAATCGCGGATCAGCCCATCCATTTCCCGCCAGTGGTCGTGGGCACCGCAATTGTGCGTGCGGGGACAGTAGAGGTGGTCGTCGACGCAGGGAGCGATCAAGAGAGATTCACCCGTGATTTTAAATACATCCAGAAGGGAAATCCGTTCGGGAGGCATTTTCAGGCGGTAGCCGCCGCGGGCTCCCCGTCGACTGGTGATCAGGCCATGGGCTTCCAGGGGTTGCAGGATCTGTTTGGCGAACTTGGCGGAAATCTTTTGATTGGCTTCCACTTGGCGCAGGGGGTGAAGCTGCGAACAGTCCATGCCCAATTCCACCAGGATGCGCACCGCGTATCGTGATCTGGCGCTGATTTTCATGTTAAAGTAATCTGTACGGATACCATATACGCAAAGGTTACCAGAAATGTCTGAAAAAGGCAATACCGGAGGAATGATGGACTTGACAAAAGGTAATTGTTGAAGTTACAATTGATGATGGTCATTTCCCGAGGAGGCGCCTGATGAAGAACGAAGTGGTGATTGAGTTTTCCGGCGGCATCGACTCTCTTTACGCCGCGCATTACCTGGCGGATCGGTATGATCGGGTCCACTTGCTGACTTTCGACAAGGGCTATCTGCATATCCTGCTGAAAGCCAACCAGCCCAATGTGGAATTGCTGCAATCCCTGCATGGGAAAGACAAAGTGACTCACCAGGTGATGGATATCCGTCACCTCTTCAAGGAGATGGCGGTCCGGGACTACAAAGAAACCAGCCGGGAGTTCGGCAAGGAAGCCGCCTGGTGCATGCCATGTCGTGCGAGCATGGCCCTGGCCAGTGTGATATACGCCCTGGAACACGATATCCCGCTCTTTACGGACGGCGCCAACTGGGAGCAGGCGCCGGATGGGAAAAAGATCCTGGTGACGGGAGACAACTTCCCTGAATTTCTTGGCATGATCAAGGAGTTCGCCGCCAGGTACCAGGTCGAGTACCTGCCTGTCGTCTACGACCTGAACACGCGTGAGGAGCGCCGCAATGAGCTCGAACGCCTGGGCGCCAGAATCGATTTCAACAGCATGAATCGCACCGGCAAGTCGCCGCTGGACGTGTTCAATCCGAAATTCTACAGCCGGGTCCAACCCATGTGCCTCTCGGGCTACCTGGTGCATTGGAAGCGCAACCTGTTCAGGGTTCCCGAAAAGGTGACGCCGGAGATGATTACGGGTGCATTGCAGCCGAAGCTGGATGTCGTTGCGGAGCGGCTGGTACGGGAGCATCTGCAGAGCCGGGGCATCGACGTCGAGGAGCTGGTGGCGCGGCGCAAGTCCGAAACATGACCGGCGACTGAAGTTTTATTGTTGGAGCCCGCCTCCCATGCGACGCTATTCGTAGTGCAACGCTTCTATGGGATTGAGCATGGAAGCCTTGCGCGCCGGGTAGAAACCGAAAAACACGCCTACCGCCGCTGAAAAGACAACAGCGATTGTTGTGATCACCGGATCCACGATAAATCCCGTGTTGATCAGCCTGGATATGCCTTTTCCCAGGCCGAGGCCTGCCAGGATGCCGATGAATCCTCCCAACAGGCTGAGTATGACCGCCTCTACAAGGAATTGAACCAGTATATCGCCGCTTCGTGCTCCAACCGCCATGCGGATGCCGATTTCACGGGTGCGTTCGGTTACCGACACCAGCATGATGTTCATGATGCCGATCCCTCCGACCAGCAAAGAGACAGCCGCGATGGCCCCCAGCAACATGGTCATGGTGTTGGTGACCCCGGTCACCCGTTCAATGATCTCGGTCTGGCTGCGGATCTGGAAGTCGTCTTCGTCGGCGGCTTTCAGGCGATGCGTGTCACGCAGTATTTCGCGGATTTCCGATTCCACGGCCTGCATCGAAACGTTTTCTTTTGCACTGGCCTGGATCGAACGCACGGTTTTGCCGTCGGACAGGCGATAAAGGACCGTGGTGGAGGGAGCCAGGATGAGATCGTCCTGGTCGCCCATCTGGGCGTCGCCTTTTTCTTTCAAGGTACCGATTACCGTAAAGGGCACCCGGTTGAGGCGGATACGTGCGCCGAGGGGATCGCGCTCTCCGAAAATTTCTGCTGCGACCGTATCACCCAGCACGGCTACTTTGCGCCGGCCGCGTACATCCTGCTCGGTAAAGAAGCTGCCGGTTTCGATTTCCCAGTTGCGGATAAAAGGATAGTCGACAGACACCCCGTGGATCTGGGTGGCCCAGTTCTTATCCATGGCAATAGCCTGGACACCGACGGTGATATCCGGGGATACATAGTCCAACAGAGTGGAGCGCTTTCTCAACTCTTCAATATCTTCCATGGAAAGGGTCTGCAGGCTGCCGGCTCCGCGGCTGACGCCGCCGCGGTAAGAAGACCCCGAACGGATCATGATCAAGTTTGTTCCCAGGGCGTCGATCTGGTTCTCAATGTCGGCCGACGCGCCCTGACCGATGGCGACCAGGGCGATAACCGCGCCGACTCCGATGATGATTCCCAGCATGGTGAGAAAACTGCGCATGCGATTGCGGGTGATGCTGCGGACAGCCGCGCGAATCAGTCGATCGAGTTTCATGATTGCACCTCCTGCGCGCCGCTGAAGGCGGATGTGCCGTTGCCGGCATGGATCCGGTCCACTACCGGTTCATCGCGGATCTTCAGCCCGTCCCTGAGTTCAATGATTCTTTTGGCGAAGCGGGCGATATCGGGCTCATGGGTAACCAGTACAATGGTGACACCCTCTTTGTTGAGTTCCTGGAAAAGCGCCATCACGTCATTGGAGGTGGCGGTATCGAGGTTGCCGGTGGGTTCATCGGCCAGGACCAGCGCGGGACGATTGACCAGGGCGCGGGCAATGGCCACCCGTTGCTGCTGTCCTCCGGAGAGCTGGGTGGGTTCATGATCCAGGCGGTCACCCAGGCCGACGCGTTCAAGCGCGTTTCGCGCCATTTCCCGGGCCGGCAGTTTTTCTTCTCCACGAAAGTACATCAGGGGGAGTTCCACGTTTTCCAGAGCCGAGGTTCGGGCCAGCAGGTTGAACCCCTGGAAGACGAAACCGATGCGCCGGTTGCGGATGTCCGCCAGTTGGCGCCGGTTCATGCGATCCACACGCGTACCGTCCAGGGTGTAGGTTCCGCCGGTGGGGTAATCCAGGCATCCCAGGATGTTCATCAGCGTGGACTTCCCAGATCCCGAAGCGCCCATGATGGCGATAAATTCACCGGAATGGACCTCCAGGTCCACGCCTTTGAGGGCCGGAACACGCACATCGCCCATGATATAGGTTTTTTCAATTTGCGCCAGTTCAATGGTGTGCATGGGTTTGCTCCACCCTCAGCGAGGCCGGCTGCCGCGTGGCGGGCCGCCCATCTGGAACGGGTTGCTGCGGTTGTTGCCGGTGGCGGCCGGTGGGCTGGTGAACTTGGTGACCACAAGGGTTCCTTCCTTCAGCGTACGGGATTCCAGAACCTCGGTGTGGGACGCATCGGAAGCGCCCTTGCGGAAGAAAACAACGCGGAGTTTTTTTGTCTCCAGAGGAATGAAAACGTAACCCCTTTTGTTCTGATTGCTTTTACCGTTTGGATTTCTGGCAAGGGTTTCCGCCGCTGAACCGCTGTTTGCGGCTTCAGCAGGCTGGGGGCGCTCAATTTCAATGCCCGCTGATGGCCGCAGATTCAGGGCGCTGTTGGGAACCATCAGCACGTTCTCGCGGTATTCGATGAGGAAATCCACCGTGGCGGTCATTCCCGGCAAAAGCACGCGGTCGCGGTTTTCGGCGTCCACAACCACCGTGTAGTTGACCACGTTGTTAATGGTTGTCGGTTGCAACCGGATCTGGCGTACGGTGCCGGTGAATTGGCGGTCTGGATAGGATTGTACGCTGAAGCGGGTTTGCTGACCCTGGCGGATCAGGCCGATATCGCTTTCATCCACGAAGGCTTCAATCTGCATCTTGGTCAGGTCCCGGGCGATGAGGAAGAGTTTGGGCGCCTGGAAACTGGCGGCAATGGTCTGGCCTTCGTCCACGGTTCGTTCAATCACCGTCCCGTCCATGGGGGAGCGGATTTCCGTGTACCCCAGGTTGGTCTGAGCGCGTTTCAATGCGGCCTGGGCGCTTTTCAGGTTGGCGCGGGATGTGGCCGCCTGGGTCCGCCATTGCAGAAATTCGGTCTCGGAAATATGCCCGTTTTCGAAAAGCGGGCGATTGCGTTCCAATTCCGCTTCCAGCCGGTCCAGTTCCGCCGCGGCGCTGTCCACACGGGCCTGGGCCTCCTGCACGGAAACGCGGAAGGGTGTCTTGTCCAGGACGGCCAGCAACTGACCTTTGGTGACCGGGCTGTTGAAATCCACCAGCAGCTGTTCAACGATTCCGGAGACCTGGGAACCCACTTCCACGGTTTCCAGCGCGCTGAGAGTTCCGGTGGCGGAAACGGTGTTTTCGATGTTGCCCCGGGTCAGGGCGGCGGTGGTGTAGAGGGCCGCAGTGGATTCATTTTTTCCCGGGCTCAGCCACAAGATCGACAATACGGCGATGATGGCGGCGATGCCCAGCCATATCCAGTGTTTGCGCTTCATTCTTCTTCTCCTTTTAATGCGGGTGGGACGACGGCATCCAAAGACGATTCACTCACC
The DNA here is from genome assembly GCA_002294665.1 of Candidatus Aminicenantes bacterium UBA876. Taxonomy (GTDB): domain Bacteria; phylum Acidobacteriota; class Aminicenantia; order UBA2199; family UBA2199; genus UBA876. The sequence continues at coordinate 23,484 of DBFQ01000108.1, forward strand.
AGTTTGAGCAGGTTGTATTCATCGCCGTTGCTGAAGAGAATTTCCAGTCCGCGCAGCAGGCGGGTGTAACGAGCCGCTGCGTGGTTGTAACTGGCCTGTCGGTACTGGCTCCGGGACTGGCTGACTTCGGTAAGGGTGGCGGCATTGGCGCGATAGCGATCCTGCATGCTGTTCAGCGCGGCGCGGGCGAATGTCAACTGTTTTTGGGCACTGGCCAATTGCCGCGAGGCGTTTTCCCAATTGAGCCTTGCCTGGCGGATCTCGGCGGCGGCCTGAAGCTGTTGTTGCCGGAGATTCAGGTTTTCGTTTTCCACTTGGATCTTTGCCGCGGCGACTTCCAGGCTTGTCTGGCCCCGGTCGAAAACGGGTAGTGACAGGTTCAGGCTGACACTGGCCGAGAGGTTGCGATCCAGCAATTGATCTTCGAGGTTTGACTCGGGAATGGAGCTTGAATAGGAGCTCCCCACGCCCGCGGAGGCCGACAGGCGCGGGTAACGGCCCGATCGGGCGACCCGGAGCATGTGCCGGGCGGCGAGGACGCGGTTTTTCTGGGCGGCAATGTCCGGACGCGTGTCCGGGTCCGCCTCATTCGCGGTTTCCCCGATCAGGGTTTCCAGCCTTTTCATGATCGCTTCCACTTGTGGTTCCTCCGGCCGGAGTGCCTGGTCGGGATCCATGCCAAGTGTCAGAAGCAGGTTCATGACGGCCACCTGATAGGCACGATCCGCTTCTTCCAGGCGGTATTCCGAGGCGGCGATTTCCGCCTGTTGCTGGTAGAGGTCGGCGACGGGCCGCCTTCCGGCCTGGTAAAACGCGCTGATCTGTTCCAGCAGTTCCGCCTGGGCCTGGCGGTTTTCTTTTTCCACGGAGATAAAACTCCGGGCGATCAGCGACTGAATGAATTCCTGGGCTACGGAGTAAACAATGCCCTGGCGGGCGCGAGCCAGGTCAGCTGCGGCCGCGTTCCGGTTTGCGACGGTCTGGTGCAGGGTGGATGTGTTCGCGAAACCGTTGAACAGGGTCAGGCTGGAAGAAAGGTTGATGCTGAAACGGGTATAAGCGGAAGCCGTGTAGTCGCCGCTGACCGGGTCAACCGATTTCCCGGCCTGGCGGCTTCCCGATGAAGAGAGGCTGAGGTCGGGCAAAAAGGAATTCCGCTGTTTTTTCCAGGCGATTTCGCTGCTGGAAAAACGATTCTGCGCCGCCTGCAGATCCGGATTCTGCGCCAATGCGAGTTTTACCGCGGTTTCCAGACTCAGAGTGGAGTCGGGGAGCGCGGCGCAGGGAACGGTTCCCATGACCAGTCCGGCCAGCAGCAAACCTGCGAAAAGATGGGTTTTGCGTGAAAAAGCGCGATCAATCAACCTGTTCATCTATCCTCCTGTCCCGGCGACGGCCGGATGCCCATATTCCTGCATACGCTGGAATCTTTGCCTGAACGTATTGCAAATGTGACAAAATGTAACATGCTGAATCAAACGCGGAAAACCAGGGTAATGGTGGTCCCCTGTCCGGGTTGGCTCTCGACGCTGATTCTGCCCCCATGGGCCTGCATGATTTTCCAGCACATGTTCATGCCCAACCCGTAACCTCCGGTCTGTTTGCTGCGGGAAGGATCTGCGCGGTAGAAGGCCTCGAAGATATGGTTGACCACCTCCGGCGGCATGCCGCTGCCGGAATCATGGATGCGCACGATCACTCCATCCGCGTGGCGTTCGGCCGTGATCTTTACGGGTGGATCCGAGTGACGGGAATGGCGCAGGGCGTTGTCCAAAAGATTGCGCAGAAGGATATTCAAGCGCTCGGCGTCCGCGCGCACGTACAGGTCTTCGGGCACATTCCGCCATTGAATTCCCGGTTGCCGCCCCGCCATCGGCTCCGCGACCTTGCGGATGGCTTCATCCAGGCGGATGGTTTCCAGCCGCAGCGCGCCATGGGGATTATCCAGGCGTTCACTTTCCAGGATCGCGGTTACCATGCGCTCCACTTCCTCAACATCTTCCAGGATGGCCTGGCGCGGTTCACTGCTCTCCAAAAACTCCAGCGCAAGTTTGATGCGTGTCAACGGTGAGCGCATTTCATGGCTGACATCCAGCAACAGGCGTTCACGTGAGCGGATCATGTCGTTGATGCGATCGGACATGCGGTTGAAAGATCGAATCAATTCACCCAGTTCATCGGGCCGCCTGGACTGCATACGGAAATCCATTTCTCCGCATCCCAGCTTGGTCATGCCTTCGCGCAGGACGCGAATCGGCCGCAACAGGGCCTGGATCAGGAACCATATCCCCACGATCAGCAGGACTGCCAGGATCGATACAGCCAGGAGCAACTGATTGACACGGTGATGAAAACCCTTGTTCCAGGGCCGCAAGAGGAAAAACAGGCTGCCGCCTGCGACGGGAATTCGCGCACACAAACCATCCGGGGTGAATCCGGCCGCGGCCCCGGCCATTCCCTTCAATGTGACCAGTTCATGCCGGGCGATTTTTTCCAGGCCTTCGTGGGTGGACCAGCCGCCTGACGGCGCCTCATAGCGGATGCGCAGGAACAGTCGATCCGCCAATTCCCGTGCCTGCTGCAGCGAAGGTGGATGCCCGAGGTCACGGGAGATGAGCTGGGCGTAACTGACCGAATGGGTCAGGATGCTTTCAAACCGCATCGGGGGTTTGAACAGCAACCGGTGCGCCCCGGCGATGAAAACGATCATCAATACCAGGGCCAGGATAAAAATCAGCGGGATCTTTAAAAAAAGCGAGGCGCGGATGCGCCGGATCAATCCCATGGTGAAGGTTCGCCTCCCACGTACACGTATCCGACTCCCCAGACGGTTTTGATCAGGCGCGGAGAGCGGGCGTCGTCGTGCAGTTTCTGTCGCAGCCGGCTGATCAGAATGTCGATTGAGCGGCTTTCGCCGTCATCCTGGATGTCCCATAATTGTTCCATGATCTGGTCCCGGGAATAGACCACGCCCGGGCGCCGGGTCAGCAGCGCCAGGACTTCGAATTCCGCGCTGGTCAGCGTAATCTCGGTTTGGTCGAGTTGGACCCGGCGTTTTTCCAGGTCCACCATCAGGTCGCCTACGCGGCGGACACGCGACGGGCTTTCTTGACGCACCCGTCTCAGGATGGTCTGAATGCGTGCGACCAGTTCCCGGGGCTCGAACGGTTTCGCCAGATAGTCATCGGCGCCGATTTCCAGGCCGACAATGCGATCCGTTACTTCGCCGCGGGCCGTGAGCATGATGATGGGAATGGAATGGGTGCGGCGAATGGAGCGGCATACGTCGAATCCGTCCATGTCCGGCAGCATGATGTCGAGAATGATCAGATCCGGTGCGAAGCGCGCCAATGCATCCAAACCTTCGCGGGGATGGGTGTGGGCCTGGACCTGGAAGCCGAAACGGGCCAGGTAGTTTGTCAGCAGGTGGTTGAGTTTTTGGTCGTCATCGATGACCAGGATTTTCGCGTTCATGAAGTGGCTTCCCGCAATAAGCATAGTGTATGCCTGTATCACGGGATTTGCAAAATTGTAACAAAGTGTGAGGGGGATTGCGGCTTTCGGTCGCTAACGGTTCAGGATGTACTTGCGCACCGCGCGGTTGTGCTCCTGCAGGGTTTTTGAAAAGTGATGGCTGCGGCCGTCCTTTGACACGAAATACAGGAAAGTGGTGCTCTCGGGGTACAGGGCGGCTTCAATGGAAGCGATGCCCGGGCTGCAGATCGGTCCCGGCGGCAGTCCGGCATGGATGCGGGTGTTGTAGGGCGAATCGTATTTCAACTCGTCCCAGCCCAGTTTTCCCCGCCACTTGCCGTCGCGCTTCACTGCGAAGATTATGGTAGGGTCGCAGGCCAGCGGCATACCGATTCGCAACCGGTTGTGAAAAACAGAGGAAATCAGGAAGCGTTCACTGCGGTCCGCAGTTTCTTTTTCAATCAGGGACGCCAGGGTGACCACCTGGCGAAGCGTGAGTTTCATTTCATGGCTGCGCCATTCCAGGGTACGGTTGAAACGTTCACGGAAATGCTCGACCATCAGCTGCACCATCTCACGCGGGTTGATGGTTGCCGGAACATGGTAGGTGTCGGGGTAAAGATATCCTTCCAAATCGCCGGCTTCCGGATCCATGTCGCGAATCGGCTCCGGGTCCTTCGCGGCTTCCAGAAAATCATTCCGGTCGATATCCAATTGGGCGAATACCGTCGCTGCGGTTTCTTCCAGGGTCAGCCCTTCAGTGATGGTGACTTTATGCAGCACGACCTCGCCGCGGTGAAGCTTCGCGATCACCTGTTTCATGTTCATGGGTTGGCTGAAACGATATTCTCCGGTCTTGAATACCGCGTCGCGATGGAAAAGGCGGTAATATGCAAGGAACCAGGTCCGGCTGGCGATGACGCCGAGATGGTCCAGGCGTTCCGCTGTCCGGGAAACGGGTTCTCCGACGGGAATTTGGAAAACCAGGGTTCCCGTGTAAGCCTGGTAGGGCCGGAACACCTGGCGCCAGGCGTGCAAACCGGCCCAGGTCCCCAGCGCGAGGATGGCGATGAGCAGGATGATGATCAGTTTCTTCATCGGGACTCCAGAAAGTCGTTGAGAAAAACCATGGCGGCGACCGAATCGAGCATGGACTTGCGTTTGAAAGGATCCGGCACTTGCTCCGAGAGGAGTTCATCCGCGGCGATGCTGGTCAGGCGCTCATCCTGCCAGCCAAGGGGCAATTGAAGCCGCCGGCGCAAATGGTTGGCGAAATTTTCCGCCGCGGCCAGGATGCGGCCCGGCGTACCATCCATGTTCATGGGCCGTCCGAAAAGCAGAAACTCGACCCCGTATTCATTCACCAACCGTTCCAGATATTCGACATCGCGGGCCAGTTCTTTTCGCCGCAACGGCGGCAGCGGTACGGCGGTACGCAACCGGGTGTTTCCCAGCGCGAGTCCCAGGCGGCGGGTGCCGAAATCCACGGCAAGTACGATCACCGCTGATCGCCCCTTCTCCGGTGGCGCTCCAGGCCGTATTCGAGCAGCCGGGTGACCAGTGTCTGGAACGTGTACCCCTTGAGGATGAAGAGCTTGGGGAACATGCTGATTTCCGTGAATCCCGGCATGGTGTTGATTTCGTTGACCAGGATGCGTCCTCCCGGTTGTTCCAGGAAAAAATCCACCCGGCTGAGGCCGGCAAGATAAAGGCAGCGAAACGCCCTGGCTGCCAGGTCGCGGATTTTTTCGGCCGTGTTTTCGTCCAGTTCGGCCGGAATTGTAAAGCTGGTTTTGCCGTCAATGTACTTGTCGGCGTAATCGTAGAATTCATTGTGGGGTGTCAATTCACCGGGAAGGGAAACCTCGAGGCGGTCGTTGCCCATGACCGCAACTTCGATCTCGCGCCCGGTAATTCCCCGCTCGACAATGATGCGCGAGTCGTGACGGAAAGCCAGGTCCACGGCTGCGGCCAATTCGGCGGGAGCCTTTACCTTGCTGATGCCCACGGAAGACCCCAGGTTGCAGGGTTTGACGAAAACGGGCCAGTCCAGGTGTTCGCAAACCTGTTGCCGGATTTCGTCGCTGCGGTTGCGGGTAAAGATCAGGAAGTCGGGGGTATCGATTCCCGCTGCACGAAAGAGCTGTTTGGCGACACCCTTGTCCATGGCCAGGGCGGAGCCGAGGCTGCCCGCGCCCACAAAGGGCATACCGGCGAGTTCGAGCAGGGCGGGAACGCGTCCATCCTCACCGTTCGGGCCGTGTAGAACGGGGAAACAGATGTCGGCCGGCGGCAGTCCGCGGCCGTTGCATTGCCAGGGCAGGATGGGCTGGAAGTTTCCCCGCTGCAGAGAATCCGCGTCGGGGTTTTGCATTTCCTTTTCCGTCACGGAGCGCCACATCCCTTCGCGGTTGATATACACGGGCTGCGGAACGAAGCGGTCACGGTCGAGGTTTCGCAGGATCGCCGTAGCCGAGAGAATGGATATTTCGTGCTCCGCTGAACGTCCGCCAAACAGAATACACACCGAAAGTTTGTGAAGGCTCACCGCTTGCTCCAGTCTCCCTTTTTAGCACATTCATCCGGGGAGGTAAAGCGGAAAGCCGCAAGGGTTGTGTGCGCCCGCTTACAGGCGTAGAATAATCGCCATGGCCCGGAAGCAACGGAACCGCTCCCCCGGGGACGATTCCGGAATAAAAAAATCTTTCATCCGCCGTCATCCTTTTCTGGCGGCCGGTTTTCTGGTGCTGGGGATATTGCTGGCGTTGTCCGCCTCGCTGTGGCTGAGCCTGCCTGAAGTCGAATCCCTGGCTCAACGGCATCCGGCCCGGACCGCGCTCATGGAATTACGGGTGCGGCAAGCGGCAAGCGGCGGCAAAGGCTACGCGATCCACCAGTACTGGACCGCCTGGGAGGGATTCCCCCTGCTGCTGCGCCAGGCTGTGGTGGCTTCGGAGGATGCGGCGTTTTACAGTCACGAAGGCGTCGATTTTTTCGAGCTGAAAGAGTCTTTCAAACAGAACCTGCGCAAGGGGGAAAAGGCCCGCGGCGGCAGCACCATCACCATGCAACTGGCGCGCAATCTATTCCTTTCGCCGCACAAGTCATTTCTGCGCAAGCTACGCGAAATCCTAATCGCCCGGCGCCTGGAGGCGGTTTTGAGCAAGCGGCGCATCCTGCACCTTTATCTGAACATCGTGGAACTGGGACGGGGAGTATTCGGTTTCCCCGCTGCCGCGCAGTATTTCTTTGGGGGCCCATTGGAAGGCTTGACGCCTGCGCAATTGTTGCGCCTGGTGGCCGTGCTGCCCAAGCCCCTGCGCGTGAGCCCGCTGTCGAATTCCCGCTACCTGCAGTGGCGCGTGCGCCTGGTGGCCGACCGCATGGTTCAACGCGGCCACCTGACCCCTGAGCAGCGCCTCCGCATCGAATCCGACCTCTGAATGGCCCCGGTGCGTATAAACGTATAAACTGGACAAAATTACCGGAAGCGTGTAATCGGATTAATCATGCGGATACCGAAAGACTTTATACGTTTATACCCACCGTCCCCGTTTATCATTGTTTTTGACTTTGTTGCGCTTCCGGTCTAGATTGATACCATTGGCAGGGAGTGAGTGAAACGGAAATGAAAACGTATTCCAGGAAAAAACCACTGATTTCCATGCATATCCCCAAGTGCGCGGGGACCTCCATGCGGCATGTGTTGCGTCAGTGGTTCAAGGCAAACCTGCTGCTTCACTACCAGGATGAACGCCGCAGCCGTCCCCCGGCGCGTCATGCAACGAAACGGCGGTTCAGGCTGTTGCGTACAAACCGTGCCATCTGCATTCACGGTCATTTCGACAATATGCGCGGAACCGGCGTGGATGATTACTATCCCGGGTCGGACCAGTTGATCTCCATTCTGCGCGATCCCTTCGATTTGCATGTTTCCACCTATTTCTACGTAAAACGGGAAGCCTGCAACGGCGGAGAAGGCGCTTTCCTGGATGGGAAAGAACATCCGATTGTAGCCAACCGCTGGTCGCTTGAAGATTACCTGGCCGGGAACCGGCGCTCGTTCCTGCTCCGTTTTCTGCCTTCCGGATTGTCGCTGGACAATTACCGCCGGGTTCTGGATGAGCGTTTCCTGTTTATCGGTTTAATGGAAAGATTCCAGGAATCGGTGGATGCGCTGGCCGGGCTGCTGGACCTGCCTTCCATAAGCGTGGCGACTGTGAATGTGTCACCCTGGGACGAACCGGTTCCCGCCGGCGCCCGGGAGGAGTTCGCCCACGAAAATCTTTTGGAAACCGCCATCTATGATGATGTCCGGGAGCGTCTGCAATAGCGTCCGGTTTTCCTTTGGATCGCGCTTTTCGGGTGGTTTTCAAGAGCCCGGTGTCGCAAAAGTCGACCCTGCCGCCGGCGCCCGGCTGGTCTGATCGCAAAGCAATCTCTGGCCGCACCTGTTCCCAAGTCAACCCGCCATTTACAAGCAGAATGAAATGAGATACAGACAAGAGGGCAGCCTTTCTGCTGAATAGTCGGGTATCGCGGGAGTGAGAATTCGCAACCTTTCCGACTCTTTCCCACTCTCCGGCCCCGCAAAAGCCGGGATTGAGGTTGCTGTTCTTCGTGATTATAATCGCGGGGGGGAATCAGCACGCCTGGAATGGAGACAGGAGGAGAGGATGAAGAGAATGGCATGGTTGTGGATCCTTGCGGCTGCAATGGCGGTGAGTCCGGCCTGGATGGGGGCGCAGGGAGGTGACGCGGAAAAAGAGGAAGAAGCGGAAAGGATTCGGCTTCCCGCGCCGAGGCTGGATGGCCCGGTGGCGGTTGAGGCGGCGATCCATACCCGGCGTTCGGTCCGGAGTTATGCAGCCGCGCCGCTGACCCTTGGAGAAGTGGCGCAGCTCCTGTGGGCGGCTTACGGCATCACCAAACCCCTTCCCAGAGGTCCGGCGTTCCTGCGCGGCGGCCTGCGTGCCGCTCCGTCGGCCGGTGCCCTCTACCCGCTGGAAGTCTACCTCGTGGCCGGGAAGGTGACGGGGCTGCCTGCCGGGGTTTACCGCTATGTCTCAAAAGATCACGCTCTCGACCGCGTTCACAAGGGCGACCGGCGCGGTATCCTTTGCCGGGCGGCGTTCGATCAGGCCTGGGTGTGCCGGGCGCCGGCCACGCTGGTTTTTACGGCGATTTTCAGCCGCACCACCGGCAAATACGGCTCCGGCAGGGGAGAACGCTATGTCTGGATGGATGCCGGCTGCGCCTGCGAAAACGTCTACCTGCAGGCGCGGGCCCTGGCCCTGGGTTGCTGCATCGTGGGCGCTTTCCAGGATGTCGCGGTCTGGAGGGCGCTGAACCTTTCCAGGAAAGAAGAGCCCCTCTGCATCATCTCCGTGGGAAGGGAAAAATAGGGAAAAACCCGGGGCGGCCCCGGCCGGGGCCGCCCCGTATGAGTCAAGGACGGTTCGATACCCGCCCCAAAACAATCTTTACAACAGGCCGCGGCGTTTGAGCAGGTATTTGGGATCGGGCTCGCGCCCGCGGAATTTCTTGTACAATTCCATGGAATCTTCGCGTCCCAGTTTCTCCAGCATGTAGAGGCGGAATTTCGCGGCCAGTTCCTGGTTGAACAGGCTGGTCTCCTTGAAGGCGGCGAACGCGTCGGAATCCAGCACGCCCGACCAGATGTAGGAATAGTAGCCGGCGGAATAGCCGGAGATGATGTGGGAGAAATAGGTGGAGCGGTAGCGCGGCTGGATCTCGGGGATCAGGCCGATTTCATCCAGTACCTTTTTCTCGAACGCGTTGACGTCGATGTCATCCACGCTCAAGAGGCCGTGCCAGGCCTGGTCCAGGATGGATGCGGCCAGGTATTCAACGGTATCAAATCCCTGGTTGAAGAGGCTGCTCTTGCGGATTTTCTCCACCAGTTCGTCGGGGATGACTTCGCCGGTCTTGTAGTGACGGGCGTAGACGGCGAGAAGCTCCGGTTCGAGCGCCCAGTTTTCCATGATCTGGGAGGGCAGTTCGACGGCGTCGCGAGGGATGTGGCGGGTCTGGTAACGGCCGTTTGAGAACAGTGTGTTCAGGGCGTGGCCGAATTCGTGAAAGAACGTCGTGACCTCGTCGATGCTCAGCAGTGAAGGCACGTCACCGGCCGGGCGGGTGAAATTGCCGGTTACCGTGGACAATGGAGAGATTTTCTCTCCGTCCCGGGTCCAACCGTCGCGGAAACCGCCGCTCCAGGCGCCGCCGCGCTTGGATGAACGGGGATGAAAGTCCATGTAGACAATGCCCAGGTGGCTGCCGTCGGCTTCCTTGACCTCGTACACCTGGACTTCCTTGTTGTATACCTGGATGTCGCTGCGGGGCTCAAAGGTCAGGCCGTACAACTGGTTGCAGAGGTAAAAAATGCCTTTCTTGACGTTTTCCAGTTCAAAATAGGGGCGCAACTCGGCGTCATCCAGTTCGTATTTCTCGCGACGCAGTTTCTCCGCGTAATACCACCAGTCCCAGGACTGGAGTTTGAAGTCGCCGCCTTCACGGTCGATGATGGCCTGCATCTCCGCGACTTCGGCCCTGGCGCGCTCAAGCGCGGGTTTCCACAACTGCATCAGAAACTCGTTGACCCGTTGGGGTGTTCCGGCCATGCGGGTTTCCAGGTAAAAATGGGCGGGTGTTTCGTATCCCAGCATGCGCGTGCGTTCAATGCGCAGCTGCATGATCTCCTTGAGTATCGCCTTGTTGTCGTACTCATTCTCCCGGTCGCCGCGCATGAAGTAGGCGCGATAGAGCTTTTCCCTCAGGGGGCGGTTCTGGGAGTATTGCAGGAAGGGATACATGCTGGCCCGCTGGGTGGTGTACACCCATTTGCCGGGCATTTTGTACTCTTCAGCCGTCTCCTTACCCATGTTGATTACGGTTTCGGGCAAGCCGGCCAGGTCCGCCTCGTTCTCGATGACGATGTAGGATTCGTTGGTCTCCTTGAGCAGGTTCTCGCCGTATTGCAGTCCCAGCAGGGAAAGGCGCTGGTTGATTTCACGCATGCGGGTTTTCTGTTCCGGGGTGAGCAGGGCGCCGCTGCGGACGAAATCCTTGTAGGAGTGTTCCAGCATGTATGCCTGTTCCGCGTCCAGACCCAACTCGTCCCGCTGCTCATACAGGGCCTTGACGCGGGCGAACAATTTCTCGTTCAGCGAAATGTTGTCGCTGTGGGCGGACAACCTGGGCGCGATCTCTTTGGCCGCGGCCTGGAGCTGCGGGGTGGTATCCGCGCTCATCAGGCTGTAAAACACGCCCGCCGCGCGTTCCAGGAATTCTCCGGTGCGGTCGAGCGCCTGCATGGTATTGGCGAAAGTCGGCGCGTCCGGGTTCTCGATAATGGCATCCACTTCCGCCTGGTGGCGTTTGATGCCCTCTTCAACCGCGGGTACGAAGTGCTCCACTTTGATCCGGTCAAAGGCGGGGGTTTCGAAGGGAGTTCCGTAATCGGCGAAGAAGGGATTCTGCGTTTCCGGAACTTTCTCCTGGTCTGAAGAACATCCCGGCAGGGTGGCGAATACAAACATCAATGCCGTGGCACAACAGACAATCCATATCAATTTGCTCAATGCATACCTCCTCTGAGTATCGGCCAATCCCGCTGCGGCGGTGATTGCAATCAGTTATGGTATAGCAGAACCGCGCTTGGAAGAAAAGCCCTTGCCGCTCCCGGAAGCATGAATTCCGGGTCAATCGAACGCTTCGGGGTGGTAGTAAGCGTAATAAAAACGGTTGCGCAAGATATTCTTGACGTAGTTGCGGGTCTCTGTGAAAGGGATCATTTCGATGAATTCTTCCTCTGCTACGGAGCCGAACTGGTGCAGCCAGCGGTCGACGCGATGGTCGCCCGCGTTGTATGCGGCCAGCGCCAGATACGCGCGATCGTTGTATTTGTCCAGCAATTGCCGCAGGTACAATGTGCCCCAACGGATGTTGACCTCCGGTTGCACCAGTTCCCAGCGCAGTCGCGGGGTCAGGCGTTTGCCGCTGATATGCGCGTACGTCTCTGGCAGCATCTGCATCAGGCCGTAGGCGTTCGACTGGGAGCGGCTATCCGGCCGGAACATGCTCTCCTCGCGGATCAGGCCGCTGACCAGGAACGGATCCAGTCTTCGTTCGCGGCTGTAGCGCGCAATGATTCCGCTGAATTCAAGCGGCGTCAGGATGGAGCGCAGGAAGCGGGGCAGGATGACGGCATGGTAATCCTGAATGCCGCTGCGGTATGCCAGAAACGCGTGGTAATGGCGGTGCCGATGGACTTCGAGTGTTGCAAGGGTCAATGTCAGTACAACCGCGTCGGCGGTGTTGACGCCAGTCGATCTTCCGGCCCATTCGAGGTATTCGCGGCCTTTTTGCAGCAGCCCCAGTTCCAGCAGTGCGAGGCCGCGTTCGAGGCGGTGCACCGTGTCCGGCGAAAGCGGTGAATTCAGGCGTTCCGCGAAGGCTTCCAGACCATTATGCAGGCCGTTGATGTGGTTTTTCCCGGCACGTACGAAATAATAGGAGAATGGCGCGTGATTGAGCGGGATTCGGAAGCCGCCTCCCAGACGCCGGTACCAGAAGGCGGCGGCGACCTGGTATCCGGGTTCGGGTGAGTGGGCGGCGCGCATGAACAGGCGGCGGGCCTGCCGCAAACGGTCCTGTTTCAAATGGATCCAGGCATTGATCCACAGGGCTTTCCAATGGCGGGTATCCTTGAGCCCGGTGGCATGGATCAGTTGCGTATAGGCCTGGGATGCCTGATCCAGTTGGTTTTCGACCAGGAAAAGGCCGGCGATGTCCTCCAGCAGGTCGACATGGGTCCCGGGTTCATCCTCCAGGGTCCGGACACGCTCCCAGATGCCTTCGGTTTGCCCGGAACGCAGGTCGAGCTTGATGAGTAAGGCCTGTTTGCGTGCGTTGAATTGCGGGTCCCGGACACGCTCCAGATGATGGCGGCATTGAGTGAAGCGGCGGCGACGGTAATTGAATGCCGCCTGGTAGTATTGATTGATCGCATCATGCGGACAGTTTCTCGATTCGCGCATGATCGTGGACCATTGGCCGCGGGCGGACAGGTATCTGAAACGGGCGTCCCAGTCGATCACACCGATATTGGCTTTCAATTCGCGTTGCAGGTCCCCGGGCAGTCCTTCCAGAAGCCTGCCCAAAGAAACGCGGGGAAACAACTCGCGCAGCAGCCGGGCAGCGGCCGGGGCGCCTTCAGTACGAGCCAGGGCTTTGAAAACGCGGATACGCAGGGCGGTGGTATGGGGGGGGTGAATCCGGCTGCGTTCAACCATCTTCGCGTATTCTTCACATTGATCCAGCCAGCGGAGAATCAGGTGGTTCTTCTCCCGCCAGAGGTAGGCGTCGCGGCCGGGGATATCACGAAGCAAAGCCGGCATCCGGGCGGGGATCTCCTGCTGACGCAGATTCCGTGCCTGCTCCAGGCGGACGATCGCCTTCAGAAAGCGTTGTTGCGGATGCGAGATCGCTGATTCATTGATATCGCGAAGCGGGTCGAGGCCTTCGGCGGGCTCTTTCAGGAGTGAGATCCGGCGCATGGCACCTTGCAGAATGCGGTAATTGTCCCTGATGTGGGAGTCGGGCTTATCGCTGTGCATCGGAACCGGTTCGAGTACAAACCGGCACACGATCCATGCCGAAACCATTGCCAGGCCCAGCAGCAGTTCCAGCAAGAGGGAGAGGCGGAAAAAACGCGAGCTAGATTGCCACAAACGGATAGCCTTTCAACACTTCCCGGTTCCCTTTGGCCAGGATTTTGATTAACTGGGTTTCAAAGATCTCCATGTCGTCATGTTTGCGCAGATATTCCTCGCGGGCCTGGTCGATGGTGTCCCTCAGGGCCGCGTACAGGTCTCCGCTGTTGATTCCGTCTTCAACCGCTTTCTCGTTGTACAGAATGATGTCATTGAGAATCACCCGCGCTTTGCGTTCGGGATCATTCGTCCTGAGGGAGGGGCTTTTACTTTCCTTTTCGGGGACAATGAAATCCGCGGCCGTGTCGGGTTCGGCTACCGGCTCCGGTTCGGAATCGCCGATGAACTCCTGGGTTTTTACCCGGGCCATGATTTTCTGACGCAGGGGCAGAAGATCCAGGCTCATTTCTCCGGTGCGGGCAAAGATCTCGATTTCCCTGCGGCCGATACCCGGCTCGCCCTCAAACGAATCGGCGTAAATCACGGCCTGGGGTTTCCCCTTGACAAAGAAAGGCAGCACCAGGATCTCTTTCGGGGCGGCGCCGCCGAAACGGCTGAAGATCAGATGGTCATCCGCGCGCGGAGCCGGCGGTCCCGCGTAGCCCTTGCGGTTCTCCAGCACGTGCTTGAAGACCGTGTCCGCCGAGAGCGAGAAGAACACGGTTTTGATCTCCTTGTCGGTCACGTTGCTGTCATGTTTTTCGAACCCTTTTCCCCGCCATCCCACCAGCTTGTCATCCCGCAGCAGAAAGAGGGCGGAGCGGCTGGAAAACAGGTTGATGGCATCCAGCAGGTTGGAGATCAGTTTCAACTGGTTTTCCGATTCGGAGACGGCCATCACGTTCTTGTGAATGGAAGAGATCAGTTTACCTGGATCCATGACGGGGGGGACAATGTCGGGGGGGACATGAAAGGCATCGAAACCGGGAACCTCTTTAATGCCCTCAAGCTGCTGCATGATGCTTTCCTGGATTTCGTGGACCTGGGCAACAAGCATGCCTTTCTTTTCATTGAGAATGGTTTCGATCAGTCGCTTGATCTTGTCAGCGGACATGGATGACCTCCTTTGCGTTTCCCTGCGATACGGCCGGTCGGATCATATCTTTCCACCATTATATCCCGGATTCGATCCGGCTGGCCAGGATCTCCGGTAATCCGGCATCACGGATTTTTTTCTGGGTTTGTCTGAAATCATAAGTAAAGCGCTTGAATTGAATTTCGCGCTTGCCGGGGTCGAATATCACAAAACTGGGCATGGGGTTCTTGTCGCGGGGCTGGCCGATGGAACCGGGATTGATGAGGTATCGGGTGTTGGGGTCGAGTCGGATGTGCGTGTTTTCGTTCAGGGGCACGGACTGGATCTTGTCATTGCGCATCAGGTACATGATGGGAAAATGGGTGTGGCCGAAAAAACCGATCGCGGTTTCCATGAACTTGAAGGACTCCGCGGCTTCGAAATTCGAAAACACGTAATAGTCTTCATCAAATGTGGAACCGTGGCAGAGGGTGATGAAGCGTTCAACCACTACCGGCCCTTTGGGTAATTGTTTCAGGAATGTCTGGTTGTCCCCGCTCACTTGAATCTTGCTCCATTCAGCGGAAAAAGCCGCCACGGGATTGAAGAGGGAAGATGATTCCAGGTCGGCGACGACCTTGTCATGATTTCCCCGTACCTGGGTGCTGACGTTCAGTCGGCGAAAACGGTTGATCACTTCGTTCGGATTGGGGCCGTATCCGACCAGGTCGCCCAGAAACAGGAAACGCGACGCCTTGCGCGCCGCCGGGTGCTCCAGCATAGCCTCGAACGCCTCCAGGTTGCTGTGGATATCGCTGAAAATGAGGTACTTCACCGTTTCTCCCGTTGGGTGGGTGTCATTTTCCGCCTGCCGTATTTTCGGTCCGGAACAGGCCCGACTGGTGCTTTTCGTAGAGTTCCCGGGCATGATAGGAACTGCGGACCAGCGGCCCCGAGGCTACCGCGGCAAAGCCCGCGGCCAGGGCCTCGGATTCCAATTCCCTGAACTCTTCGGGATCATAGTACCGGTCAACCGGAACGGATGCAGCGGTGGGCCGGCAGTACTGGCCGATCGTGAGCAGAGACACACCTCGATCATGCAGTTGCCTGAACAAATCCAGCAACTCCGTCCGGGTTTCCCCCAGTCCCACCATGATCCCCGATTTGGTGACCGCTCCCCTTTTCGCGGATCGTTCAAGCAGCGTCAATGATCGGCTGAACTGCTCTTCGGGCCGCCTGACTTTGCGGTATTGCGACAAAACGGTTTCGATGTTGTGGTTGAGTACATGGGGAGCCGCGTCCAGGACGAGGTTCAAAGCCGGCTCTTCGCCGTTGAAGTCCGGGATGAGGACTTCCACAAGCAGTCCGGGAATGTCCGTTTTCAACCTGGTGATGACCCGGGCGAAATGATGGCTGCCCCCGTCAGCCAGGTCATCCCGGGTGACGGAGGTGATGACAACGTAACGCAGTTTCATGATGCGGGCGGTTTCCACCAGCTTGGCCGGCTCATCCGGGTCCAGGGGCCGGGGGTTTCCATGGGCAACCGCGCAGAAGCCGCAATTACGGGTACAATGGTCGCCCATGATCAGGAATGTGGCATGCCCGTGGTTCCAGCATTCGCCGATGTTGGGGCAGCGGGCGCTGCGACAGATTGTATGCAGCCCCCGCTCATCCAGTGCGCGTTGAATGCGGGTAAACTCGGGCCCGCCCGGGATGGTGACTTTCAGCCAGCGGGGCTTGGGGGTCCGTGGGGAATGGCCGGTGGCCGAGTCGATCGCGGGTTTCATGAGATCAGGAACAGCCGGGTTTGCGGATTGGAAAGCCATCTGGCGCCATCCGCGGTGACTTGTATCATTTCTTCAATGGTTACGACTCCGTGGTCTTTCAGGTAAAGCCTGGGCTCGATGGTAAATACCTGGCCGGCCTCCAGCGCGGCAAAAGGAAGGTCGCCGTAACGTTCCCATGCCGGAGCCAGCAGGGCGCCGCCGTCATGGGCGTCCCGGCCGACCTGGTGGCCGAGGGCGTGGGGATATTCTCCATATCCTCGCGAGGTGATGTATTCGCGCGCGACCGTGTCGATATCGACCCCCCGGGCGCCGGGTTTGATGCACTCGAATGCGGCGTTTATGGAACCGACAATGGTCTCGAAACCGTGTTTGACAATCGCCGGGGCTTCCGTTTCTTTTTCTTCCAGGATATACCAGGTGCGTTGCAGGTCGGAGCAATAACCGTCCACGCGTACACCGAAATCAGTATTGAATACCTGTCCCCGTTCCAGCAGACGGTCGGTCGGTCCGGAATGGGCGCCGGTTTCCTGGGGGCCGGCGAACACCGACGGGCAGTGCTCTTCATCCCAGGCGGGTTCCAGGCCCCGTTCCAGTCGGGCCCGGGTAATCAGGTTGGCTACCTGCCGTTCGGTCCAGCCGGGGCGTACCTGGCGCGTAACCTGGTCGTAGATCTCCAGGGTGATATCAATGGCCTTGCGGATGCGCCGGATCTCTTCGGCCGACTTCCGTCCCCGCAGGGCGGCGATGATGGCTTCAGCCGACACCCATTTTCCGGAATACGGGGTGCCCGACAGCAGTTGTTCGAGTTTGAGGAATTTCCCATGGGTCAGGCCGTCCGCCGCCGCGGAATCCAGCGAATAGTTCAGGGCGATGCTCGCGGGCTTGTTTTCATCCAGTATGCGGCGCAATATTTCCCTGGGCGAGTCGCGGTACGCGTGGATATGGCGAAAAAGATCGAGGCGCTGAAATTTTTCTTTGTCCAGGTTGCCCACTATCGCGTGGGTCTCGCCGTTGGAAAAAACCAGAAAAAAGGAGAGCCAGGTTACCCCCGTGCCGACAATGAAATCCATCACCGGATCCGAAAGGACTCCCGATTCCTGGTCCAGGGTCATCCAGCAGTCCACATCGAGTTCATTCAGGATCTCGATCGACTGCAGCAGTTTTTCGCGTACCATCCGGCCTCCTAGTTCAGTCGCGACAGGGCCGCGTTGGTCACCTTATCATACAACTCCTGGTTGAAGCGGATGTCGTAGGCCTCGCGCTTCTGGTAGATATACGAGGCGACAATGCGGTTGCGCAGCTCTTCCAGCTTGCTCTGGTAGAATGCTTCGCGGCTGTTCTTGAAATCTTCTTCCCCCATTACGTGGATCGAAGTGGCGCGAACAACCAATACGGCGTTTGAATAGGTGATGGGTTCAGAGAATTTTCCCGGGGTCAGGCCGAAAATACGCTCATCGATTCCAGCTTTGACGTCCATGCCGGCCAGGCGGTTGCCCCGCTTGTATGTGACGGCTTCGATCTCCAGGTCACGTTGCCGCAACAGCGTTTTCAAGGCTTCTTCATCGCCGACGGCATTCAGCCTGTCAGCCAGTTCGCCGGCTTCATCCTGAAGCAGGCGCAAACGTGTCGCCTGAATGAATTTTTCCCGGACTTCGGCTTCCGCCGCCTCGAACGGGAGGATCTCCGGCTTCTCGATCCGCTGCAGGCGGACCACGGCCATGCCTTTGCCGAATTCCACCGGAAACGCGGTTTCACCTTCTTCCATGCTGAAAAGTTTGCGCGATACAATACCCATGTCTTCCAGTTCTTCCAGGGTTTCGCCATTGGTCAATGCCGCGGTCTCGATGACGGGCGCATCGATGGACTTGGACGCGGCGGCGATATCCTTGACTTTCTCGATCCGTTCGAAGATGGCCGCCAGTCTGGTTTTGACCAGTTCGTTGACCTTGCGGTTCTGCAGGATGGTTTCGATGCGTGCGGCGACTTCGTTGAAATCCGCAATTTTTTCCACGGTTTTTTCGGTAACCGTGAGAATGGAAAAACCATCGCCGGTATCGACGGGGGTGGAGATTTCATTCTGGGACAGGTTGTTGATGATGCGGATTTCCTGGGGGCTGAATGCGCGCCAGCCCTGCAGTCCCCAATCACCGCCCGCCGCGGCTTTTTCGTCTTTTGACTGTTCCCTGGCCGTGGCTGCGAATGTCTCTGCGTTCAGTTTCCCGGAAAGCTCCCGGGCGCTTGCCAGAACGGTTTCGCGATCGCTTTCCGTGTAAGGGAGCAGGATCCGCGATACGCGTGTTTTTTCCGGGGTTTGAAACATTTCGCGGTTTTCTTTATAGTAAGTGAATTTTTCTTGCGGGCTGATCGTCACCTGAGAGGTAAAGTCCTTGAACTGCAGGGCGATAACGACACCCGCGCGGCGTTCCGGGCTCATGAACATCGGCTTGTTGGCCTGATAGAACGCTGCGATTTTTTCGCGCGGCGCGGAAATCTCCTGCTTTACACGGTCCGGGGTCAGGCGCACCACGTCCAGTTCCACGCTGTCCATTTCCTCGTGGTAGAGTTTCTCCAGGCGGTCCGGGTCAATCGCGAGCCCCGCGCTCAAAAGGAATTCCAGCTTTTCGCGCGCGATCTCCCGGCGCAGTGATTGTTCAAATTCCTTGACATCGATGCGGTTGTAAGCCAACAGGTTTTCATAGGCTTTGACGCCGATGAAACGTCCGTCGCGTTGAAATCCCGGAGATTCGACGATGCGCCGGCGCAATTCCTTGTCCGTGGCCTTGATCTTGAAGCGGCTGGCTTCATTGTCGAAAATAATGGAGTTGATCGACTGCTGCAGCAATTGTTGCGGCAGTTGCATCTGCATCAGCATGTTCTTGTTGAAATTTTCTTTCATGCTGCGGCGATAGTTGTCGATGGTCTGCATCAATTGTTTCTGGAATTCATCAGCCGTAACGGTTTCACCGTTTACGATCAGCAGCGCGTTTTTCGCGCCCGTCAGACTCATTCCCCCGGTACCCCATTCCACAAAAACAAATCCGACAAAAGTCAGTATCACCAGCCACAACACCCATGACAGGCTCTTCAGGTTGTTCCTCATCGTACGAAGCATCTCTTATCCTCCGGGTTCAGTCCTTTTGATTGTGCTTGTTGCGTTGCTTTCGCTTAACGGCAGATACACGCTGACAACGGCGCCCTCTTCCGTATTGCGGATTGAAATATTGCCTCTGTGTTCCTGAATCAGATTGTAGGCGATGGAGAGTCCGATACCTTTTTTCTGGGTGCGGCTTTTTGTGGTGTAGAAAGGGTCAAACGCTTTGTCCACATTGTCAAAGCCGCCACCGTTATCCTGGATCTCCACCACGGCCTGGCTCAGATCGATGGAACGGCTCAGAGAGATGACGACTCGACCCTGCCCCTTGCGCTTATCCCGGATTGACTCGACGGCATTCTCGATGATGCCTTCGAATACCTGCCACAAGGAGAAATGGTTGCCGACAACGGAAACGCTTTCGGCCGGGATGCGGCGAACCAGTTCCACGCCTGAGGTTTCCGGTTTCTGGCCGATGATCTTGACCAGTTTTTCGAGCAGGTTGGCCAGGTTGATTTCCAGTTTGGATTGCTGGCCGTCGGGGTTCAGCTGATTCAACTCGCGGATGATGTTTTGAATGCGGGTGGTCTGGGCCTTGATCTGGTTCAGCTTTGTGCGCACGTAGGGGGTGATGTCTTCACGCAGTTCCATCAGGTCGATATAGCCGAGGATTCCGGTGAGGGGATTGTTGATTTCATGAGCGAACCCGGCAACGATCGCGGTCAGGGATTTCTGCTTTTCCGATTGGATGATTTTCTTCTGCGTGGCCTGCAACTCTTCCATGGCGTGCTGCAGTTTGCGGTTGGCCTGATCCAGTGATTGCGTGCGTTCCGATATCTGGTGAGTGAGTTTCTGCTGGTTGGCTTCCAGGGCTTCCAGGGTGGATTGCAGGCGCGCCACCATTTCATTGTACTGGCCGGCCAGGTAGGCGAATTCGTCCCGGGTGTTGACCTGGATGCGGAAATCCATATTCCCTTTGCCGACCATTTCCATGCCCTTGGTTAACACATGGATCGGGCGGGTGATGCGGCGTACCAGGAAATGCAGGATCAGGCTGCTCAGAATAAACAGAACGGCCATCAGGGTCAGGATATGCGAACGGATGGTCCGGCTGACATCCTGGTAGTCGCGTTGAGACCGGCCGTAAAGAATATAGCCGAAAACGGCCTTGGAATTGGGGGCTCGTACGGGGATGGTCAGCACGCGGTGGCTGTCTTTGAATGGCTTCAGGGCTCCGGCCGGATGGATCCTGGCCTCATCACTCAGGATATTGCGGAAATCCGGCGTGGGTGAAACGCCGCGGTGCAGGATTTCACTTTTGCGGGCATCGTAAAGCACCATGAAGTCTTCCGGGCGTTGCTTCAGGGTTTCTTCCACCTGGGAGTAAAGGTTCATGTAGCTGTAATAGATGAAATGGGGCTCCACCAGCGATTCGTAATCCCGCCCCCAGCGCATGAAATTGGCGTTCTCTGAATCATCCAGAAAAGTGAATGTGAACGTATTGATGATGGCATAGGCAAAAGCGAAGAGTACGCATAAAATGATTATTATATATATACTCAATTTTACGCTGATCGAATTTATGCGCATCGTTCGGGAAGCCTCTCTGCTTCTTTATAAATAAAGATTCTATTATAAACACCGCCAAATGGCAAGTGCGGCTTCATGCGATCGGACTTTATGCGATTCCGGTTGAAAATTTCGCGAATTTATACTATATAAAAAAACCTAGAAATTCTTGGAAGTACGTGTTGACAAACCAGAATTCTGCTGTATAATTACAAACGTTTTTCGACGGAGTCGGAAATCAGGATCTTTGAAATCTGAGTAGAGTGTTGTTTCAGCCGTGTTGAACAGAACACGACCAAAGATTTACCATTATCAAACACTTACAGACATAAGGTTTTACACCTTATATTAACTGGAGAGTTTGATCCTGGCTCAGAATGAACGCTGGCGGCGTGCTTAACACATGCAAGTCGAGCGTGAAAGTCCTTCGGGATGAGTAAAGCGGCGGACGGGTGAGTAACGCGTGAGAATCT
>DBFQ01000012.1 GCA_002294665.1 Candidatus Aminicenantes bacterium UBA876
TAGCTATTGGTCGAGATAGAAGAAAGGAATTCAATATTTTGGTAGATCCAATTCGCATTTCGTTATTAGGAGAAAAACACAACATAAATAGAAATCAAACTGCATTCAACTCAGCCAGAATCGAATTGATTCGAGAAGAGTTACCATTTTGGAAAAGAAGAAGATTCGATGAGGCGGTAAAAAACTATAGGAATAGCAAAAGTGCTGAAAATAGAGATTCGGATGGCACTGGGGGATTTACCTATCGAGACTTTGATAAAATAAAAAATGCAATTGACGGTCTCCTGAAATGCTTAAAACGAAAATAGTGAAAAAATTCAAGATAGGGAGTACTATCTGACAATTCTCATTCACGCTCTCTTCATCACAAAACTTATCAAATTGACAAATAAGTTATATTAGATTATATTTGTGGTGGAGGGTGAGGATGGATGCCGATATGATTCCGGTGAACTTGCGGCGGTTGCGTGAAGCGCGGCGCATAACCCAGGGGAAACTGGCCGAGAAAGCCGGCCTGTCCCGGGTGGCGTACCGCAACATCGAAACCGGCCAATCAGTGCCCCGGGTGTGGACCCTTGAGGCCATTGACGCAGCCCTCCGGGTACCGTTGGCTCAACTGGTGGCTCCGGTTAAGGAATTGAAAGCCGTCCGTTTCCGCTCCAACAAGAATCTGCGCCTGCGCGCGCAGATCCTGGCCGACGTGGGTCGCTGGCTGAATGACTTCAATGCTCTGGAGCAGATGCTCGATGACAGGAAGGCAAACCGGTTGCGGGAAATTTCCGGAAAAATTCCCAACGGTTCCGGCCGTGAAAAAGCCGCAGCGGCCAGGGCACGCGAAGCCTTCGGATTGGATGATGAGGAGCCGGTCCGCGACATCTGCGGCCTGCTGGAATCGGCGGGCGTCAAGGTGGGTGAGAAATCTATCGCATCTTCGGACTTTTTCGGCTTGTCCGTGGCCGAAGCCGACGGCGGTCCCGCGGTATATGTGAACACCTGGAAGCGGATCACCGTGGAACGGTGGATCTTCACCGCGGCCCATGAACTGGGCCACCTGATCCTCCACCTGGCGGATTTCAACGTGGAACAGGCCGATGAAATCGATGCCCATGAAATTGAAGCCAACACTTTTGCCGCATTTTTCCTGATGCCCGAGGTGTCGTTCCGCAAGGAGTGGGAGGATACCGCTGGCCTTGCCTTTATCGACCGGGTTTTAAAAGTGAAGCGAATTTTCAGGGTAAGTTATCTTACCGTTTTGCATCGTATTTCGGAGGACGAAAATGGTTACGGGGACCTTTTGGAACTTTTCCTTAGGGATTACGAAAAAAAGCACAACAAATTTCTGCTCAAAGCGGATGAACCCGAAGCCATCGCCCAGGATGCGTTCCGGACCGGTTTCCCGGAATCAAGGTCCGCCAAAGAGCCGGAGAAACTTTCCCGGTCTGATTTTATCCAGGACCGTCTGTATAATCTGGTGAGCCGGGCGATCAAGAATGAAACCATCAGCATGGGGCGGGGCGCCGAGATCCTGGGGAAGCCCCTGACTGAAATGCGTGAATTGGCCGCGTCCTGGATCGACTGATCGTGACGGATCCAACCACCCGGTTGCTCCTCCTGGACGCAAATGTACTCATCGATTATCAGGAATCGGATTTTTCCATCTTGGATCTGGCAAACCGGCACCTGGGGAAGGTCTATGTTTTGACACCCGTCCTGGCTGAGGTGGACGGTCTCGATGCCGGGAAGTGTAAAGAGAGCAATCTGACGGTCATTGAACCGGAACTGGAACAGCTGATCCTGGCGGGGGAGCGGAAGGGGCGCTTATCGTTTAATGACAACCTCTGCCTCATAGTCGCTGCCGCGGGAGGCTACACCTGCGTGACCAGCGACAAGGCTTTGCGCAAAGCCTGTGTTGAAATAGGAGTGCCCACTATCTGGGGCCTGGAAGTCATGACTGAACTGGTCCGCTGCCGGGCCATGACGGCCGAAGCGGCCGTGGCAGTCGCCGAAAAAATTCATGCCGTTAATCCACATCACCTCCCCCAAAGCCTCATTGACCGTTTCCGCCAGACGGTTACCCGAATCGCAGGAGAAACAAAGAAGAGGTGAAGGGGAGACTGCTGAAGTCAGGTGTCGATTGAAACAAAACCCTTGATCGTTAATCCTTGATGGGCCAATAAGTCATTGTACTGTTGTTCAGTGATTGCATATTCGCTGGGTTCCCGAAGAATGGTTTTTATCTCGCCCCCTGGTTCCAGTTCGACAGGTTCGTTTAACCAGAGCCATGCCTTTACCCGTTTGGATAATTCAGGGAAGTCATTGAATTCCGGAATGAGCAGTTCGCCGCTGATTGGTACGCTCCCTTCAAAGACCACATCAACGCAAAAGGCGTTTCCGCGGATAGATTGAAACTCCATGGGGGTCAGAATCAGTTCCAGGTGATAATCGGGCGCAATGCGTGTGGTCATGGGATTTCCATATCATATGTATGTGATTTGATGCAGCCCGTCAAGAGACACCCAACAAATCAGAAGGACACCCATTAGAGGGCGAGTAGAGAGACTGGGGTCTTGCATGATCACTTTCCGAAATAATTTCAGCGCCTGGCCGACCCGGACAAGGCGACACCGCCGGGCCCGGATATCAGCGTTTTTTTCCCCGGCCTTTATCCGGTTTTTTCAAAGTGTGCTGAACAAAAGACATCCCTGCGGGACACGGCGTTGGAGCCCTGCGCTATTCAGAGTGAGCCGCGATCCAGGCTCAAAACCTTTAAATGCAAGGCCCGACCATGAGGTTCAGGGATTCCAGCTATCGGTGCCGTCCGAGCATTTTACCGGCGGGCGCGTGGTGTATTTGTCTTCGTGGGGCAGCCTCCATTTCACCGAACTTTCCACGTGGTTGTTGGCTTCGTTGGACTCCGCGATTACTCCGGTGGAGTCGATGGTGGCGTGAATGGTACGCGTGGCTGATTTGTACAGGGTTTTCTTTCGTGTTGCGGTCCAGGTATCCCCCGGATTCAGCTTGGGAACATTGAAAGTACGGGTCCCCTCCCCGCCCACATAAAAACTGAGTATGCAGGGGTTGGATTTCTGCTGACCGATGTTTTTCACGTAAGCGTGGATCTTGGCCTCAGTTGCCACCGCGGGCCGCAGGCTGTTGTCCAGGCAGACGACCAGGTCCGGTTTTGTAAAGATTGTGGCGGTCATGGTTGTGTTCACCTGGGCCACCAGCGGGGTGACAATAGAGAATGAGTTGTCCGATTCATCCCAGACCGGCTGATCCTGAAGCTTGACACGGATCTTGAACCCGGAACCCAGGGGCACGGAGCCGGTTACCAGTTTGCCGACAACCCAGGGGAAAGTTTTCTGGTTTGCGGGCAGGTCCGATGCCACGACTCCCAGGTTGGTGCCGCCCTGCCACACTGTGATCTTGTAGGTGCCCTGGGTGATTCCAGTGGTCCA
This sequence comes from Candidatus Aminicenantes bacterium UBA876, assembly GCA_002294665.1. Classification (GTDB taxonomy): domain Bacteria; phylum Acidobacteriota; class Aminicenantia; order UBA2199; family UBA2199; genus UBA876. The sequence continues at coordinate 3,459 of DBFQ01000012.1, forward strand.
GGTAATATTATGCGTAAAACCCTGCGGCCAGTTTTCCCCACCGTTCGGGCTGGTGACGGTTATGGACTGGCAGAAGGCCAGTCCAACCAGAAGAACCAGGCAGAAGGCAAAAAAAGCGCATCGTTGCATTTTCATGGAGACACCTCTTTTAACTCACTTTACACTCACTAATAGCCACAAGCGGAAAAATATCTCACAACCCGGCTGCGGCGCGAATAAACAGTCAATGAGAATTGATGGAGTGCGTCGCGTGGTTTCCTGAAAGAAAGGGCTTTCTGTCGCAGCAGAAGCTTGCCGGGATGAACCCGGTAATGCTTGACAGCGAGAGGGTTTGCAGGCATACTGCTATGTCCGCCGCCGGGCCCCCTGCCCGCGGAATTCCGAAACAGGAGACGATTATGAACACGCCGGGTATCATTATCCGCGACGAGAAGGAATCCGATGCAAGCATCATTACAGGAATTACCGTGGCGGCTTTTGCCGACATGGAAATCAGTGATCATACCGAACAGTTCGTCATTACGGCCTTGCGCTCCGCCGGAGCTCTGAGTATGTCACTGGTGGCGGAAGTGGACGGCCGAGTGGTGGGGCATATCGCCTTTTCCCCCGTGGAAATTTCCGATGGAACCCGCGATTGGTACGGACTCGGACCGGTTTCCGTGCGGCCGGAATACCAGCGCCGCGGGATCGGCAAAGCCCTGATCCGCGAAGGGCTGGCCCGGCTGAAAAGCATGGGTGCCCGGGGATGCTGCCTGGTGGGACATGCGGATTATTATCCCCGATTCGGTTTTGAAAATGTTCCCGGGATGGTGGTTGCCGGGGTTCCCGCCGAGGCGTTTTTCGCCCTGTCCTTCGACGGCAACATGCCCCGGGGTGATGTTCGCTTCCACGAGGCTTTCCTGGCCAAGGGAGAGAGGAAACCTTAGGAAACCTTGGGGTCAACTATAGAAATGCATC
>DBFQ01000064.1 GCA_002294665.1 Candidatus Aminicenantes bacterium UBA876
GGATTACAAAAGTATCAATTCTTGGAAGTGGATTTCAGCCGGAATAGAAGCACCGAAATAAATTTGTACTTTTGTAATCCGTCCCCGGAAGAGCCTATTCCACTGTGATGAGTGTATAGCGTTTCTTGCCCTGCTGCACCAGCAGGAAACGCTGGTGCAACAGGTCGTTGGCGGTTACCGCTGCGGATGGGTCGCTGACGCGCTCCTTGTTGATGCTCAATCCCCCGTTGGCCACCAGGCGCCGGACTTCGCCCTTGGACGTGAATACGCCGGTGTGAACCGTCAGCATGTCCACCACGGTCAGATCGGCCGCCAGTTTTCCGCGTGAAAGGACCGCCCGGGGGACGCCTTCCAATGCGTCCAGCAGGTCCGCTTCCCTCAGGGAACGCAACGACTCGGTGGTGCCCTGGCCGAACAGGATTTCCGAGGCGGCGCGGGCCGATTCCAACGCTTCCGGGGAATGAACCATCAGGGTCACTTCCCGGGCCAGGCGTTGTTGCAGGACACGGAGATGCGGCTCACGGCGGTGGCCGGCGACCAGTTCGTCGATCTCTTTGCGATCCAGGCCGGTAAAGATGCGCAGGTAACGCTCGGCGTCTTCGTCCGAAACGTTGAGCCAGAACTGGTAGAACTGGTAAGCCGAAGTGCGGTCGGGATCCAGCCATACATTGCCCGCCTCGGTCTTGCCGAACTTGCGCCCATCCGCTCGGGTGATCAGGGGGCAGGTGAGGGCGAATGCTTCTTTGCCGAGCTTGCGCCGGATCAATTCTGTTCCCGCGGTAATGTTGCCCCACTGGTCCGATCCGCCCATCTGCAGGCGGCAATCGTATTGGGTGTAGAGGTGGTAGTAGTCCCAGGCCTGCAACAGCTGGTAGGAAAACTCCGTGAAAGAGAGTCCGTTTTCCATGCGGTTTTTCACCGACTCCTTGGCCAGCATGTAATTGACGGTCAAGTGCTTGCCGGCCCGGCGCAGGAAATCGAGCAGGTTGAAATCCCCCAGCCAGTCATGGTTGTTGAGAATCAGGCCGCTGTTCTTCCCGCTTGCGGTGGTATCGATGAATTTTTCAAGCTGGCGGGCCACGGCGTCCTGGTTGGCGCGCAATTCGTCTTCATCCAGCAGATTGCGTTCGCTGGACTTGCCGGAGGGGTCGCCGACCATGCCGGTCGCTCCGCCGATGAGGGCGATGGGCCGGTGGCCCGCGGCCTGAAGATGGCGCAGCAGCATGATGGAAACCAGGTGGCCGATGTGAAGTGAATCCGCGGTGGGGTCAAACCCCACATAGGCCGTGACCATACCCGATGACAGGAGTTCTTCCGTTCCGGGCATGATGTCGTGGACCATGCCGCGCCATTTCAGTGATTCGACCAGGTTCTTGGACATGGCGTCAACACTCATACCAGGCNNTCCCAGTTCGATGGCCTCCATATTGAGATCCAGGTAATCAGGCGGAGCCCATTGGCGGATAAAGTCCACCATATTGCGGTACTGGATTACTCCGGTCAATTTCTGGGTCAGCGAGAGCGTGACCACGGAAGTGAGGATTACGTTGCCGAGGTGCTTTTTGGTTTCGTTGATGATGGGCACGGAATGAATCTTCCAGGAGCGGGTGTCACCCAGGTTCGTAACCAGGTGGGAGTCGACTACGACAATGGCATCGTCACGCAAGCGGGATTTATACAGGTCGAAGGGCACCTGGTAGGTGCACACAAAGAAATCGATCGCGGTGGCCTGGGGGAAAATGATGGGTTTGTTCGACAGGATGACATCGACCTTGGTCGGGCCGCCGCGCACTGTGGCGGTATAAGTCGGGCTTTCAAGGGCGTAGCCGTTTTCTTTATGTACGACGATGTCCACCAGCAGAGCCCCGGCCGTGATGATACCCTGGCCGCCGACGGCCCCGTAACGGATCTCATAGCGTTTATCCAGGTTGCTCATGATTTCTCCTTTCTGGGGGCGAGGTCCCGCTGCGATTTTTTGCGCGCCGCGGCTTCGGCCGCTTCCTGGGCGGCGGGGACGATGTGCTTGTAGTAGAGGTCGGAATACTCCAGTCGCTCTGTATCCTGGAAAAGTACGCCCGTGGGATATTTGTGCAGGCGCTCTTCCGGGGACAGCTTTTCGTATTGGGCCTTGCTGACTGTACGGCTTTCGATCCAGCGGGTCATGGAAATGGGATCTTTCATGCGGTTGCGCCTGCCCAGGTTGATATGGCAATTCGAAATTACTTCCACCACGGAGAAACCGCGGTGTTCAAATGATTTCTTGATCACGTTCTTGAGTTGAACCGGGCGGTTAACGGTTTCGCGGGCGACAAAGGAGGCTTTCGCCGCGATCAGCAATTCGGCGATGTCGAATTTGGGCTCGATGTTGCCATAGGGAGTGGTTTCGGTAATGAATCTCTGCGGTGTCAGCGGAGATACCTGGCCGCCGGTCATGCCGTACACGCCGTTGTTGATCAGCACCAGGTTAATGCCGATGTTGCGCCTTGCCGCGTGGATCAGGTGGTTGCCGCCGATCGCAGTGGCGTCACCATCTCCGGAAATGACGATCACCATCTTGTCCGGACGCGCCAGCTTGATGCCCGTGGCGAAGGTCAGGGCGCGGCCATGAGTGGTATGCAGGGTGTTGGTATTAAAGAAAGTGGGCATGCGCCCGGAGCAGCCGATTCCGGCGACCACCACGATGTCGTTGGGGTCCAGGTCGAGTTCGGAAAAAGCCATGGCGATGCTTTTAAGCACCACGCCGTCGCCGCAGCCCGGGCACCAGGGAGTTGGGAAAGTGCGGTAGCGGATATATCGCTCGTATTTTCTCATGCTAAAACTCCTTGATCTGTTCCAGGACTTCCGCCGGAGTGAAGGGGATGCCGTTGGCCCTGAGCAGGGCGCGCTTTTCGACGTCGTCTCCGGCCACCCGCTCCATTTCGTACCGGACCTGGCCCATGTTGAGTTCAACGGTCAGGACTTTCTTGATGCGGGAAAAGCGCTGGCGCAGGACCTGCTTGGGGAAAGGCCACAAGGTCAGGGGTTGGAACAGCCCGGCGCGGATACCCATTTCACGAGCCATCTCCACTGCGGGCAGGGCGGCACGCGCGGAAACGCCGAACGCAAATACCAGGATTTCCGCATCGTCGAGGTAATATTCGTTGAACTTGATGATCTCGTCCAGGTAGTGGTAGATTTTCTGCATGCGCAGGGTCTGCTGCTTTTGCACGGTTCGCGGCTCCGAAGTCGGCCAGCCGTGCTTGTCATGCTCAAGGCCGTCGATATGAATGGGGTAGCCCTTGAAAAAATCCACGCGGTGGGGGTTCTGCCCGATCTCGCGGTCGTAGATGTCCAGGTCCTTGATTTTGTGGACTTTTTCCTTATAGATCTTCAGGTCTTTCTTGTAGGGAAGTTCGATGTCTTCATGGGCCTTGGCCAGCACTTCATCGTAAAGCAGGATGACGGGGTTCCAGAAGCGCTCCGAAAGGTTGAAGGCGCGCACGGTTTCGGTGTACAGCTCGGAGGCGAACGCCGGTGTCAGCACGATGATGGGATGATCCCCGTGTGTGCCCCAGCGGGTCTGCATGACATCCGCCTGCGAAGGTTTTGTGGGCAGCCCCGTTGAGGGTCCGCCGCGCATGACATTGACAATGACCAGGGGGATTTCAGCCATCACGCCCATGCCCAGGTGCTCCTGCATGAGTGAGAAACCGGGGCCGCTGGTGGCGGTCATGACCTTGCGTCCAGCCAGTGAGGCGCCGATGCAGGCTCCCAGGGAAGCGATCTCATCTTCCATCTGAATAAAATCCCGGCCCAGTTTGGGCATTTCCCGGGACATGAACTGGGCGATCTCGGATGATGGCGTGATGGGATAGCCGGCAAAGAAATTACAGCCGACATCAATGGCGGCCTGGGCGACGATGATATTGCCTTGCAGGACTTTACGAGGTTTTCCCATTGGCTTGGCCTCTCGAGTTTTGTTTGTAATTAACAAATATGGCGAAATCCGGGCAACGGCTTTCACACATCTGGCAGCCGATGCAGTATTCCGGAGCGGCGACTTTTACGGAAACGCCGAATTTGCTGGTCATGTTGTCTTCCAGTTCCAGGGTGCCGGTGGGGCAGATATCCACGCATAAACCACAACCCTTGCAGTAGACCGACACTACGGTCAATTCGTTTTTTTTGGGTGAGGGCTTGCGTTTTTCTCTGCGCTCACGGGCGGCCTGGTTCAGTTCTTTCTCAAACTTCTCCATGGGTCACCTCATGCTTTGGGTAAATGGAACAGGAGGAATGGTCAGGCATTTTCCCTGCAGTAATCCTCAGCCCCGGAGATGGCGTCCGCGCGTGAAACGGCCGCTGATTGCAGGCGGTATTGGCAATAGGATTCTGTGTTGAGACGGTACGGCCTCCGTCTCCGTGGTGGGGCTCTCCTCGGCGATCATGGCTCCTCCAAGTCGGGGATTGTAACATAATCATGGAGTGAAAAAAACGCTGCGCTGAGACTTTTTTCATTTTTTGGTGCAGGTTACGGGTTTGTGGTTGACTTGCCCCGGGGGTTTACCTAACATAATAGCACGGAGGCGAAAAATGAGACCGGCGATACGCTTCTGGGTCCCCCTGCTGATGGTTGCGTTGTGGCCCAACCCGGTTGCTTCCGAGCTTGTACGCGGTTACCTGACAACCGGTGCCTGGTATCCCCGCGACCCCGCCCAGCTCAATCGTCTCCTGGATCGTTGCTTCAGCGGTGTACGGACCAGCCTGGATCCGGACGCTGTGCGCGGTCTGGTGGTGCCGCATGCAGGACTGATCCACAGCGGGGGGATCGCCGCCCGCGGCTATATCCATTTCCAGGGACGCAAAGACATTCGTCGCGTCATCCTGCTGGGTGTTTCCCATTCGGGAAATTTCTCCGGCGCCTGCGTGTCTTCCTTTGCGTATAATGCGACCCCGTTGGGAAAGATTCCGCTGGATCGCGAAGTGATCCGCAGCCTGGGCAAGGCGCCGAAGTTTCAGGTCAACAACCACGTCATGTTGCAGGAGCATTCGCTGGAAAACCAGTTGCCTTTTCTGCAACGGGTGCTGGCGGGAGTGGACTTCAAGTTGGTTCCGATTCTGTTCGGTCGCGTGACTCCGGCCGAAGCTGAATCCCTGGCGGCGACCATCGCGCCGTTCATGGATGCGCACACCGTAGTCGTGGCTTCGAGTGACCTGACGCATTACGGCAGCCGTTTCGGTTTCGCACCGTTCAAATCGGGGGTGGCGGAACGGCTTCACCGCCTTGACCGGGGCTTGCTGGAAAAAGTCGCGGCCCTGGATCACCCGGGCTATTACGATTATCTGCAGCGCACGGGCATGACCATGTGCGGCGTCGTTCCTGTGGCGGTCTGGATGCATTTGTTCAAGGCGCAACCTCATGTATTGAAAACAATCGCCTACGCCACTTCCGGAGATGCCAATGGAGATTATTCTGTCAGTGTGGGTTATGGAGTCGTGGTTGCCGCGCGCAAGAAGGAGGCGGAAATGAAAATCAGCGCTGAAGAGGGGAGCGTATTGCTGTCCATTGCCCGGCGAACGCTTGAGGCTGCCCTGGATGTCCGGGAAAGCGAGAGTGTGCTCGAGGGTGTGGAGTTCACCGCGGCCATGAAGCGCCGCGCCGGGGTGTTTGTCACCCTGAAACGCAATGGTGCCCTGCGTGGGTGCATCGGCTCCATTGTGGGCACCCGGCCTTTGTTCGAGGGAGTCATGGCGAATGCGCGGAACGCCGCCTTCGAGGACCCGCGTTTCCCCGGCTTGAGCGCATCTGAATTGAAAGACCTGCAGATTGAGATATCGGTGATGACGCCTTTGCAGACGATCGCGGATTACCGTTCCATCCGCCTGGGAACGGACGGAGTTGTGATCCGCATGGGCGGAGCTTCAGCGGTGTATCTGCCCCAGGTGGCGACCGAGACGGGTTGGGATCTGGATACGTTCCTGGCCAGCCTGTGCCAGAAAGCCGGCCTTTCTCCCCGGGCGTATCGTTTGCCCGAGATGGAGTTCAGAATTTTTCAGGCACAGATTTTTTCCGAGGAGAACCATTGAGCCTGGGCCGCAGAGAATTTATCCGCCGCGGCGTCGTGGCCGGGGCCGGACTGGTAGTGCGCCCGCCTGGTCTGGATGGTGAAAGCCCGCCGCCGCTTGGGGTGCACCCTGCCATGTTTTTCGAAACCATCTCGCGCAAGAGGGTGGTATGCCGGCTGTGTCCCAACGAGTGCGTGTTGCGCCCGGGCGAGCGGGGTGATTGCCGGGTGCGCGAAAACCGCGACGGCCGCCTGGTGACCCTGGTTTACGGTACACCCTGTTCCGCTCATATCGATCCGATCGAAAAGAAACCGCTGTTTCATTATCATCCCGGCACAAGCGCGTTTTCGATTGCCACCGCGGGATGCAACATGTCCTGCCGTTTCTGCCAGAACTGGGAGATCTCCCAGCATGGTCCGGAAGAAGTCCGCAGCATCAGCCTGTCTCCGCAGGCGGTGGTAAGGCTCGCCCGTGAGCGGGGATGCGCAAGCGTGGCGCATACCTATGGCGAACCGGTGGTTTTTTACGAATACATGCTCGATTGCGCCCGCGAGGGGAGGCGGGCCGGAATTCCCAACGTGATGATATCGAACGGTTATATCCAGGAAGAGCCCATGCGGGAGCTGTGTCGCAGCCTGGGAGCGGTCAAGATCGACCTCAAGGCGTTTACGGATTCGTTTTACCGGGAAATCTGCGGAGCAACCCTGGCGCCGGTGCTGCACACCCTGGAAGTCGTCAGGGATGAGGGCGTGTGGCTGGAAATCGTCGTGCTTCTGATCCCGGGGTTGAACGATTCCATGACTGAGATCCGCAACATGACCCGCTGGATCGTGGACAAACTGGGACCCCGGGTGCCGTTGCATTTTTCGCGCTTTTTCCCGACTTACCAATTGCGCAATATTCCGCCCACTCCTCCGGCCACCCTGGAACGGGCCCGTGAGGTTTCCCGGGACGCCGGTCTGGAATTTGTTTACGTGGGCAACCTGATGTCGGAATCCCGTCACACGCGATGCCCGGCCTGCGGCGCCGAGTTGATCCATCGTGAGGGTTTTTCCGCCCGGGTTACCGGCCTGAAGGGCGACCGCTGCAGCAATTGCGGCCACGAAATTCCCGGTGTCTTCTCACCCTGAACCTGGGGACGGATTACAAAAGTATCAATTTATCCGGAGAACCTGTTGCTCTGAATCCGTTACGCGAAGAGAATAGATACTTTTGTAATCCGTCCCCGATCTGAGAAAGCTTTTCGCCCGTACACCTGCCTCTCGCCCCTCGCCAATAGCCTCTAGCCCTATTTTACTTGCAGAAAGGTTTCGCCCATGATGGTGTCCAGGGTTTCTACCAGCTGTTCAGCGTCATTTTCGTTGAAGCACATCGGGGGTTTGATCTTGATGACGTTGTGCAGCGGGCCGTCCACGCTGAGGAGGATCCCCTTATCACGCATGCGTTCAACGATGTAATGGGCTTCGAGGTCTGCCGGCTCCAGCGAATCCGTGTCACGAACAAGCTCGATGCCGAGGAAAAGCCCATGGCCGCGGACATCACCCAGCAGAGGGTAGCGGTGCTGCAATGCGCGCAGACCCGCTTTCAGATGTTTACCCACGCGCCGGGCATGGGCTTGCAGGTTTTCGTCGCGGATCACGTCCAGTACGGCCAACCCCGCGGCGCAGGAGACCGGATTGCCGCCATAGGTGTTGAAATACTCCATGCCGGTCAAAAAGGCGTCCGCGACGGCGCGCGTGGTGACCACGGCGCCAAGCGGATGACCATTGCCCATGGGCTTGCCCATGGTAACGATGTCGGGGGTGGCGTCCTGAGTTTGAAACCCCCAGAATGCGTCGCCCATGCGCCCGAATCCCACTTGGACTTCGTCGGCGATGGCGACTCCACCGTGGCGGCGAATGGCCGCGAAAGCGTGTGACAGGAATCCGTCCGGCATGACCACCTGACCTCCGCAACCGGGAACGGCCTCGGCGATGAACGCCGCTGCCGGCGTCGCCGCCCGGGTCAATTGGTGCAGCATTGCCGTGAATTTTTCCGCGTATCGTTCCGTGCGATCGGAGTGATGGCGGAATTCTCCGCGATACGGGTCGGGAAGGGGGAACACATGGGTATGTGCCGGTTTTCCCTGGCCGCCTGCGCCGTTGAACTTATAGGGGCTGATGTTGATCAACCCGCCCAGGTTGCCATGGTAGGCCGCATCCAGCACTACCATGTCGTTGCGCTCCGTAGCCAGGCGGGCCAGGCGTAACGCCAGGTCGTTGGCTTCACTACCACTGTTGGTGAAGAAACACACTTCCAGCGTTTGCGGCAGGGTGGCGAGCAAACGTTGTGCGTAGGTCACCAGCAGGGGGTGCAGGTAGCGGGTATTGGTGTTGAGCCGGGAGGCCTGGCTGGAAATCGCCTCGACTACCCGGGGATGGCAATGCCCCACGTGGGGAACGTTGTTGACGGCATCCAGGAACCGGCGGCCGTCGCGATCGTACATGAACTGCATGAATCCGCGTACCAGGGTCAGCGGTTCCCGGTATGACAGGCTGAGCGCGGGGTTGAGCAAGCGTTTGCGCGCGGAGATGATCTCTGATGCCGGCATGGGGTCCGGGGGAAAAGCCGCGGCGGGGATGTTCAGTATGGTATTGGGGTCGGGGCAGATATCCAGCCATACCTCGCGTTCAGCAGTTGACGCGACCCCGGGAAAATTATCCTGGTTTCCCAGAAGAGCCGTGATCACCTGAAAGTGCAGGTGGGGGGGCCAGCCGCCGTTTTCGTGTTCGGCACCCAGGCGCGCGAACGTTTCGCCGCGGGTGACGCGGGTGCCGGGGCGCAACCGGGAGATGGATTCGCGGGACAGATGGCCGTAAAGGGTATGAAAAAGCAGGCCATCCTGCGGTTCATGTGTCAGGACAACCGTGGGGCCGTAGTCTCCGGGAGAGGCGTTATCCACAGCGATCGATACCCGGCCATCCAGGGGAGCGGAAACCGGCGTGCCCGCCTGGTCAAACAGGTCCATGCCCAGGTGAACCGTGCGCGGTCCGGAAACGGATGCGAATTGCGGCGTTGCATAGCAAAGCCGGGCCTCGTTATAGCGGCCTACGGCCATTCCGTCCCCGGGGAGGATTTCCCAGCCGCTGCCATTGTTTCCTCCGGGCGGCCGGGCGTCTTTGCCGTCTACGCTCAAGTCCAGGAAACGGATTTTTCCGGCCAGTCCCTCCATGACCGGGGCAAAGTCGCCCTGGTTTTTTTTAAGCCAGGCGAGCAGAGCGGGCGATTCGGGGATGGCAGGCAGGCCACAGGCCTTGCGCACGCGCGCGCGTGCCGCGAGGGGGTTGATCGCAGCGAGTTTCAGCAGGGTTTCGCGTACATCCGCCTGCGAAATCTGGTGATAGGCGTTATGCGGCGCTTCATGAAACCGGCGCGCGGCCATGACCAGGCTGACGGCCAGGCGCAGGCGCACCAGGTCATAAAAGNNGCAATGGCGGCCACCGGGTCTGTTTGGCGCAGGCAGCAATAGGCCGCGGCAATTGCGGGTTCGCAGACCCGCCAGGTGTAGACCAGATCGCCGAAATCAACCAATCCGGCAATTTTTTCCGACCAGGGATCAAGGGAATGCAGCAATACATTGTGGTCGTTGGCGTCATTGTGGATCGTCTGCATGGGACAGTCCGCCAGGTCGGGGAAAATCCGCTCAGTTGCCGTTGACAGGATGGCTCCCGCCTCGCTCTTCAAGCGGGGATCATCCAGGTTGTCGACATGATCCACGAGTTTGTCGGCATGGCGAAGATCCCAGTCCAGCTCTCGGTTCTGCATGCTATGGGAAAAACTTTCCAGTGCCTTGTCCAGGCGTCCCATGAAGGTGCCGAGCCGGGCAGCCAGGCGTGGCGTTCGCGGGTGGAAATCCGCCATGAGTGTTCCGGGGATCCAGGATAAGAGGTGAGCGGTTGCTCCATTTTCCCCCGGCTTATCCAAATGGATCGTATGACGGCCGTCTGAGGCTGGAATCACCCGGGGTACATTGAGTCCCGGCTCCACCAGGGCCAGGTGTCGCAAGGCGCTGACGGCAAGGTCCGGGACGTGTGGATCTGTACCCGAAGGCGTGATCTTGAGCAGGAAATCAGCGTTTGCGGAACGAATATGAAAATTAAAGTCGTTTTCACCGTGGAGGGGTGTTGCGGTTGCTGAGATACCGTAATAAGAGGCGACCAACTCCTGCGCCGTGACGCTTGAATACAGGTTTTCCGCCTTGGGGTTCATGCACTCTCCTCTATTCGGAAGGTCCGGAGAGAAAGGTCAGTTTTGGGTTTTCCCCGGAGCGCGTTCTTCCGCCTGGAGGAAAAAGACCAGTTCCACCTGGGTACCTTTGCTTTTTTTCGCCAGGATGACCAGTTTATCAGCGAAACGTTTCATGTTGGGTATGCCCATGCCGGCTCCGAAACCGAATTCGCGTACGTAATCGGAGGCCGTTGAAAAGCCTTCGGTCATGGCCTGCTCCAGGTCCTCGATCCCGATGCCGTTATCGGTGATCTGCACAATGATGCGGTCCTCTTTGATAAAGCAATAGATATCACCTTTGCTGCAACTATGGATCACCACGTTGGTTTCCGCTTCGTAGGTCGCGATCCCCACTCTCCGGGCGATTTCGTGATCAATGCCTTTCTTTTTCAGGAATTGTTTGAGCAGGGCCGCTCCGGTGCCGGCCGAAGTGATGTCGGAATTGTCGATGTTGTAGTGGAATTCCGCCTCGTCCACACGCAGCCGTTCTCCGGTCAGCAGGGAAAACTCCTGGTCCAGGGTTGATTTGCGCTTGGTGTCATGGATGTAGATCAGGTTGAACTTCTCAAGGATGCCGTGCAGGATGTCTTCGCGGGCGATAATGCCCCGCAGGCGGTTATGCTCGTCCACTACCGGGAAACGCCCCACTTTATAGGTGCTGAACATGTCTACGATCGCAGGCAGGTTTTCTTCCGGGTGCAGCGAGATGACCTCGCGAGTCATCAGGTTTTCCAGCGGTTCGTCGATGCGGCCGTACTCCAGCGCATTGATGATATCCTCAATACTGATGATCCCTACCAGAATATGGTCGCGGTTGACGATCGGGATCCCGGAGATTTTCTTGATCTTCATCATCTCCTTGGCGCGGGAAACTTTTTTATCCGGCGTCAGGGTGACGGGATTACGGGTCATGATGTCTGCGGCGGTCAGGTCGCGAAAAATGTCGACGTATTTCTTGAGGTTTTTTTCTTCAGCCATCGATTCCCTTGAAACCGGCGTTGTAGAGACGACCACAGGCGGAAAAGGTGAAACTGCGTGTGCGCACCAGCAGAAAGTCATTCTGCCGTGCCAGTTCAATGGTCACTTGGGGGATGTTCTTGTTCTGTACCACCACCAGGCCAAGGAGTTCGGTCACCATGCCCGTACGCACGGATTGGGGGGAGGTGTGGGCTGTCAGCACCACCATCCCCGGCTTGGCCAGAGCCAGGATGTCACTCATCATGTCTCCGGCACCGATTGAATGCACTTCTTCGTCCAGGCGGCTTTCGCCGCTGAGCACCTCTCCATCGAGGATTTCAACCAGTTCTCGGGCTGTAGGCATCTAGACTTCTCCTGGCGCAAGTGTACCCCAGAGGCCCCGTCAAGTCAACGATACCCGTGGGGACGGAGGACAAAAGGATCAATTCTTTACCCGGTGTTCACATCTGCACATGTGAAACAGGAATCCTCGGAGTTTTGATCCTTTTGTCCTCCGTCCCCAGGGTGGCGTGCCTTGCGTTTGCGGGATAGACAGGGTATAAATGGGGCTGCCGCAGCGGCGGTGGAGTGGACCATTGAACGTAACGGCTGACCTGCATATTCACACGGCCCTGTCCCCTTGCGGAAGCCTGGAGATGTCTCCCCGCGCAGTTGCCGCGAGCGCCCGCTCAATCGGACTGGATATGATCGCCGTGACCGATCACAACAGCATGGCCAATGTGGAAGCCACGGTTGAGGCCGGGCGCCGGGAGGGGGTGGTGGTCATCCCCGGCATGGAAGTCCAGACCGCTGAAGGCGTGCACGTGCTGTGCTATTTCCCCGATTGTGACGTCGCGCGCTCCTGTTACGAGGGGATCTATCCCCATTTGCCGGACATCGCCAACAACGCGGATTTTTTCGGTGATCAGGTCGTTGTCGACATCGACGACAATGTGATCGGATTCGAGCCGCGGGTATTGCTCAACTCACTGGATCTCTCCATAGACGAGTTGGTGGCCGGCGTGCGCGCGATCGGGGGCGAGGTGATCCCCGCCCACGTGGAGTGCAACGGTTTCGGCCTGCTGCCCCATCTGGGCCTGGTGCCGCCCAACCTGGATCTCTCCGTCCTGGAGATCGCCTGGCCCCACAGCCGTGAAGATGTGATCCGAGATTACCCCGATTTGGCTGGGTTTTCGCTGGTTTCCCACAGCGACGCCCATTATCTGCGCGATATCGGCCGGGCCGCGATGCGCATGGAGATGGCGGAGCGCAGTTTTTCCGCTTTGTTCAAGGCCTACCGCGAAGGTTGCGGCCGTATCGTCTACCGCCATAGAGAGGATTCGTGATCGAAGATCTTTGCTTTCACATTGTGGACGTGGTCCAGAACAGCGTGAGCGCCGGAGCGGACCGGGTCGAGATCCAAATTGAGGTTTCGCGGCGCGAGGATCGCATCCGCCTGCAGGTCGATGATAACGGCGTCGGAATGGATGCGAAAACCGTTGAGCGCGTTCAAGACCCCTTCTTCACCACCAAGTCAGGCAAAAAAGTGGGCCTGGGTATCCCGCTGATGAAGGAAACCGCGCTGCATTGCGACGGGGACTTCGAAATTACCAGCCGGGTGGGTGAGGGAACCCGTATCCGGGCTGAATACCGCTTCAGCCATATCGACACCCCGCCGCTGGGAGGGGTCGCTGAGACCGTGTTTCAATTGATCGCCGCCACGCCGGAGGTCAATATCGTGTTCGCCTGGATCACCGATGACGGTCGGTTTGATGTTTCCAGCCATGATATTCGCGAGCAGATCGGCGATATGCCGTTATCGCATCCCGCGGTTTTGTCTTTCCTGCGCGAGTACCTGCAGGAAAATCTGCGCCTTTTGCCGCTTTGACAAATGCTCCGGGAAATTCTGTTTTCAGCACTTTTTTTCCGCGTTTCCGGGTTGACTTTACGGGTGGATTATCTTAAGATTCGTTATTGTATTATTGTTAATTGCAAAACAGATAAGCATGAAGTTATCACAGATCATCGACGGTTTGGGGTGTGACGTTCTGGTCCAGGGCCGGGATGTGGATGTCATTGATGGCTACGCGTCGGACCTGCTTTCCGATGTGATGGCCAATTGTCCGGAAGGTGCCGTATGGCTGACCCTGCAGCGCCACTTGAATGTCATTGCCGTGGCGCAATTGAAGCGCATCCCCGCGATCGTCGTCACCAACAACGGGCGGCCGGACGATGCCGTGCTGGAAAAGGCCGATGAAGAGGGTCTCACCATATTGACCACCGCCATGGATACTTTTTCGGCGGCGGGCCGGATTTTCCGCATGTTCCACTCTGAACCATGAGAAAGTTGAAAGGATGCCGGGCGCCGGTTGATTGACCCTCGTGCTGCAGCAAAAACCGATAATGCTTGAAGAGGGTTGTGGACAAGGTGCCCTGTAACCCGGTATGTTGTTTATCGGCAGAAGGAGGAAATGATGTTTCAGACTGAGCCACATATCCCTGAGAACGCGCATTACAAACAACTGCGCGATTTCATCCAGACGCAACGCAATACTCCGGGGCCGCTTATCCTGGTTCTGCAGAAGGCGCAGGAGCTGTTCGGCTACCTGCCCAGGGAAGTCCAGGCGTTTGTGGCCAGAGAACTGAATTTATCTCAATCTGAAGTTTTCAGTGTGGCCACATTTTATAACTTCTTTCGCACTGAACCGATTGGAGATCACATCATCAATGTCTGCCTGGGTACGGCCTGTCACGTGAAAGGCGCGCAGCATGTCCTGGATGCCCTGGCGGATGAACTGCAGATCCGCGTGGGCGGCACCACTGCGGATGGTTTCTTTACCTTGTCTACGGCCCGTTGTTTCGGCGCCTGCGGTCTGGCGCCGGCAATGATGATCGATGAAGAGGTATACGGAAAACTAACCGCGGATAAAGCACGCAAAGTGATCCGCGATTATCGAAAAAACACTGGAAAATAGTTTCTGCGTAAAAGCAGAAAATCAAGGAGGCGACATGAAACTTGAAGATCTGAAAAAGATAAGGGAGAAGCATCAGAAGGATATGATCCTTCGTGATGGAGACGCGCGCATCCGCGTGGTTGTGGGTATGGGCACTTCCGGAATCGCCGCCGGGGCCCGGGAAACCCTGAGGGCGTTTCTCCAAGAGATCGAGAAACGCAACATCGCCGATGTCATTGTCACCCAGGCGGGTGAGCGGGGTCTCAGTTCGCATGAACCCATAGTCACCATATCTGAAAAAGGCAAACCCGGAATTGTATATGGTAATGTTACCGCTGAAGTGGCACGCAAAATCGTGGCCGAGCATATTGTCAACGGCAGCCCACTTTCCGACTACGTCCTTGAAGTCACGGAATGATCCGTTCGTGGCGGATATCTGAAATGAGGCAGTCATGAAAAAGAGACTGGATGTTCTGGTGTGCGGGGGCGCTGCCTGTATCGCCTCGCACAGCCATGATTTCAAAGACCGGCTGATCGAGATGGTTAAGTCGCATAATCTTGAAGACGAGATAAACATTATTGAGACCGGTTGCATGGGGCCATGCGAATTGGGTCCCGTCATGGTGGTCTATCCGGACGGAGCTTTCTACATTCGTTTGAAAGCGGATTATGCCGAACGTATCGTGGAAGAACATTTCCTCAAGGGACGTCCGGTTGAAGAATGGTTGTGGCAGGCTCCGGAAGCCCGCAAAATCGTTGAGGAGAAACGCCAGATCCCGTTTTTCGAGAAACAGCACAAAGTCGTGCTGAAGAACTGCGGCCGCATCGACCCGGAAAACCTCAACGAATACATCGGCAATGACGGTTACCTGGCCCTGGCAAATTGTCTTCAGGACATGTCTCCGGATGACGTGATCGAGTCGGTAACGGCTTCAGGCTTGCGCGGCCGCGGCGGCGCGGGTTTTCCCACTGGGTTGAAGTGGAAGCTGGCGCGCCGTTCTCCCGGAGAAACCAAGTACGTGGTCTGCAACGCCGACGAGGGTGATCCCGGTGCGTTCATGGACCGCGCCATCCTGGAAGGCGATCCCCACAGTGTGATTGAAGGCATGGCAATCGCCGGTTACGCCGTGGGCGCTTCTCAGGGGTTTGTGTACATCCGGGCTGAGTACCCACTGGCGGTGCGGCGACTGCGCCAGGCGCTGGATCAGGCCCGAGCAGCCGGTCTGCTGGGCGAGCATATCATGGAGTCCGATTTTTCTTTCAACCTTGAGATCCGCACCGGCGCCGGCGCTTTTGTCTGCGGCGAAGAAACGGCGCTCATGGCCTCCGTGGAAGGTCACCGCGGCATGCCGCGTCCGAAGCCTCCCTATCCTTCCGACCAGGGGCTGTGGGGGAAACCCACGGTGATCAACAACGTGGAGACCCTGGCCAACCTGCGTCATATCATGCTCAACGGCGCCGACTGGTTTGCCGCCATGGGTACGGCCAAGAGCAAAGGTACCAAGGTTTTCGCGCTTTCGGGCAATGTGAACAACACCGGCCTGGTCGAAGTGCCCATGGGCATCACCCTGCGGGAAATCGTCTTTGACGTGGGCGGCGGAATTCCCGGAAACAAGGCGCTCAAGGCCGTGCAGACCGGTGGACCTTCGGGCGGTTGCATTCCGGCTGAGTACCTGGATACACCCATCGATTACGAGTCTCTCAAGGAACTGGGATCGATCATGGGCTCCGGCGGCCTGATCGTGCTGGATGAAAGCAATTGCATGGTTAACATGGCCAAGTTTTTTCTGGAATTCTGCGTGGAGGAATCCTGCGGTCAATGTGTCCCATGTCGTGTCGGCCTGAAACAGATGCACGGGATCCTGCAACGAATTACGCAAGGCGCGGGCGAAGAGGGCGACCTTGAAAAATTGGAACAGATGGCTGAAACGATCAAGGCCACAAGTTTATGTGGATTGGGACAATCCGCCCCGAATCCCGTGCTCTCAACGATGAAGTATTTCCGCGACGAGTATGAGGCGCATATCCGCGACAAACGTTGCCCGGCCCTGGTGTGTACCGATCTGATCACTTACACCATTCTGGCGGATAAATGCACCGGCTGTACGGCCTGCGCGCGCAAATGCCCGGTGAACGCCATCAGCGGCGAAGTCAAGAAAGTGCATCTCATTGACCAGGATGCCTGTATCCATTGCGGCGCCTGCTATCAGGCTTGCAAGTTTGATGCGATTCAACGTCGATAAAGGACAAAACCAGGTGAGGTGAATCATGACACGAGAAGAAATCATGCAGAAATACCCGAAGTCCGGCGACAACCTCATCGCCATTCTTCACGATTTGCAGGACAATTGCGAATGGAACTATCTGTCCAAGGAAGATCTGCAGGCAACGGCGGATTATCTGCAATTTCCCTACAGTTTTGTGCATGGAGTGGCGACTTTTTACACCATGTTCAGCCTGGAACCGCGGGGAAGAAATGTGATCCGCATATGCCAATCGCCTCCCTGTCATTTAATGGGTGCCAGTACGATTTCAGACGAACTGGAAAAAATCCTGGGAGTCGGATTCGGCGAGACAACGCCTGATCGCCAGTTTACGCTTGAGATGACCTCCTGTCTGGGGGTATGCGGAGTTGCTCCGGCCATGATGATCAATGACCAGGTGTACGGAAACCTGAATGCCGAGAGAGTCAAACAGATTATCGATGAGAAAAGGAGGGAGAAGTGAGTATTTACAGGGCTCATATTCTGCTCCCCATAGATGAGGGAACGATCCAGGCGGGCGTTTTTGAAATCCAACGCGAATTGAAAACGCTCCTTCAACAGGAGAGCCTGGAGCAGGAAATCAAAATTCTGGAAACCGGAACCATCGGAGTGATCGGAAAAGGTGTCCAGATAGTGGTGTATCCGGACGACGTGACCTATCTCAATGTTACCCCGGACAGCTTGAAGGAGATTTTCGCCGAGCATATTGTCAAGGGAAGGATTGCCAGACGCGTGGAGCATTACACGGCTGGAGCAAAAATCGCAACGGAAGGCCGCAAAGCAATCGGGCTTACCCGGACCCAGCAGAGAATCGTCTTGAACAAATGCTGGAAGATTGATCCGGAGAGTATTGATGACGCGTTGGCGTCCGGAGGATACCAGGGCATAGAGCGGATTCTCAGTCAGGGAATCACCCCGGACCAGGTGATTAAGGAAATCACGGATTCCGGATTGCGCGGTCGTGGCGGTGCGGGCTTTCCAACCGGCTTGAAGTGGTCTTTTACCCGGAAGGCCGAAGGAAATGATAAATACATGATCTGCAATGCAGATGAAGGCGAGCCGGGAACGTTCAAGGACCGCCTGATCATGGAAGGTGATCCGCATAAGCTGGTCGAGGGTATGATGATTGCCGGGTATGCGATCGGCGCCGGCAAGGGATTTATCTATATCCGCGGCGAATACCAGCTTTCCATTGATCGGATTCAGAAAGCCATCGACCAGGCCCGTGAATACAGCCTGCTTGGCGAGAGGATTCTGGATACCGATTTTTCTTTTGACCTCGAGATCAGGAAGGGCGCCGGAGCGTATGTATGCGGCGAAGAAACCTCCTTGATCGATTCGCTGGAAGGGAAAAGGGGATATCCCCGGATCAAGCCTCCTTTCCCGGCCAACAAGGGGTTGTGGCAGAAACCCACCTGTGTCAACAATGTGGAGACACTGGCCAATGTACCGGATATTATCTTCGCGGGAGCCGAATGGTTCCGCAAGTTCGGTACGGAAAAATCAACCGGGACCAAGGTGTTTACCATCCTGGGTCACGTGGAGTTTCCCGGCCTGATTGAGGTCGAGATGGGGACGCCGCTGCGGGAAATCATCTTTTCATATGGCGGTGGAATCAAGGGAGGCAAGCGCTTCAAGGCCGCGTTGGTCGGCGGTGCCGCCGGTGTTTTCCTCTCCGAACGCCTGCTGGATGTGCCGATGGATTTTGAAAGCCTGAAGGAAAATGCCGCTGTTCTGGGTTCCGGTGCCATCCTGGTGATGAACGAGGATGCCGACATGGTGGAAATGCTGTCCTCCGTCATTCAGTTCTTTGTTCATGAATCCTGCGGGCAGTGTGCGCCCTGCAGGGTTGGGACGCGCCAGCTCCACGGTTTGATATCACGTATCCGTGAAGGCAAGGGACAGGAAGAGGACATCGATCAAATGGTGGCAATTTCCCAGGCGATGCTCCAGACATCCCTGTGTCCCCTGGGGCAATCCCTGATCATGCCGGTAAAGAGTGCCGTGGAGAATTTCAGGCAGGATTTTCTCGATAGAATCAAACAATCAGTCAATTAGGCAAGGAGGAAAAGATGTCAGAAAAGGTCACTTTATACATCGATGGCAAAGAGATCCAGGCTGAGAAGGGTGCAAACCTGTTGCAGGTGGCCAGGGAAAACGGGTTTGACATCCCCGGTCTTTGTTATTACGAAAAGGTCACCCCCAGCGGAGATTGCCGGCTTTGTGTGGTAAAAGTCGAGGGCAGGCCGGGAATGGTTCCGTCGTGTATGCTGCAGGTCGAGGCCGGTATGAAGATCACCGCCTTCGATAGCGAATTGGAAGAAATGCGCAAGCTGCTGCTTGAATTAATACTCTCTGAGCACAATGACGATTGCATCAACTGTACCCGTGACGGCGACTGCGAATTGCAGGACCTTGCATTCCGTTATGGAGTGGAGTTGGGAAAACGACGTTTCCCTTCGATCTGGAGAGAGGTTACCCAGTTCAAAGACGAGGGTTCTCCGGTCTTGCTCTACGACTCCACCAAGTGCATCAAGTGTGGACGTTGTATAAAAGCCTGCTATGAGATCCAGGGTAAGGGAGTGCTGAACTTTGCCAACCGTGGCATGGAAACCGTAATCGTTGCCGGTCTGGCGGACTGGAAAGGCTCGGAATGTGATGGCTGCGGCGAATGCGTGCAGGCCTGTCCGGTCGGGGCCATTGTGGATAAACCGGTGTACGGCCAGAGGGTACGGAAAAAAGATGTGGAAAAACATGTTGTTACCACATGTGCCTACTGCGGAGTCGGTTGCCAGCTCAACCTCTGGGTGAAAAACAACCGCATTATCAAGGTCAAGGGTGAAGACCTGGTCCCCAATTTCGGCGCCACCTGCGTCAAGGGGCGCTTCGGCCTCGATTTCGTGGACAATAGAGATCGCTTGACCACCCCCCTGATCAAGGAAAACGGCAAGTTCCGCGAAGCGGATTGGGATGAAGCCCTTGATCTCGTTGCCCGGCGTCTATCCCAGATCAAGGAAAAGCACGGTCCCGACAGCCTGGCCGGGCTCTCTTCCGCGCGTTGCACCAATGAAGAGAACTTTGTTTTTCAGAAGTTCATGCGCGCAGTGATCGGCACCAACAACGTGGATCATTGCGCCCGCCTGTGCCATGCGTCAACCGTCGCGGGCCTGGCCAGTACGTTCGGCTCCGGCGCCATGACCAACTCCATCGAAGAGTTGGAACACGCGGACGTGATCCTGGTAACCGGATCCAACACAACCGAAACCCATCCGGTGATCGCCACGCGGATCAAGCGGGCCGTTTTGTTTCACGGCGCCAAGTTGATTGTGGTGGATCCGCGAAAAATCGACCTGGTCAAGTACGCGACCGTGTGGATGCGGCAGCGGAATGGAACGGACGTGGCCTGGATGAACGGCATGATGAACGTGATTCTCAAGGAAGGTCTGGAAGACAAAGAGTACATTGCTTCCCGAACAGAGGGTTACGAAGAATTCAAAAAAGTGGTTGAAAAATATACCCCCGAGAAAGTGGAAGAGATCACAGGGATTCCCAAAGAAAAGATCATCGAAGCCGCGCGCATATACGCGAATGCCAAAGCCGCCAGTATTGTCTACTCCATGGGTATTACCCAGCACACCACGGGTACGGACAACGTGCGTTCGACCGCCAATCTGTCCATGCTGACAGGCAATGTGGGCAAGGAATCCGCGGGCGTCAACCCCTTGCGCGGCCAGAACAACGTCCAGGGCGCCTGTGACATGGGGGCGTTGCCCAATGTCTATCCCGGGTACCAGGCGGTAACCCTGCCGGCGGCAAAAGAGAAGTTTTCTGCGGCCTGGGGCCGTGAAATGGACGATAAGGTCGGTTTGACCGTTGTCGAAATGATGAATGCGGCGGCAGAAAAAAAGGTCAAGGCCATGTATCTCATGGGCGAGAACCCCATGGTTTCGGATCCCAACCTGAACCATGTCAAAGAGGCTCTGGAAGCCCTGGATTTCCTGGTGGTCCAGGATATTTTCCTGACCGAGACCGCCCAGATGGCCGACGTGGTGCTTCCCGTGATGCTTTTTGCCGAGAAAGAGGGCAATTACACCAATACGGAACGCCGGGTCCTCTGGCTGAACAAAGCCGTGGATGCTCCAGGGAAATGCCGCGTGGATTGGGAAATCGTATGCGAGATCGCCCGGCGCATGGGTTACGCGATGGATTACGATTCCATCAAGGATATCATTGATGAAATCAACGCCCTGACGCCGCAGTACGCGGGAATCACCTACGAGCGCATCATGAACGGTGAACGGCTGCAATGGCCGTGCCCGGATGCGAGTCACCCGGGAACCAAATTCCTGCACAAAGACAAGTTTGCCCGCGGCAAGGGCCTGTTCTTCCCGGTTGAGCATATTCCGCCGGCTGAATGGCCGGATGAGGCCTATCCTTTCATGCTGTCAACGGGACGGATTCTCTTCCACTACCATACCGGTTCCATGAGCCGGAGGGCACAGGCTTTGAATGAATACGTTGAGGGGCCCTACATGGAAATGCACGCGCGTGATATGGAAAGAATGAATATCCGGCATGGCGAAGAGGTGCTGGTATCATCGCGCCGTGGACAGATCAAAACCGTGGCCATGCAAAGCGACCGCGTGGATGAAAAGTCGGTTTTTATCCCCTTTCATTTCGCGGAAGCTGCGGCCAACGTGTTGACCAATGACGCTTTGGACCCGGTGGCCAAGATCCCGGAATTCAAAGTCGCAGCCTGTAAGATCGAAAAAATAGGTTAATCCAAAAGGAGGAGACGCATGCAGATGGAGTGCAAGAACCCCGCCACTATTGCTGCTGACCTGGCGAATAGTGTGTGTGTAAAGAAAGTGAAATCCAGTGTGTTCAACCTGACCGTACTGGGAATTCTGGCCGGCGCCTTTATCGGCTTCGGCGCCTGGCTTGCAACCGTAGTCGGTCACGACATGGGGGCCAGCTTGGGCTTGGGCATGACCAAGTTCATGATGGGCGCCGTCTTTAGCGTCGGCCTGATGCTGGTGGTTATTGCCGGAGCGGAACTGTTTACCGGCAACAACCTGATCGTATTGAGCGTGTTAGAGAAAAAGGCGAGCTTTGGCGGACTGATGCGCAACTGGTCGATCGTGTATGTCGCCAACCTGATCGGCTCCGTGCTGCTGGCGCTGATTATTTTTTACGGCGGCCTTTGGAAAACGGGCGGCAACGCGGTTGGGAATTTTGCCATGGGCATCGCCAATGGCAAAGTGGACCTGGCATTCTGGCCGGCGTTTTTCCGGGCCATCGGCTGTAACTGGCTGGTATGCCTGGCCGTGTGGATGGCGCTCTCTTCAAGAGACACCGTGGGTAAAGTGTTTGCCATCTTTTTCCCCATCATGGCCTTTGTCGCGTCCGGATTTGAGCACAGCATCGCCAACATGTTCTTTATCCCCATGGGCTTGCTGCTCAAGACCGTTGGCCTGGCCGGTGTCGAGGCTTCTTCCAACCTGAATATGTACGGATTCCTGGTCAAAAACGAGATCCCGGTCACACTGGGAAATATCGTCGGCGGAGCCTTTTTCGTGGCTACGCTGTACTGGTCGGTGTATATCCGCAAACAAAAAGAGATCGCGTAAGTATCCGGGGAACGGAAAAGCGGGAAAGCCTCCGGCTTTCCCGCTTTTTTTTTGCAGTGTGAACAGGCGAGGCGAAACATGATAGAAATGCAGGAAATGTTGGAAATCCACCGCTACCAAGACGGAAAAATTGCGGCCATGCAGGATGCGGTGGTGGTGGAACGGCTGGTTTCCTTAGCGATCAACAACAAAATTACTTTTCATCACTCCATCTCCCCGGCGCTGTATGCCGAGTTCGCGATCGGTTTTCTCCTGACTTCCGGAATGGCTTCGACGTTTCAGGATATATCGGAGTTGCTGGTACACGAGGATACCATCAGCGCAACCGTTCGGAATCTTCGGATTCCAGCCGGTTGCGGCAAAGGGGCCGGCGGCGGATTGTTGCCCCTGGATTTCAAAAAGTCGAAAATTTCTCTGCGCCCGCGTCAAGTCGATTACGCCAGCCTGGAGGGGTTGTTCGCGGATTTCTCCCGGCGTTCAGCGGTTTTCCGCCAAACCGGTGGAACCCATTCCGCGGCCTTGTCCGCCGGTGGTCGCGTGGTTTTTTTTGCCGAGGACATTGGACGTCACAATGCGATTGACAAGGTGGTGGGTGCAGGTGCAATGGCTGGCATAGACCTCGCCGACATGTTGTTGTTGACCAGTGGTCGCATCTCAACAGAAATTGTAAATAAGGCCGGCCAGGTGCGCCTGTCGGGCGTCATCTCGCACTCCGCCCCCACCAGCCTTGCGGTGCGGTTGGCGACACAATACGGTATGAGATTGATCGGGTTTTTGCGCGGGAACCGCTTTAATATCTATTCATGAACAGGGACAGGGTTGCCCTGTCCCTGTTCATGACATGTCCTCTGTCTTTTTTTAAAATCCGTAGATGGCACTGAAGATGAACTGGTTGGTCTTGGCTTTGTCGTTTACCTGCAGATAGCTGCTCAGGAAATGAGTGTACTCGAGGGCAAAGGAAACTTTTCCGCCGACGTGATACTGAATACCGCTGAAAATACAACTGGTGTCCTGAAGCGTTCCCAGTCCCAATTGCTTGTCTTCGGTCAGGTTTTCAAAAGCGTAACCCAGCCACAGGCTGGACTTTTTCAGTTTATACAGGATTTCCGCCCAGAAACTCATTACATTAACGCCGTCAAAAGTGTTGATCGGGGTATCCTGAAAAACTCCGGCCCGGGACAGGAATACCGAGAGATTCTCGCCCATACCGAATTCGCCCTGCACGACCAGATTGTCTGTGGCGGGAATGATCCAGTCCAGGCTGACGCCCACGATATCCACATCCGTTTCCACGTCGAAGGCGGTATGACGGTCCTTGCCGTAGGCGGCGGACAGACCCATCTTGTATTGCTTTTTGTCCCCGAGAGTTAGTCCAAGCCTGGCTTGAAGGATGGGCAGGCCGGTGGAAATGGCGCCCTGCAGTGTGGGATCATTCAAACTAAAGGCGAAATTGAAATTCTCCTGCGCAACCGTGACGCGCAGCTGGGCCCGGCGGAACCCCAGGTTCCCCGTATTCCACATGTAACCATTGGTCATCATGGTCCTAGGACCGATGGGGGAGAACAGGTCCCAGAACTGACCGGCCAGAATGGAAACGGTTCCCTTTGAGAGGGTCAGGAATACATGCCGGGTGCGGAACTGCATCTGGTTACGACTGGAAGCATCAAACAGGTCCAACTCCAGTGTACCTTTGACCTTCCAATCTCCGGGGAGTTGGGGGCCGGCGATGTTGAGGCCGAAGCGGCTGTGCATGGCGGTGAAACCCGTGGTACTTTGATCTCCGCTTACGGCGAAGCGGGGAGCGATCAGGCTGTTGGTCGGGTTGTCCTGGAGGGTGGCGTCAAATTTAAAGAAACCGTACAGGTCCACCGTGTACGTCTCTGTGTCAACGAGTTTGACGGCCGCTGACGCAGGTGAAACCAGGCTGATAAAAATAATCGGGGCCAAACAGAACAGAAGCAGGTGTTTCTGATGCATGAGTCTCTCCATGGCAATTTTTTGTTTAATATTAAATGTAATAATACCGCAAAATCGCCTCGCTGGCAAGGGTGGCTGCGAAACGTTTGTTCCAGAACGAATTGCTGTAAAATTGCGGTTGCCCTCCAAAGTGCTTTTTATTATAATCTGGCTTCCAATGATTGAAATTTTGCAGACAATATATGTCCCCGGTTAAATCAATGTGGCAGAAACAATCCGTTACCTGTGCCATTCTGGCAGGAGGTGCCAGCAAGCGGTTTGGAGAAAACAAGCTGGCTTTGAAGTTTGGCGAAAAAAGTTTTTTGCGACACATCACCGACACTTTATCCATGGTTTCCGATAACATCATCGTGGCTGGGGAGAATTGCGAAAATTTGAATGTGGCTCCTTACCTTTGTTTTGGGGACACTTTCTCGATTCACGCCTCGATTGTGGGCATCCATACGGCCCTTTCTCATGCGCCTACGGATGCCGTGCTGGTCGTGGCTGGAGATCTCCCGCTTGTGAAAGTGGAACTGCTGCACCTTCTGCTGTCGCGTTTTTTTTCAAGAAATTGTGACGCCGTTGTTCCGGTCATTCACAATTACCTGGAACCCCTGGTGGCCGTGTATGCCAGGCGAAACCGGGCATTAATCGAGGATAACATCCGCGCTGGAAAACTGAAAATCTCGGATTTTATCGGCCGCATCAATGCCTGTACTTTAATGGAAAGTGAAGTCCGTAACGTGGATCCCGACTTGCGGTCCTTTCTGAACGTGAATACTTTGGATGATTATCGCAAGCTGGTCGAGAAGTTTCCCATCGCCGGAGAAACCTGAAAGACGAGCGGATGTGGGCGTTCGGGGTTGACAAAGCCGGCTATCGATACTATGCTATCGATAAACCCATAAGGAGTTGCATGTGCCCAGAAAGGCGATGAGGAAGGTATCGGTGCCGGTGATGCGCCGTTTGCCGGTTTACCACCATTTCCTGACCGAACTGGTCGACCGTGGCGTGGAAAGGGTTTCTTCCACCATGGTGGCGCACCAGTTCGGCTATGATCCGATAAAAGTGCGCAAGGACCTGGCCTTGACCGGTGCCGTGGGTCGACCCCGCATCGGCTTCATCGCGCGCGATCTGCTGCGTCACATCGAGGCTTTTCTCGGCTGGGACCAGACCCAGGAGGCGGTACTTGCCGGATGCGGAGCCCTGGGATCGGCCCTGCTGGGATACGAAGGCTTTTCGCAATGCGGCTGGGAAATCCTGGTGGCCTTTGACAATGATTCCGAACTCGTGGGAACCCGGATCAACGGCAAGCCGGTCATGCCCATGGAACGCCTCGCCGAGGTTTGCCGCGGCATGAATGTGAAGGTGGGGATTATTACCGCGCCGGCGAAATCGGCCCAGAAAATCGCGGACATGATGGTGGATGCCGGCCTGCGCGGAATATGGAATTTCGCCCCCACCTCGGTCCAGGTGCCCGAGGGCGTGATTCTGCAGCAGGAGAATCTGCTGGCTTCACTGACCATTCTCGGATTGAAGTTGAAGTGCCTGCAATCCGCCAAAAAAACGGATCTGTTGATTGACGAATAACGGCGTCAGCGGGTGGTAATCGCATTGCCTGTATGCTATTCTGTCCGGGTTGTTGAGTTGGTGTGCGGTGAAGGATTGGAATAACCCAAAGGGGATTGGGTTGATTGAGAAACCGACCCCGGCTCGTGCATAAAGGAGATACCAACATGTCGCTATTGAATGCCAGACAACTGGTTCAACACGCCGTCCGCCTGGAAGAGAACGGGGAACGTTTTTATCGCAGCTGGGCGGAACGCGTCGAAGATCCTCAGCAGAAGGAGTTCTTTGTTTATCTGGCCGACGAGGAAGTCAAACACCGGCAATTGTTTGAAATCCTGGCGCGCGAGGTATCCGACCGTCCCATGGACAGCGATGTCTACGGGGAGTACATGGCCTACATGCAGGGAGTGGTCGATGATACCCTGTTCAACGAAAAGGTGTACGGCAGCGAGATGGCAAAGATCGACACATTGGCTGAAGCGGTTGAATTCGCCATGCGCCAGGAACTCGATTCCGTGCTCTTCTACCTGGAACTGAAGACTTTCGTTCCCGCCGAACAGGAAGAGATGATCGAGGCCATTGTCAAAGAAGAGCGCCGTCACTATGCCACGCTGCTGAAATTCAAACGCGATCTCAACGCCTGATATCTTGCAGCCGTCGACCCGCAGCGGATCGCTCGCGTTGTCGTTCGCGGCCAATTGCGGTATAATCCCTTTCCGGGTGCCAACTTGATCCGCAAAACCATTCTGATTCTGCTCGCGGCCGCTTCCATGACCGCCTGCGGCTACCGCCTTGCCGGCAGCGGTGCCTTTCTGCCCAAACACATCCGCACGATCCTGATCCGCAATTTTGAAAACCAGACCAGCCGGTACCAGGCCGAGCAATTCGTGACCTTTGCCGTTCGCGACGAATTCCTGCGCCGCAGCCGCCTGAAGCTGGTGGAAACCATCGAACAGGCGGATTCCGTTCTGGAAGGCAAGATCACTTCCTTCAAGGTTTCACCGGTCTCGTACTCCGAATCCGCCGCTGACCGGTTCCAGGTCAGCATCATGCTGGATATCCGCCTGATGGACCTCAAGCAGGGTCGGGTGTTGTTTGAGAACCGCAACCTGCGTTTCGTGGATACCTACGACATCGACTCGGCCGATTTCTTTTCCATGGAAACCGAGACGCTGCAACGGATCTCGCGCGCTTTCGCCACATCGGTGGTGACCTCGATTCTGGAAGATTTCTGATGCCCGTCGAGGGATTTTTCTCCTTCCTGCAACGCATCGAGCAGCGCCAGTCTCCACCGCCATTTACCATCCTGGCCGGGTTTCATGAATTCCTGGGCGAATGGGTGATCCAGGCCTATGTGCGCGCGTTCCTGGAGGATCCCACTGATTTCAATTTCCGCCGCTATTACCTGGAGGGTGATGAGGACGCGGGCTGGAGCGACGTTGTCGAAGAAGCGCAGACCGCCAGCTTCTTTATCCAGTCGCGCAAGGTGATCGTGGCCATGGTCCGGGATCCGCGGCGGATTTCCCTGTCAAAACCGGATCAGGAGCTGCTGGTCCAATACCTGAAAAAACCTTCCGCACACTCACTGATCATCCTCTATGTTTCGCTGGCGCTGACGCCGGATGATTACCGCCAGTTGCAGAAAGGCAAACTGGCGACCCTGATCAAGCAATTGCATTCCCCGTCCACTCAGGTGGTGGACCTGGACCGCATTCGCGAAAGCGATGTGTCCGCATTTATCCGCAATCGTCTCAAAGAGCGCAATGTGCGGATCACCGATGGCGCATTGGACCGCTTGCAGGAAATGCTCGGCGAGAGGTACGTATCTGTCCTGCAATGGGTGAGCCGGTTTGAGGCCTGGGCGCGGGAGGACGGCGTAATCGACATCCAGGATGTCGACCAGATGGTGACCGGCGTGGATCCGCATTCGATCTGGGACCTGACCGATGCCGTGGAGCAGGAAGATGCCGTCGCCTACCTGCGGGTATTGCGCTATCTGTTTGCCAACGGTGTCAAACCGGCCATGGTGATCGGCACGCTGGTGACCTACTACAACAAGATCTTTACCGCGCGTTTCCTCTTGCGCCAGCACCGCTCCAGCGCGGAAATCGGCAGAATCCTGCAGCAGCCCTCTTTTTTCCTGGACCGTTTCATTCGTACGGTACGGCGTTTTTCCGACGAACGACTGGGACGAATCCTGGATCTGATCTATCGCATGGATTTCGAGTCCAAGACCGGGGGGGAAGACGCGGCCCGATTGCTTTTACAGCAATTCATTTTTCAATTGCGCATGCGTCCGCATCATGATTAAGCGTTTTTCAGGTCTGATCACGGCGGGTCTTCTGGCGGTNNTGGCGGTCATGGTCGTCGCCGGTTGTGGCCGCCGTTATCGGCCTCCGCAAATCGCGTTGCCGGGGCAGGGCGGGCATCCCTCGCTTGTCTTGAGATTCCTGGCTGAAAGCGATGCGGAACGATGGAAAGGCCGCCTTGTGCTTGACGTGGACGGGCCCCGCGCACGCATGCTGTTTCTCAATCCTTTGAACCGGGTGGTCATGGACCTTTACGTTGAAAATGACCGGGCCCTGCTGGTGAATCGCAGTCGCAAGCGCTGTTGGCGCGGCGAATTCTCGATCCTGGTGCAGCGCGTCTGGCAATTGCAGCTGGCATTCAGTGACCTGCAACGCCTGCTTTTTGACGGTATTGTTCCTCCCGCCCTGCAACGCCGGTCCGGTATTCAGGTTGAAATGGAACGGGATCCGGCCAGCGGCCTGCCGCGGACCCTGCAACTGGATGACGGCACCTCAAATATCCGCTTCACCGTGTTGCGGCGCCGCCACGTGGGCGGCAGACTGGATGATCCCCGTGATATGGCAGGCATGGTTGATGCAGAACTGGAGGAAGTGATCAGTCGTGAAAACTGAGGCCGCGGCGCGACTGCGCTCTTTTGCCAAGATCAACCTGGGCCTGGAAGTCACGGGCCGGCGCAGGGAGGATCAATACCACCTGTTGCGTACGGTTTTCCAGACCATCGATTTCGGCGACGATATCCGGGTGACGCCGCGGAAGGATCGGGAATGTGTGGTCGAGGGAGACTGGCCCGGCATCGATTGGAACCAGGATGATACGATTTCACGCGCGTTCCGGGTCATGGATCGCGAGTACCATCTGCCCCATGGGTTCAACGTGCGCGTGCACAAACGCGTACCTCCGGGCTCGGGGCTGGGGGGGGGCAGCGGCAACGCGGCGGTCTGCATGCTGTATTTCGCCGATTATTTCGACCTGAATCCGGGTCTGGAAGAGTGGGTCCGGCTGGCCGTTGCCGTCGGTGCGGATGTGCCCTTCTTCCTGGCCGGGGGCACGGTTCTGGCCGAGGGAATCGGTGAGCGGCTCACATTGCTGGATGATCTGAATGCCTTGTCACTGGTCCTGGCCCTGCCCGACGTTGAGGTGTCCACGGCGCGGGTCTTCAAGGGCTTGCGCTTGACAAGACCGGCTGGAGACAGTAAAATAGAGACCTTTCTAGACACCCGTGAACTGGCGGGATTGGAAAACGACCTGGAAGCGGTTGCGTTTGCATATTATCCGCAGGTGCGGGCGGCCAAGGATGCCATGAGTGCGGCTGGATGCAGTTTTGCGGCCATGAGTGGCAGCGGCGGCGCCGTGTTCGGCATTCCGGATCCGGGCCCTTCCCTGGAGCGGTTTCTGCCGGGGGTCCGCAAGGTTCGGTCCCGCTTCATTGCCCGGAAAGAATACCAGGAGCGGATTGGGGCGTGGCCAAGCGGTAAGGCACCGGTTTTTGGAGCCGGTATTCGGAGGTTCGAATCCTCCCGCCCCAGCATGCCCCGTTCAGGCAGGTCAGGATGAGCAGCAAAAACAATTTTTTGATTTTTTCGGGATCAGCGAATCCCGGCCTGGCAAAGAGCATCGTATCCCATCTGGGGTGCGAACTGGCCGACTGCACCTTGACCACGTTTTCGGATGGCGAGATCCGTTTTCAGAGCCATGAAAACGTGCGCGGGGCGGATGTGTTCATCATCCAGTCCCTGGCCGGTGACATCAATTTCCACATCATGGAACTGCTGCTCATGGCCGATGCCATGAAACGCGCTTCCGCGCGGCGCATCACCGCGGTGATCTCCTACTACGCCTACGCCCGCCAGGATCGCAAGGATCGTCCCCGTGTTCCCATTTCCGCGCGCCTGCTGGCCGATCTGCTGGAGACCGCGGGTTTTTCCCGGGTGCTGACCATCGACCTGCATGCCAACCAGATTCAGGGTTTTTTCAATGTCCCCGTGGACAACCTGATGGCGCTTCCCACTTTCGTGTCTTACCTGAGGGATGAAGCCGAACTCGATCTGAAAAACCTGGTGATCGTTTCGCCGGATGCCGGCGGAGTGGAAAGGGCGCGCCTCTTTGCCAGGCCCCTGCACGCGGGTCTGGCCATCGGCGACAAGCGGCGTTCAGCGCCGAATGTCGCCGAGGTGATGCACATCATCGGCGAAGTGGACGGTTGCGACGCGATCGTGGTGGATGATATCGTGGACACGGCCGGCACCATGACACAGACGATCAAGGCCATCAAAAAGAACGGCGCGCGCCGCGTCTTTGCCGCCTGTACGCATGGTATCTTTTCCGGCCAGGCCCTGGAGCGCCTGAACGAAGCTCCGCTGGAGAAAATCTTTGTGACCGACACGATTTCCCAGCAGGCGAACATGCGTACCAGCGGGAAGATCCAGGTTCTTTCCGTGGCGAAACTGTTCGCGGATGCCATAGCCAGTATCCGCGACGAAACATCGGTATCCAAGCTGTTTCTGATATAAAGCAGCATAGCGAACGAGGAGCATTCAATGCAAGACATTATTGCCATCAAGGCGGAGCCCCGCGAGAAAGTGGGGAAGAGTATTGCCAAGAAGCTGCGTAACAGCGGCCGTGTTCCGGCGATCATATACGGCGGAAATAAGGAATCGATCCCGATCTCGATCAATCAGGAAGACCTCAAGTCCATTCTGAAATCCGACAAGGGGATCAACTCCCTGTTGCGCATTCAGCGTGAAGCGGTTGTCGTGGACGCCATGCTCAAGGAGATCCAGTACGATTACCTTCAGGACACGCCGATCCACGTGGATTTCATCCGCATCGACCCGAAACGCCCCGTGGTCGTCAGCGTCCCCGTGCGCATCAGCGGTGAAGCCATCGGAGTCAAGGAAGAAGACGGCGTGTTTGATTTCATGACCCGGACGCTTGAGTTGCGCTGCCTGCCGGACCGCATTCCGCGCGAGATCACGGTCGATGTTTCCCAATTGCATGCGGGGCATTCGATCAAGGTTGAAGACCTGAAATTCGCCGACGAAATTGAAATGCTGTCCGATACCCGTTCGGTGATCTGCGCCGTGAGCGCCAAAATCACCGAGGAAGAGGCGGTGGCCGAAGCGGTGCCCGTCGAAGGGGAAGAACCCGCTCCTGCCGGGGATGAGCCCGCGGCGGACAGTGAGTAGTAGAGGGAGGCGTGAATTATCGTTATCGTGGGCCTGGGCAATCCCGATCCGGCATACCGTCACTCGCCGCACAACGTGGGTTTTGAATGTATATCGCGGCTGCAGCAGCGGTTCCCTGCAGAAAACCCGCTGGATCTGGGCGACGTGATCCTGCGCAGCGGAATCACCGGCGGGAAACGCTTTGTTCTGGCGCGGCCGTTGACCTGGATGAACCTTTCCGGACGCGGGGTCAAGCGCCTGCTGGATTTTCTGGAGGCTGACGTGTCCGAACTTGTGGTCATCACCGACGACATGGACCTGCCGCTGGGTGAAATCCGCGTGCGAGCCGCAGGTGGTGCGGGAACGCATCGGGGCATGCGTTCCGTGATCGATACCCTGGGGCGCAGCGATTTTGCCCGCATCCGCATCGGCATCCATCCCGAAGGCCCCGCTCCCGCGGACCTGGCCGCATACGTGTTGACGCCCCTGAAAGGTGAGGATCAGAAAAGTCTGGACAACGGCGTGGAGAAGGCCGCGGCTGCAGTGGAAGAGTTGCTGCGCAGCCAAAGCATCCAGGCCGTGATGAATCGTTTCAACCGCCGCGGTGACCGCAATGCGGACCGTGGCTCAAATGCACTCTTTGCTCCCCCGCAAGGGGGGGGCTGCCGGCCTCTGACCGGGGCCGGAGCGGCAGATGCCGCGTCAATCCATAAGGAGGATGAATGCAACGATCGTACGAAATCGGGTTCATCGTGAATCCCGATGCTACCGAAGAGGAAGTAAAAAAAGTCAACGAGCTCGTCGTTTCCCTGGTGGAAAAGAACGCGGGCAAAGTTGAGAAACTGGACGAATGGGGCCGGCGCCCGCTGGCTTATCCCATTCAAGACCACCAGGAAGGGATCTATACCTTTGCCCATGTCACCATGGGGGGCGGCAGTATCGCCGAGTTGGAAAAACGCATCAAACTGAATGAAAAGGTCATGCGTTACATTGTGGTGCGACTCGACGAGCGCCTGCGCAAGAGCAATCGCCTGGTAAAGAAGTGGAAGCGTCACGATGAGCGCCGTTCGCGCGAACCGAATGGCGGCCAGGAAAACGATTACCAGGACCAGGACTCCCGTGGTCGGTATCAAGAGGAGGACGGCGATGACGAATAGACCGCATCCCCAACGTCGCGGCGGGAAAAAAGTATATTTTTCCCGCAAGAAATTCTGTATATTCTGCAAGGACCGGGTCCAGTTCATTGACTACAAGAACTACAAGCCCCTGGAACGTTTCATGATGGAAACCGGAAAAATCGTTCCATCCCGGGTAAGCGGCGTGTGTCCCTACCACCAGAAGCAGTTGACCAAGGCCATCAAGCGTGCGCGCCACATGGCGTTGCTCCAGTTTGCTGAATCCAGGAGAGGCTGACCATGAAGGTATTGCTGACCGAAGAAGTCGATAAGCTTGGAATCGTGGGCGACGTGGTGGAAGTGAAGCCCGGTTTTGCCCGGAACTTCCTGCTGCCGCGCGGCCTGGCCCTGCCGGTGACTCCCCACAATGTTTCCCTGATGGAACGCCGCAAAATCAAGTACCTGAAAGAGCTGGAATCGCTGCGTGAAAAAGCGGAATCCCAGAAACAATCCCTGGAAGCGCTGGTACTGGAGTTTCATCGCAAGGCCGGTGAGAACGGCGTGTTGTTCGGATCCGTGACCACTACGGACATCGAGTCCTACCTGGAAGAGAAAGGTTTCGAGGTGGATCGCAAGCGTTTCCACCTGCCGGAAGCCATAAAGAAAGTGGGTGAATTCACCTGCCATTTCAAACTGCATCCGGAAGTGACCGCTGAATTGACCATCAAGGTTCTGCCGGAAGGCGAACTCGAAGCGGTCGCGGTCAAGGAAGAACCGGAATCGGCGCCGCAGCCGGACAGCGCCGCTGCCCCAGAAGAAGAAGCCGGGGTTGAACCCGCGGGTTCGGTTGTGGAAGCACAAGACGATCCGGAA
The DNA here is from genome assembly GCA_002294665.1 of Candidatus Aminicenantes bacterium UBA876. Taxonomy (GTDB): domain Bacteria; phylum Acidobacteriota; class Aminicenantia; order UBA2199; family UBA2199; genus UBA876. Next base: position 33,104 of record DBFQ01000064.1, read on the forward strand.
GGTTCAGCCGGTAACTGATACCCGCTCCTCCGCCGGGACGTTCCTGTCCCGGCGGAGGCGAGTACGGTTGCGGCCGCGATAAGGGAGGGAAAGCAATGTCCGATGGCAGTCAGTCTGGACTGATTCCCACCATGCCGCACGATGAGTTCTCCGAGCGCGCCCTGCTGGGAGCCATGCTCATTGACAACCGTTATGTCAATGAGGTGTTTTCAGAGATCAATTCAGACGATTTCTATCGTGAATCCCACCGGGTGATCGCCGCCGCGGTTGACTACCTGGTCAACAAGGGGAAGGCCGCGGACATGATCACCGTGTCCGGATTGCTCAAAAGCCGGCACCAGCTCAAAATTGCCGGGGGATACGACTATATCGCCTCGCTGGTGGACGGCATTCCCGAAAAACTGCAGATCAGCGAATACGTACAGGTGGTCAAGGATCGTTCGGCCCTGCGCCAGATCATGCACGCTTCACTGGGAGTAATCGACCAGGGATCGCAAACCCCGCATGAAGGCGCCGAGGTGGTGTTGAACAGCCTCCAGGAATCGATCATCAAGATTTCCGAGAACCGGGTCAAGCGGGGGTTTCATCCGACCGAAGACCTGGTCCCCGCGACGGTTGACCTGGTCAACCGCATTCAGAAACACGGCGAGAGCGAAGGCCTGAAAACGGATCTGACGGAATTGGACGCCATGACCTCGGGTTTTCATCCCGGAGACCTGATCGTCATCGCCGCGCGCCCCTCAATGGGGAAAACCGCTCTGGGGTTGAACCTGGCCGCACGCATGGCCATTAAATACGAAAAAACCGTCGGTTTCTTTTCCATCGAGATGTCGCGCACGCAGATCATCATGCGCCTGCTTGCCCTGGAAGGACGTGTGTCCATGGCGGCTTTGCGTACCGGTAAACCGCGCCTCACCCAGAAAGAGTGGGCCGACCTGGAACTTGCCGCTTCCAATCTCAGCCGCGCCGGTTTGTTTATCGATGATTCACCCAGCCTGTCCATCGTGGAGATGAAAACCCGGGCCCGGCGCCTGAAGAACGAGCGCGGTCTGGATATCCTTTTTGTCGATTACCTGCAATTGATCAAAGTGGGTTCAGACATGGTGCGTCGCAGTGATTCGCGGGCCCAGGAAGTGGCCGCCATCAGCGCGGCGTTGAAAGAGATGGCCAAGGAACTGCATATTCCGGTTGTGGCCCTGGCCCAATTGAATCGTTCACCCGAAACCCGCGGCACCCGCCGTAACGAAGGGCCCAAGTATCAGTTGTCGGACCTGAAAGAAAGTGGCGCCATCGAGCAGGACGCCGACCTGGTCATGTTCCTCCACCGCGAAGAGCAGAATGACCGCGACACCGAGCGCAAGGGGGAAGCCGACCTGATCGTGGCCAAGCAGCGCAACGGCCCCACCGGGCGCATTGTACTCACTTTTATCGACAAGTACACCAAGTTCCTCAATTACCAGAGTTCCGCCGGTGTCGCCGACAGCGACGCCTACTAGACCGCACTTCTTTCAACCACCTG
>DBFQ01000008.1 GCA_002294665.1 Candidatus Aminicenantes bacterium UBA876
AAGCCCATGTCAAGGACCTGGCCGCCCATCATCCGGAAAACAACTGCAACGGCAACCTCCATTCCTGGTCCAAGAACGGCACCTGGACGGGGGGCTGCTATGATCCAGGCAACTCGGCGACCTATTCGATCATGTGGCTCAAGCCCAAGGAAATCGCCGGGTACAACAATTACGGTTACGAGATCGCACACAGCGGCAGTTCCACGCCCGCGGGCGCCCTCAACTCCTGGAAAGGCAGCCCCGCGCATCANNTACGCCGTGGTCTGGTTTGCCCGGTAATCGTTCCCCATATTTCGAATGACTGTGGTTTGATTTTGGTTTGAATATTTGTGAATATTTCTCTGAAAGGGGAAGCACATGAGATTATCGGCACGGCTTTTTCCCTCGGCACAAAGCCCGGCCGGATCAGGCCGGATTCGTGCGGCGGGGCCTGGCGTTTGCCGTTGACGTGGTCCTCATCGGTTTTCTTTCCATGTTGATCTATCTGGCTTATGTTGAGGTGAAAGCATCGGTCGCGGGGGAAACCGGAATCATCGCCCAGGTTTCCCGGGCACTCAAGGAAGGTTCCGGGTTTTCCATCCGCATGGAACAGGATGAAAACGACGAGCGAATCATGAAGTATTCCCTGCTGAAAACACTGCGGGAGAGAATCTCAGCCGAGGAATACGCCAAGGCAACGGAAATGTCGGCGCAAGAACTGTATCATGCGTATGAACAGGAATTTATCGCGGCCGGACACAAGCACAAATTCATTTACGTCGGTGAAGCGTTCACCTTCATCCAGGAATACCTGATTACGCTGTTGTATTTTGTCTTTTTCTTTCGTTTCGGGGGCCGCACACCGGGAAAGAGGATTTTCCGCCTGAAGGTGGTCGACCTGGAAGGCAAGCCCCGCCTGGGATGGTACCAGGGCTTTGAACGGGCCCACGGATACGTGTGTTCGGGCCTGTTTGCCTCGCTGGGTTTCTGGCAGGTCCTCTGGCATAAGCAGGGATTGTCCATGCACGATAAGATCGCCGACACTACGGTAATCAAGCTTCCCAAAAAGAAGCGCGTCAAAAAGCCGGAAAAATCAGCGAAAAAGCGTCGCACGGCGTGACAGAGAAGGGCGTCTTCGCAGGACGCCGTGATACGGGGGGGCGGACCCATGATGAAACACGGAGTCATCTTTTGCATGGTTGTTTTCTTAAGCATGTTCGCGGTTACGGCCGAGGTGCGGGAAGAGCCGGACGAGCAATCGGGAAAAACCGTAAACGGCCTGCAAATCAACCTTTCCGCAAACAAACCCGTCTGCCAACCGGGAGAGGAAATCACGCTGACCGTGACATTCGCGAACCGGGACGCCAAACCGTTCCGCGTTCTTGTCCACGACGTTTTTATCGGCGAAGAACTGGAGGTGAACCGCCAGGATGGGGAAACCATTCCGCGCCAAAGCGGTTTCATCTGGCACTCCCCCAAGGTGAACCTTTTTTTGGGTCGTACCTTTGTACTGGCGCCGGAAGAACAGAAAACCATTTCCCTGGAAGCCCGTCTGGACCAGCAATACCGGCTGGTTTTTGCCTCTCCCGATTGGCGGGAAAACATCCCGGACATGCGGGAAGTCAAAAGGCGCCTGGGACTGCCCGATGAGTATCCGGACAAATACGTGTCCCGCGGCCGCGTTTTCCCCCTGGAAAGGCCGGGCCTGTATGAAATCCGTTTCGTCTATGAACGAGCCGAAGCGGACCGGCAATGGACGTTGCCGGAAAACCTTCCGCAGGCGGAACAATCCCTTGATTGTCTCTGGTTGGGAAAAGTTTTCTCGAACACCATCATTGTGAAAACGAAAAATTGAAGCAGGTTTTAAACTGTTCTCCTGATTATTTATTTCTTTTTCCGAAATAGCCCCGTAACGACTAGAATCCGTACAGTTTGGTGATGAGAAAACGGCTGAGCGCGTCAAACCGATTCTCGTGTAGACTCAATTCCACCGAGCCCATGGTCCGGCGCAGGCAAAGGGCGGGATCCAGCACCTGCAGCGATTTGTTTTTCATCTGCGCCACGCATACCAGGTTCAAGCGTTCAGGGGCTCCGTCGCTGCCGCTTTCCAGGTGCATGCCGGCCATTCTCAGGGAAAACGGAGCGGCGGTCACCAGCTTTCGCGCCAGAAACGAACGCGTATAATCCAGAAATTCCCGGTCCAGAAACAGTGGGGCGGCCTCATCTGTGAACGGTTCACTGCGCAGGCCGAGGATCAGTTCCCGGGCTGTTTATTCTCTACTTTCTACGTTCTACAGGGTGTTTCACGCATCGGCCCCAATGTTTGCCCATATTGATTATCGCGCCTTATTCCTTCTTCTTTATTCCTTATTCATTATCGGTTTTGGTTTTTTCATCACCGAACCTCAAGTTCCTCCATCACCGCCCGGCCGAGAGAGTTGAAAAGGGAAGAAAATCCCAAATCCCAAATTCTAAATCCCAAACAAATTCAAAATTCCAATGTGCAAAACTCAAAACATATGCCTGTAGCGAAGCGAAAGGAACCGTTTTTCTTATTCCTTCTTCTTTATTCCTTATTCAGAAACGGTGCCGACTTTTTCATCACCGAACCTCAAGTTCCTTCATCACCGGACTCCTGGTTTTCTCATCACAGCTTTTTGCTTTTTCCGCCTTTCAATCACGGACGAAAGAGAGGAAGTTTTCCGGTGTAACGGAGTGAAAGATACTGCCGGGGTAATTCCGGGCAAACGCGTTGGGGAGGGAAGCGCTTTTTCTTGGGTTCCACTTGAACTCATAAGCGTAAAGCCGGCCGTCCCGTTCCTCGATGTAGTCGATCTCCTGCTGGGTGTGGGTGCGCCAGAAAAAGAGGTTGGCAAAGCGCAGGCGGTACTCGTTGGTTTTGCGCCGCTCGCTGATCAGGAAATTTTCCCACAGGGCGCCGATATCCTGACGCAACTCCGGGGGATTGAAATTGTTGATGATGGCATTGCGGACGCCGTTGTCATAGAAGTAGATCTTCCGTCCCTTCTTAATTTCGTTGCGGGCATTCCGGGACATTGAGGGCAGCTTGAACACCACAAAAGCCTTTTCCAGCAGGTCGATGTAGCGCTCGACAGTGACGGGATCGATGGCGATGAGTTGGCCCAGTTCCCGGTACACCACCTCCTGGCCGACCTGCAACGCCAGCGCCTGGAGAAGTTTTTCCAGGATGACCGGCTTGCGGATGGTTTCTTGGATGAACAAGTCCTTGTAGGGGTAACTGGAAGCGAATTGACTGAGGATCTCCCGTTCATGCCCCGGATTCATGACCACGTCCGGATACTGGCCGTAAACCAGGCGGTGTTCCAGCAGGGGCCTTTCCTGCAGTTCCCCGAAGTGTGCGAAAAGTTCGGCACAGGACAGAGGGTACATGAAAAATTCGAATTTGCGACCCGTGAGCGGTTCACGGGTTTCCCCGGCCAGGTCCAGCGAAGAAGAGCCTGTCACCAGGAGTTGAACCCCGGGAGAATGATCCACCATCATCTTGAGGGTCAAGCCGATTTCTGAAATTCGCTGCGCCTCATCAACCACCACGATTCGCCTGGACCCGATCAAAACTTCCAGTTCGGCTATTCCCACACCGGTCAGGCGCTGCCG
>DBFQ01000034.1:0-1083 GCA_002294665.1 Candidatus Aminicenantes bacterium UBA876
CCATGCTATGATCAGACGATGAACAAGTGCTTTGACGTTTCCCGCCGCGACCGCCTTCATTCTCCCCAACGCCACAATTCATTGCCGCCGGATCAAACCCTGGAATTGTTGGGGCTGAATCCCGGGGACCACGTAGTGGATATCGGTTGCGGCACCGGTTTTTTTTCCATTCCCGCCGCCCGGATCGTCGGGTCCGCGGGAAGCGTCACCGGTATCGATCCCTCCGCTGAAATGCGCGCGGACCTGGAACGCCGCGCCGGCGAAGCGGGGGTAATGGTACGCACGCTCGAGGGACGCGCCGGCAGCCTGCCCCTGAAAGACCACTCGGTCACATTCGCCCTGATGGTCAATGTGCTTCACGAAGTGGAATCACCCGAGCGGGCCCTGAAAGAAGTGTTCCGGGTTCTTTCACCCGGCGGCATCGCGGCCGTGGTTGAATGGCGCATGGGCGCGAATTCCGGCGGGCCGCCGCCGCAACATCGGTTATCACTTCAGCGGATATTTTCTCTGCTCAATGCGGCCGGGTTCCGCCAACTTCGCGATATCGACGCCGGTGTGGCACACGTGGGCGTTACGGCCCTGCGCGGGGATTGACCGCAAGACTCAGTCCGACTTTACGCCTGAATTCAATTCCGCCAGGATACGCGCCGTCGAATCCTTGTAACCCGGATTTCGCCCCAGGACCAGCACCCGGCGCCGCGGTTGTCCCAGGTCCAGCCGGAAAGGGCCCACCCATTGGTCTTTCGGCCATGTCCGGCGGAAATCGTCGGGCAAGCCTGTTTCAAAGACCTTCCAGGCTTCGTCGGCCCGCATCATCTCCAGCACCTCTTCGGGGCGGTGAGCCGCCAGGCGCCAGAAACGCGTCATGGGGTTGCGCAGCATGTACCACACGTTCAACCCCAGGGCCAGTGCGATCAGGAACGCCCATTGCATAACCTGGAGTATGACGGAAACGGCGGCAAGAGGCAACTGAGTCGAAAGTTAAAAGTCGAAAGTGAAAAGTGAAAAGTGAAAAGTGGAAAGTGAAAAGTGGAAAGTGAAAAGTGGAAAGTGAAAAGTGGAAAGTAAATACTTTTAAATCCC
>DBFQ01000034.1:1109-12932 GCA_002294665.1 Candidatus Aminicenantes bacterium UBA876
AATTTGGGATTTGGGATTTGAATCAAGGTGACAGGAAGGCAGGAGGCTCAGATTCCCTCGCCTCTGGCCACTTGCCCGTTTCACTTTTCACTTTTCACTCGTGTGCCCTCCGGGTATTTCACTTTTCACTAAAAATCATGCCTCCAGATCCCCTTTTTTGCTTAATTGTTAATTTTTTGGTATCATATATTTGTTGGGGGACAGTAAAAATCGCTTTTCCTCATTTCCGATACGATGTTACGCTTTAAAACCATCAATAAAGAAGAAGATTTCGCCCCGGAATTGACCCGGGATGAATTCGTGGATTTCCTCTACAAGCACCTGGACCGTTTCGGCGACTCCAGGCAAGCCATCCAGAAATCGCTGCGCTACGCATTTTCCGACCAGGAAGGCAAAGGCGGCTTTCTACTCGCCGCCTGGGACGAAGATGAACTGGTGGGTGAACTGGTGATGATCGATACCGGCATGGGCGGGTATATCCCGGAACACTTCCTGGTTTACGTGGCTGTGGATCCCCGATTCAGGGGCCGTGGCTACGGACGCCGGATCATTGAGAAGGGCCTGGACGCCTGCGAGGGAGACGTGGCGCTGCACGTGGAATACGACAATCCGGCCAAACGCCTGTACGAACGCATCGGTTTTTCCACGAAATACGCCGAGATGCGCTACCGCAAAGAGGACTGATTGGCTACCCTGACCATTCATACCGGGCGCATTATCGACAACATTACGCGCCTGGAGTCCTACCTTTCCCGCCAGAATGTCCAGTGGACCCTTGTCACCAAGATGCTCTGCGGCTATCGGCCCATACTGGAAAAGGTATTGGCCGCACCGGTTATTCGGCGCCTCCATTCCATTGCGGATTCACGCATCTCCAACCTCAGGATGATCAAGTCCCTGCATCCGGATCTGCTCACCATGTACATCAAGCCCCCGGCCCTGGAGCAGGCGGCCAATGTTGTCCGATACGCCGACATCTCTCTCAACACCAGCCTGAAAACCCTGGAAATTCTGAACGAAGAAGCCCGGCGACAGGAGCGAACCCACCGTGTAATCGTGATGATCGAGTTGGGGGAATTGCGTGAGGGAATCAACAGAGATAATGTGCTGGAGTTCTACGAACGCGCCTTCAGTTTCAGCCACATCCGGGTCAACGGCATCGGTACCAACCTCGGTTGCATGTATGGGGTGGAACCAACCTACGATAAGTTGATCCAACTTTCGTTGTTCAAACAGTTGATTGAGCAGAAGTTCCAGCAGAAACTGGATCTCCTCTCCGGCGGCAGTTCGATTACCCTGCCCATTTTGCCACGCAAGAAAGTTCCCCGGGACGTCAACCATTTCCGCATCGGAGAAACCGCTTTCCTGGGGCGGGCACTGGATTCAGGTAAACGTTTCCTCAACCTCTCCACTGCGGCTTTTGACTTCAGCGGCGAGATCATCGAGCTGAAAACAAAAGACTCCATCCCGGACGGCACCCTCAGCGAGGCTTCCGTGGGCCAGGTGGCGGAGCAGCCGGCGGAAACCGCCGCTGACACGCCCACACGCCGTGCGGAACGCTGCATCCTGGATTTCGGCGAACTGGACGTGGATGTGCACGGCCTGAAGCCCAAAGATCCGGGTATCCGCTTCGTCGGCACTACCTCGGACATGACGGTTTACGAGATCGCCAAGGAAAAGCACCAGTACCGTGTGGGCAGGCGGCTTCACTTCGAGCCCAACTACATCGCCATCGCCCGGGTGATGAACTCGCGCTACATGACAAAAACGGTGGTGTGAAAAAAAGTTGGGAAGTTGGGAAGTTGGGAAGTTGGGGAGTTGNNCGTTCGGCAGGTAACTTCATCACTGAGCCTTAAGTTCCCCCATCACCGCGCTTTTTTTCTTTCGACTTTAGACTTTCAACTTTCGACTCAGTTGCCCCTCGCCAGATTCCGAAGATCCTCATTCTCTCAATCGTTTTTCCCTGCTTTTTTATTCTTTCTTCTTGATTCCTTATTCAGCGCCCGAAGGGCTCGCCCATCGCCGGAAACTTTCCGCATCCGCCTTCACCATTTTGCAAGTTGGGCTTATAATCCAATCATCATGACCTGGATCGCGGATCTGCACATCCATTCGCATTTCTCGATCGCCACCAGCCGCGAACTGGTGCCGGAGCATCTGGACTTCCAGGCGCGGCGCAAAGGCATCCGCTTGATCGGCAGCGGTGATGCCACCCATCCGGGCTGGCTGTCCGAGTTGGAAGAGAAGCTGGCGCCGGCGGCAAACGGATTGTACGCCCTGCGCGCGGAATGGCGCCTGGACCGCCCCCTCCCCAGGGGCGCCTCGACGGAGGATCCGCCCCTGTTCATGATCACGACCGAGATCAGTACGATCTACAAGTGGGAAAACCGGGTACGAAAGGTCCACCACCTGATTCTGCTTCCCGATATCCCCGCCGCGTACCGCCTGCAACAGCGCCTTTCTGCCAGGGGCGCAAACATCACCTCGGACGGAAGACCCATTCTGGGAATGGACAGCCGCGACCTGTTGGACATCGTACTCGAAACGGATTCCCGCGCCCTTTTCATTCCCGCCCATATCTGGACGCCCTGGTTCTCCGCGCTGGGGGCACGCTCGGGCTTCGATTCCATTGCCGAGTGTTACCGCGACCTGGCGGATCATATCCAGGCAGTGGAAACCGGCCTGTCAACGGACCCGCCGATGCATTGGATCTGCCGTCATCTGGATAACTACACCCTGGTGTCGAACTCCGATGCCCATTCGCCGGACCGCATCGGCCGCAACGCCGTGCTGCTGGATACACAATTCGACTACGACGCCGTGGTGGCGGCCATCCGCTCGGGCGACGAGAAAAGTTTCAAGGGCACGATCGACCTGTTTCCCCAGGAAGGCAAATACCACTTTGACGGCCACCGCAAGTGCGGCGTTTGCTGGGACCCCCTGGAAACCCTGACTCACGGAGGATTGTGCAGCAAATGCGGCCGCCCGGTAACCGAGGGGGTACTCAACCGCGTGGCGCAACTGGCGGACCGGGATGACCCCCTGGAACGGCCGAACCGCCGACCCTATGTCTCGATCATTCCCCTGCGCGAAATCCTGGGCGAACTCGCCGGCGTCGGTCCGGCCTCGCGTTGCGTGGAAACCCGCTACGAGGATGTGCTGGCCCGCCTGGGACCGGAAATGGATGTGCTTTTGTGGATGCCGCCGGAAACGATCCGGGCGGGCGGATTCCCCGAACTGGCAGAGGCGATCCGGCGCATGCGGGAACGCCGGGTATACGTTGAAGAAGGTTATGACGGGCAGTACGGACGCGTACGCCTCTTTGCCGTTCATGAACGCCCTGATCCGGCACCCACGCTTTTCCCCGTGACCGGCCATATTGACAGTACTCCTGTACCCCGCCCGCTGCTGTCATTCTCCATCTCCGCTTTTCACAAGCTGGCGGAAAAAAACCGGTCTCAGACAGCCGCAACAACGCCGACCCTGCATTTGTCCGCCCTGAATTCACGCCAACAGGCTGCCGTTGATCACGGCAAAGGCCCGGCGCTGGTGCTGGCCGGTCCGGGAAGTGGAAAAACCCGCGTGCTGGCTGAACGAATCGTACGCCTGGCCGGTGAAAAATCCGTGGCCGCGGAATCGATCCTGGCACTCACATTCGCCCGCCGCGCCGCCCTGTCCATGTCCCGGCGCGTCGTCGCCTCGGGCCGCGCAATCAGTGGAATTGAACGCGTGACCGCCACCACGTTTCACGGTTTGGCGGACCGGCTGTTGCGCGAATTTCACCAGGCGGCGGAACGCTCGCCTGGCTTTACCATCCTCAGCCCCGAGGACCGCTTGTGGTTGCTCCGCCATGAACTGGGGCTGGACCACAAAACCGCGGCGCGTGAATCCGCCGCCATCAACGATTCCTGCCTGGCCATACTTCGAGAGCCGCAGGAACCGCAGCACCCTTCAGTCAGATATGCCGATTTGCTCAAACGCATGGACGCGTTGGACATCGCCGACCTGCCCCGCCGCCTGTTACGTGTGTGGCAAACGCGGCCGGATATTCTACGGATCTGCCGCGAACGCTTCCAGTGGATCCTGGTCGACGAATATCAGGACGTCAACCCCCTGCAATACCATTTGATCCGCACCCTGGCTCCGGACAGCGACGCCAATTTGATGGTGATCGGCGATCCGAACCAGGCCATCTACGCGTTCCGCGGCGCGGACGTCCGCTTCATTCACGCTTTCCAGACCGATTACCCGGATGCCGCTGTTTTCAACCTGGCAGAGAGTTACCGCTGCACGGACCGCATCCTGCGTGCATCCGCCCAAGTGGTTCAAGCCAACCCCAAAGCGCCGGCTTTCCAGTCGGGCCCCGCAACCGGAGTGGAGCTGGAAATCACCGAACACGCGACGGAACGCAGTGAAGCCGAATACGTGGCGCGTACCATCGAAAAAATGAGCGGCGGCCTGCGCTTTTTCTCCATGGACAGCCGCATCAGCGACGGCAACAGCTCAGATTGCGTCAGCGGACTTGGAGATTTCGCCGTCCTCTGCCGCACCCGCCGCATCATGGCTCCGCTGAAAAAGGCTTTTTCTGATCACGCCATCCCTTACCAGGAAGTCGGCAACACGCCGTTTTTCCACGAAGAACCCGCCAGGAGCATAATCGACCTGCTCCACCTGGGGGTCGATGGTCGGGCCGAGCTCCCCCGAGCCCGGCTGCGAACCGATCCCCGTTTTGCCGGGTTGGATGCGAATGAACTGGCCGGCGCGCTGCGCCTGCCGCCGCGACTCGCCCTGGACCGATTGTGGAAAATGTGGTTCAAAGACAGTGAAGAACACGCGGAAATCCGTTTGCGCTTACTGGATATTGGCGAAAATTTCACCGGCGACAATCGCGAACTGCTCTGTTTTCTGGCGCAGAGCCGCGGGGAGGACTGTTTCCAGTCTGGCCGTGATTGCGTTACCCTCATGACCTTGCACGCGGCGAAAGGCCTGGAATTTCCCGTGGTGTTTCTGCCCGCGTTGGAGCGGGGGATCGTGCCGTTTTCGCTCTATCCTGAACGCACGGCGGATCCAGCAGAGGAGCGGCGATTGCTCTACGTGGGCATGACACGGGCTTCCCGCCGCTTGCTGCTTTCCCATGCAAATAGACGCGTCCTGGACGGGAAGGCACACCGCCAGTCACCCAGCCCGTTCCTGAATGACCTGTCCCGGGACCTGGCTCACTGGTTTGCTCCGGATCCACAGCCCCAGCCAAAGCCGGCGGAGCAGAAAAAGCTGTTTGAAATCTGAAAAAACGCCTTCCCGGTCGCCGGATACCTGTCACTTTTGTGTCTGTGATGGAGTGGCCGGCCGGAAAGCACTTCCCGCTTCCGGCCGAATTGTGATGAGTAAACTTGAGGCGCGGTGATGGAGTATCCAAAGGAGCTGTGATGACTTGCGCAGGGTGCGGAAACCTGAATCCGGCGCCTTGATTCAAATCCCAAATTCTGAATCCCAAACAAATTCAAATAACCAAAATCTAAATATTCAAAAAATAGTCCTGTCATTTGTGGTCATTGGGAAAAACTCGTCGTTTGCTCGCTGCGCTCGCGTCATTATTTGAAGTTGAAAAGTTGGAGAGTTGAAAAGTTGCAGAGAAAAAAAGTCGAACGGGTTTTAAAAGTATTTGCTTTCGACTTTCAACTTTCGACTCAGTTGCCCCTCGCCAGATTCCGAAGATCCTCACTCTCTCAGTCGTTTCCCCCTGCTTTTTGATTCTTTCTTCTTGATTCCTTATTCAGCTCCCGAAGGGCTCGCCAATTGCCTGAGCAAAGTTGGAGAGTTGGAGAGTTGGAAAGTTGGAGAGGGAAAAAGTCGAACGGGTTTTAAAAGTATTTGCTTTCGACTTTAGACTTTCAACTTTCGACTCAGTTGCCCCTCGCCAGATTCCGAAAATCCTCACTCTCTCAGTCGTTTCCCCCTGCTTTTTTATTCTTTCTTCTTGATTCCTTATTCAGCGCCGGAGGGCTTGCCAATCGCCCTTTGCCTCTTGCCGGAAAATGGAACTATCCTGCCCGGCATCAGTCGTTGTAGGGGAACGTGTAGTATTCTCCGGCCACCAGGTTGGGCCAGGCCGTGGTGGTCAGGTCCCTTCCTGAAGAAGCCAGCACCCACTTGATGGTATGGGTACCCGGGTTCACTTCTTCGTAATCAGTGATTTCGCCGGGAGCCAGGGGGGCCGTGCGCGACCCGTCCCACACAACAGCCACGGTTTTTGTCGCGGATCTGTTTTCAAACCGCACATAAGTCTGGAGCAACGATTTGCAACTGGAAGCCACCATCAATACAACAACCAAAACAATCAGTGTTCTCGCGGCTCTTTTCACGCCAACCTCCATCCATCACCGATTCTCACAATACAGCGTTTTTTTCCATCATGAGCGAATGTATATCCGCGTGATTATGGAGTCAATATGAAATTCAAGGAACGCGAAATATTTTCGCAGAAAATTCATGGGCAACCAAAGGGGGGGCCTTCACCTGAATCTCAGTCGTTTTCCCCTGCTTTTTTATTCTTTCTTCTTTATTCCTTATTCAGCGCCCGAAGGGCTTGCCCCTTGCCTCTCGCCAGGGCAAAGTTGGAGAGTTGGAGAGAAGGTGTCAGGTGACAGGTATCAGGCGGCAGGGTACAAACTAACCCTTCATGGTTGCATTTTCACGCAAATCGGAGTAAAGTAAAAAAGCAGACCGTCCCGACGGCGGCGGCTTTGCCAGAGAGGCGCCAATGAAAAGCAACCTGCTGGAAATCGACAACCTCACGTTAAAGATGGACGACAAGACCATCCTGGACCGACTGACCCTGAACATCTGGCAGGGTCACATCCACGCCATCATGGGCATCAACGGCGCTGGTAAATCCACCCTGGCCAACACCATCATGGGGTTGAACGGCTACCGGGACTTCGCGGGCGATATCCGCTTCCAGGGGAAATCCCTCAAGGAATTGGGGGTGGACGAACGCGCCCGGCTGGGGATCACCCTGTCCTGGCAGGAACCGGCACGCTTCGAAGGCCTCAAGGTAAGAGACTTCATCCGCGCATCCGCCAGGGAAAAAAGCAATGACGCCGTCAACTCCGCCCTGAAAACCGTGGGCCTGAAACCCGATCGTTACCTGGATCGTGCCGTAGACCGCACCCTCAGCGGCGGGGAACGCAAAAAAGTGGAACTGGCATCGATCCTGGCCATGAAACCCCGCCTGGCGCTTCTGGATGAGCCCGACTCCGGGATCGATATTGAGTCCATTCAACGCATTTTCGACGTGGTGCGCATCCTGCGCGACGCGGGCACGACCGTGGTGTTCATCACCCACAGCATGGCCGTGCTGCAGCAGGCGGAACACGGATTCCTGCTCTGCCATGGCCGCCTCGTGGACCAGGGCGACATCAAGAAGATCAGCCGTTACTTCGAAGGCGAATGCATGCCGTGTGATGTGCGTGATCCCGAAATGAAGGAGAAATCGATATGAGCCCGCAACAGGCCCTGGACGAAATCGCCCGCCAATCCGAACTGGATGACCACGCCATGAATGATCCGGATACCGCCCGCCTGATCATCAACGAGAACAAGGTGCTGGCGGAAAACACCGTTCCCGGCCTGGAAGTGGTCGTGAAAGAGCTGGAAGACGGCGTGGACGTAAAAATGGTGCTGGCCCCGGACACGGTGATTCAAAAACCAGTTCACCTCTGTTTCGGCGTCATTCCCAAGACCGGGATTCAACGCATCATCATGAACGTCCGCATCGGCGCGCGCTCGCGCATCCGCCTCAACGCTCACTGCACGTTTCCCTTCGCCGAGGACGTCCAACACATCATGGACGCGGAAATCCACCTGGATGAGGACGCCGACTACACCTACTTTGAACGTCACGTGCATTCCGAGTCGGGCGGTATCACCGTGGTGCCCAAGGCGGACGTGTTCGTGGGCAGAAACGCCCGCTTCAAGACCGAATTCGAGCTGATCCGCGGCCGCGTGGGCCGGATGGATATCCGTTACACCACCCACGGTGACGCCGGATCGCTGGTGGATATGACCGCGCGCGTCAACGGCAAGGGCGAGGATCATTTAAAACTGGCGGAAATTTCCTTCCTCGACGGAGCCAAAGCCCGGGCCGTGCTCACATCCAAGGTCGCGGTGAGAGACGATGCCGTGGCTGAAGTCTTCAACCAGATCACCGCCTCGGGCGAGAATGCCCGCGGTCACGTGGATTGTAAGGAAATCGTGCTGGATCGCGGCCGCGCCCGGGCCACGCCCATTGTCGATGTCCGCAACCCCAGCGCCCATGTCACCCACGAAGCCGCAGTCGGCAGCGTGGACAAAAAGCAATTGGAGACCCTGATGTCCCGCGGCATGGACGAAGACGCGGCCAGCGAGTTGATCATCCAGGGATTGCTCAGTTAGCCGGAAGTTCACCGGTTTTCTCCCGGCCCTTTACCCTCTCCTTGCACGCGGTGGATTTCTTTTCCGGCCATATTGATAAAAACCTGTCTCAGCCCCTGATTGGAATTATTTTGTTTTTGAAACTGAAACACGGTAAAATTCTGCTTCAGGGAATTCGAAGTGGAGCGGCATGAGCAATCGTGAGAGGACGGTCGCCAAGGGTTCCGGCGCCCGGAGGAATGATCGTGGGGATCAGCTGGAAGTGGCTTACCTCAAGCTGGCCAAACTCAAGTCCGGCGCCACGATCAACCAGCGTTACCGCCTGAACAGGCTGATCGGAAAAGGCGGGTTTGGAACCGTTTTCGAAGCCTTCGACATCACCTTGGGCACCAAAGTCGCCGTCAAGTTCCTCAACCCTGAACTGACCCGGGAAGAAAAAAAGTTCCTGCGCGTGCGACGCGAAATCAACGTGGCGCGCAAAATCAGCGACGAACGCATTATCAAGGTCTTTTCCCTGGAATCCTGGCGCGGGATTCATTTCCTGGTTATGGAACTGGTCGGGGGACGCAGCCTGAAATCAATTCTGGAGCAAAAAAGCCACTGGATCTGGGTCGAATTCAAAGCCATCTTCCTGGATATTCTGGAAGCCGTGGCGGTGCTGCACGGCAACGGTATCGTCCACCGCGACCTGAAACCGGCCAACATCCTGATCGATGACAAAAAAAGGATCAAAATCCTCGATTTCGGTTTGGCCAAAGAGGTCGTTGATGTGGAGAAAACCTCGACGGTCGGCGAAATCATCGGTTCTCCCTACTACATGTCACCGGAACAGATCCGCGGTACCGCGGTCGGCTACGCCTCGGATGTCTACCAGTTGGGCCTGATCCTTTATCGCGTACTGACCAGCCGGCATCCTTTTGAAAGCTCCAGCACCATGGAGATGATTTCAAAACAACTCATCCAGAAGCCGGACACGCCGACCCCGAAGCGAGGCAGCCTGCCCCGGTTTCTTTTCCTGGGGATTGAAAAGGCCCTGGAAAAAGAACCGGCAAGGCGTTTTCGTGACGCCGGCGCCATGGTTCATTTTTTTCGCAAGGAAAAGATCTCGTGGCCGGCAAGAATTTTGCTGGCCTTGAACCGCCGTCCGCTGAAAGCCGCCCTGGCCGCCGGCGTGCTGCTGTCGATACTTTTCTGTTTCTACCGCCTGACCTTCGCGTCCCGCGATGTGAACCGCCTGGTTCCCCGCGACCATGTGCTGGAAGCACGGAACATTGTCGGGCGGCGGCTGTGGAGTCACGACTTCGCGCCCTTCCACGTGTATACCGCGTATACCACCACAAGTGCAGAACCCCTGCAGCTGGGTTCGGGCATCTCCTCGGAATACCTTTCTCTGGACCTGGGCAAGGATCCGGTCGTCATCGTGCTGCTGGCGCCGCCCCCCGGGCTGGTATTCCCCGCCGAGGCTTCAATCGCCAGTGAAGCCCTGATGTGCCGGCTGGCGGTGCTCAGGGAAAACGGCAAACTGCTGCGAGAAGACGCCCTGCTCAAATCTTATGATTATGACGATTATGATTACATCCGGGTCATCAAACCGACATCATTCCAACACCTTGGAAAAAATCCGCAAGGAGAAACCTGCGTCGCTTTCACGGTGCAACAATATCAGAGCATGTACCCTTCTGCCCTGGTGTACATGGAGGGAATCAAGCAGTTCGTCTATACCCATCCCGGCACGTTCAAAACCTCTTGGCTGAAACGCGAGGGCCGAAAAGTATTTTTCCTGCTGGACGGCATCAACAACCTCTTTTCCCACATGCGTTTCATGGGGGAATGCGCGTTCGATACCGGCGATAGAGCGAACAGTCTGATCAGGGGCATTCCCAGCTTAAGGCCCGAGAAAAGGTCGAATGTCCCCAGGCAGGACAAACTCTTCATCCTGCCCATCCGGATGCGCATGCTGGAAAACCGCTGGCGTGAAGAGGGACGTGCGCGCCTGGTTGAAGACCGCGTGGGAGACATCCTGGACCTGGACCGCACGGGACGATTGAGATTGGATTCCGCCTCCGGTCCCGTCGAGTACCATGATTCAGAGGAAACGTTGCGCAGGTTGTATACCCTGGTCAATATCGGATTCCAGGAAAGACAATTAAAACACAATCCAAAAAACGCGTTGGAGCTGATTGTTCAGGCCGACTCCATGCCCGTGCAGAACCCCTATTTGCGCTCGGCCGTTCTCTACTTGCGCGGCGACCTGGAAATCCACCTCGGAAATTACTCGGCCGGAAGAGAGAGTCTGCGGCGGGCGCTGGAATTCGATCCCGGAAACAACGACGCCTGTGAACGAATCTGCGAATTGGAGATGCTCCGTGGAGACATCGACGCGGCATTGCGCCAATTGTCGGACAGCCATTCACACAGCCACCAGTTCTGGGGATTCATTACATACGGCGTCCCCCTGTTCAAGGGTTACCTTTTCCTGCATTCCGGACGATTCAACCTGGCTGAAGCTGAATTTGCAAAACTCTTCCTATCCACGAAAGAAGTAGAAAAGTTCTGCCTGGCCACCGCGGATTTCTTTCAGGGCGGCTACAAGGCGGCGCTGACGAAACTGACCGACCTGGAATCGAGTCCATTGGGATACGTCGACCTGCGGGAACTGCGTCTGCTGGCCGGCCGGACGCTTTTGTTGGAGTCCCTGCAGGAAGAGAAAGCCGCCTTTCTCTTTGAGGACCTGTGCAACAACTCGCTGGATTTCGGACACCTGGCGGAAATGTCGAACTGGTATTTCCTCGCCCGCAGCGGGCGAACAGTTGAAGCCGCCCAATCCGCGCGGGCAACCTTCAAGCGCCTGCAGGAAAAAGCGCGCGGCGATTTCATGACCCGCCTGTGGTTGTTTTACGACGCTTACGTATACGGCCGGATCATGGAGATGGCGGGTGAAAAAGAGCCGGCCCGGCAGGGATTCCTTGCCGGCATCGCGGCAAACCCCCACACCCGCCTCAGCCGGCTCTCACGGGAGCACCTGGAAAACAATTCCGGATGGAAACAAAGCGGAAGCGATTCAGATGAAAAAACCCGATAGGCAAGGTTCGCATAAACCGCCTCATCCTGCCCGTGTGCTCATCATCGGCGTGAGCGGTTTTCTGGGCCGCCACCTGGCGGCCCACCTGGCAGGCAACGGTATGCGGGTTTTCGGCACCAGCCGGAACGCGGAGACCGCCGGCACGCTGGACGGGGTCGAAAAGATATTCAGTTGGGACGGACGAAACGCGGATAGACTGGCCGCGCTGCTTTCCGATGTCAACGCGGTGATCAACCTGGCCGGGGAGCCCCTGAGAACCACACCCTGGTCGCCCTGGTACCGTTCGCGCCTGCGCGACAGCCGTATCCGGCCCGCGGCCGCCCTGGCCG
>DBFQ01000084.1 GCA_002294665.1 Candidatus Aminicenantes bacterium UBA876
AAATCCCGGTCGTAAATCCTCGCGATCACGCTGCCGTCGTTCAACGGCAGTCCGGTACGGGCATGGATGAAACGGGCGATCAGTTTGACCATCATGATACCACTCCTGTAGTGATTATCATCGATTCCGCTTGAACGATCAAGCGGGTTCGACGGATCCGGAGCGTGCGTAGATGCCGGCTTTGCGTCTTTCCAATTCATGTTTGTCCCGGCATACGGCAACAGGGTTGCCGCGCTCATCCATGCCGGCTGCAAAAAGGGCCGTGGAAAGCAATCCGGGTGCGGGTGTAAAGATTTGCGCGTCCACACGACTCACCCCCAGATTTCGCAGGACCCGGCCCGCATCGCGAATGTGCCGTTTTTCCTCACCCGGGTGCCCGATGATAATGTATGCCGCCAGATCCACGCGGCGCTTCAGGCCGCGATTGATGTCAGCGAAAAGGGCGCAGAAGTCCCGGAATACCTGAAAAGGCGGTTTGCCCATGTAATGGAGCACTTCATCGTGGATATGTTCCGGGGCCACCCGCAGAAAAGATCCGCTGTGAAAGCGCATGATCTCTTCCAGCAATTCCGGGTTTTTCAACATCAGGTCGTGGCGAACACCCGATGCCGTAAACACCTTGCGCACGGCCGGATGCCGCCGGATACGACGCAGAAGCTCCAGATAAGCGGTACCGGCAGGGCTTTTGAATGAGTTCATGCCGTACATTTCGGCGGTGGCGCCGCCCACATCGGCCACGACACCCTGCCAACGGGGATGGTGCGAGATTTGATCAACTTCCTGCAGGATGGATTCAACTGAACGCGAAACCACTTTCCCGCCCTGGATGCGGCACACGGCGCAGAATGCGCAACGCCCCAGGCAGCCGCGGTGGGATGTAATCGAAAACAGGTTCATGGTCAGGGCCGGAGACATGGTTTGATTTCCGATGTGGGCGCGGCGGTATTCCCGGTTGTAAATCGAGTCCAGGTCTTTCCCGCTGTAGACAGCGTCCGGCAACCTCACGACCCAGCGGTCATTGTGCCGCTGGCAGGTTCCCCGAACCGCCGCCGCGGCGCTGCGCTGCACGGCATACGCGCGCAACAATTGCGCCGGATGATCCGTAAGTTCATCAAAAGCGGGCAATTCCTCGAAATCGGCTTCCGGGGGTTTTCGGGATTGAATCATCGCGGTGCCCGGAATGCCCATCTCCCCTATCGGAATGCCGGCGGCAACACCCCGGGCAACCGCGCAGATCTGCAACTCGCCCATTCCCGCTACGGCCAGGTCCAGGCGCGCGTCCAGCAGTATCGAACGGCGTATGCGCTGCTGCAGCAGGTCATAATGGGCATAAATCCGTTCACTGGTTTCCATGCCGCCCGCGATCACCATCACGTCCTTCCATGCCTTGCGGATTTGATTGGCGAACGTGATCACGCAACGGTCGGGGCGGATGCGTGAAGCCGCACTGGGAGGTGAGTCCGGGAAATAGGCGCCACCGTGAATCTGGTAGAGGTCTTCCCTGCGCCGTTTCAACGTAGGGGTATAGTTCATGATCAGCGAATCCACCGGGCCGGGCACAATGGCGAAAAACAGTTCGGGACGTCCCAGGCGCAAAAATTCGCGTTCGTCCTGCCAATGGGGTACATCCAGAATCCCCACACGGAAGCCTTCTTGTTTTAAAGCCGCCGCCAGCAATGCTTCCGGGAATGAAGGGTGGTCCGCGAACGGATAAGGCAACACCAGAATGACATCGTAAGTGCTTTTCATGGGCTCTGGAACGATGCCATCGTAATGGAGTTCAGACCGCAAGTCAACGCGGTGCAACTCTTTGGCTCCGGTTTGCGTATCAAGCAACAATACACTTGAATCGAGGGTGAAATGAAAAAACACGCTTTTTCCGTGCTGTTGGCCATACTGATGCTTTCCGCGTTGCATTCCATCGCTTCTGCGTCCCTACCGGAAACAGATCCGGGTGGCCTGCACCTGGTTGATGAGCCAGCCGCTCCCCCCAAGGCCATTCAAGCGGGCTTTTTCTCAATCACGGCAAGGGATAGTGAAACCTATATGCGTTTTCTGGCTTCCGATCTGCTGGAAGGCAGAGAAGTGGCCACACCCGGATACGATATAGCCGCGGAATTCGCTGCCGCATTGTTTCGCTTGTGGAGGTTGGAACCGGCCGGAGACTTTACTCGAACCCCGGCAAGACGGGATAACCATTCAAACGTTTCCGGCCGTGACGGCGCAAACTCTTCGCGCGGGTATTTTCAGGAATTTGTCATGCACGAGGTCCTGGCCACGGAGGGATCGATCCGCGTTGAAGCCGAAACGAACGGGATCCGGCGCAGCCGTTCTTATGCCAGCGGAGTCGATTACACTTCTTCGGCAATCGGAACATGGTCGCTGACGGCCCCGGTAGTTTTTGCCGGACATGGCATCGTGGAAAAGAAGTTGAATTACGATGACTACCGCGGCATCAATGTAAAAGACAAAATCGTACTGATTCTGAGTGAAGCCCCGGGCGCTGAAAACGCGGACAGTCCTTTTCACGCCGATGAGTACGATCAGCGGTATTTTCAACCGCAACGACGCATGCATGCGGGTGACCCCAGAGTGCGTACGGCGGCTGAAAAGGGCGCCGCAGCCGTGTTGCTGGTTGAAAACCGTCCCGGCCGAAACCGCTATCTGGGAGCAAAAATCCTGGATCGGCAACGGATTGATGATTCCAAGCCTGTCTTTGATCCCAGCCGCCGGCGCCTGCTCCTTCCCCACCCCGGAAAAAGAGATTCTTTCGCCCCGATCCCCAGTTTCCATATCTCCTTTCGCATGGCTGCGGAGATTCTGGAAATTTCGGGTGAACGGCTTGAAAAGCTGCAATCAACCATTAATTCGACGCTGAAACCAGCTTCGAGGCTTCTTTCGCAAGTCCGCCTGACACTGAATACAAACAGCCGCACCCGGCTGGTGCGCAGCCGCAATGTCCTGGCTGTGATTGAAGGCGCGGATCCGGAATTGAAAAACGAGGTGGTCGTGATCGGCGCCCACCTGGATCATTTGGGGCGCAAAGGTCCGTACATCTTCAACGGCGCCGATGATAACGCTTCGGGGGTATGCGGCGTGCTGGAAGTGGCCCAGGCATTCGCTCTCAACCCGACCCGCCCGCAAAGAACAGTTGTGTTTGCGCTCTGGACCGGCGAAGAGTCCGGCCTGCTGGGATCTAGTTATTACGTGGCTCACCCGGCCTTCCCTCTGAAACGGACGGTGGCCAATCTCAACCTGGATATGATCAGCCGCATCTGGACCCGGGATCGGCTGCAACATGTCAGCCGCTGGTGGGGAATCCGGCTGCCAGAACTTGAGGCTGAAAAAATCAAACCGGATCGTTTCCTGATGCTGTCCCGCTCCCGCGGCACATCCGCGGTCAGTGAAGCGTTGAAGAACGCCAACACCCTGGTGGGCATGCACCTCATGGTCCGGCCTTCAGATGGCTTCGGCGGCAGTGATCACGCGCCCTTTGCGTTCAACGGCATCCCCTGGATCTTCTTTTTCTCGGCCATGACCGAGGATTACCATATGCCTTCCGACAGCCTGGAGAAAGTCAGTTTCAGCCATCTGGAAAACGTTTCCCGCCTGGTGTACGCAACCGCTTTCCACCTGGCGGGCTGGAAAGAGCAGGTGCCGCAGGCAGAAGCTTCAGAGTAACCGCTCCGCCATCGCCCGGCCCAGCTGGCGGCAGGCGGACAGATCGGCATCGCCGGGAGCGTTTCTGGCCTCCACTACCGGGTTGAGCAATTCATTGCCGGGCTTTTCAGCGAATTCGCGGATGGCCGAAACCGCGCCCCCGCTCCAGCTGAAGGTGCCGAAAATCCCCAGCAGGCGGTTCTTCAACTGGTCGTTGTCCAGGATGGACAGCAGGCTTTCCATGGAAGGGGAAGGTTTGGTGTTATACGCGCTGCCGGCCAGCATCAGGCCTTTGAAACGCCAGATGTCGCGCAAAACAAAAGACAGGTGGGAGCGCGACAGGTTGTGCACGCGGATGCTGCGGACCCCCTGGTCGATCAATGAACGGGCAACGGCTTCCACCATCGTCTGGGTGTGCCCGTACATGGATGAATAGGCGATCACGACTCCCGCTTCGGCTTCCTGGCGGCTCCAGCGATCATAGCGTTGAATGATGTACTCCGGTCGACTGCGATATACCGGTCCGTGGGTCGGCGCCACGACATTAATGTCAAGGCCGTCCAGCTTCTTTAATGCACGCTGCACCATCGGGCTGTACTTGGCCACGATGTTGGCGTAATAGCGCAGGGTTTCATTCTCACGCGAGTCCAGATCGACTTCATCGTCGAATACGCCTCCCCACAACGCACCGAATCCGCCGAAAGCGTCCATGGAAAAGAGTGTTCCCGTGGTGGTCTCCAGGGTCATCATGGTTTCAGGCCAGTGAACCATCGGCGTGAGGTGAAACTCCAGCTTATGGGCACCCAGATCCAATTGGTCGCCGTCCGCGATGACCTTCAGACCGGAATCGATGCCATAGAATCCCTTGATGAATTCAACGGTGCGTGAATTGCATACGATTTCCATATCGGGATACAGATCACGAAGCACTGTGATGCAGCCGGAATGGTCCGGTTCCATGTGGTTGATGACGAGGTAATGGATGGATTCATTCTCCCCGAGGGCATGCTGAATTTTTTCCAGGAATTGGGGCATGAAGCCTTTTTTCACAGTGTCGAGCAGGGTGTTTTTCTGATCGCGGATCAGGTACGCGTTGTAGCTGACGCCTTCAGGCAACGGCCAGATCGATTCAAAAAGATCGGTCTCAAAATCGTTGACGCCAATCCAGAATATATCTTTGGTCATCTCAATGGCGTTTTTCACTTGAAAACCTCCTGATACCCACCATGGCAAGATTGCTATTGTAAACGCTCCGTTTCCTGAATACAACCCGGAGTTGCAGAGAACCGGCTGTATGATATAATGGCTTTTCTTGAAAACGGCACACCGATTGAGAGGAGGATTTCATGCGAAACAGATACTTCCCGGGCCATGGCGTCGGTTTTTTGCTCGTCCTGATGACGATGCTCATCACCCCCGTTGTGAATGCCGCTGGAGACACCAGCGACTCGAAAACGGACCTGATGCAGAAAGTCCGCGATCGGGGATACATTCCGGTTATCGTGCAGATGCAGGTTCCCCATATCGAAACCCTTACCGCGGATTGCATCCGTTACTCCGGCCCCGACACCGATCTTCGGGAACCGCAGAAATCCATGGAAGCCGACCTGAGGCTGGAGGCGGCCATCCGCAATGTCGCTGAAGAGGTCCTGGCCGCTCTGGCCGGCAGCGAATACGAAATTCATCACACCTATTCAACCCTGCCCCTCCTGGCCCTGCACGTAACACCGCAAAGCCTTGGGCAATTGCAGGCATCGCCTCAAGTTGTGCGGATTGCAGAAGATCGCCTGACACGGATCCCCGAATACAGAGTCACCGCTCCGTCTTCCCCTGAAACGTCATCACCCATGATGGCCGAAGCGGTAGAGCTGATCCGTGCCGACAGCGCCTGGCTGGCCGGATACACCGGCGCCGGGCAATACGTGGCGGTTCTCGATTCCGGAATCCGCCGTGCGCACGAGGCTTTTACCGGCAAAGTCGTCGTGGAACAGTGCTATTCATTGAAAGGTAACTGCCCCAACGGCGAGAATTCAATGTCCGGTCCCGGCGCCGCGCGTATGCATCCGCCGCAATACTATGGATATGATCACGGCACTCATGTCTCCGGGATCGCTACCGGCAATGACGGCGGTTCTTTCAGGGGGGTTGCCCCGGACGCGAACCTGATCAATATCCAGGTTTTTTCGCGTTTCAGCGCAGATGAGTGCAATTCGAATGAACCCTGCGTCATGTCCTACAATTCCGATCAGGTCAAGGCGCTTGAGTTCGTTTTCAGCAAGCGCAACCAATTGCGGATCGCCTCCGTCAACATGAGCCTCGGCGGCGGCGAATACGACAGTGCCGTTGAGTGCGACATGGACAATCCGTATGTGAAACAAGCCATTGATAACCTGCGCGCGGCCGGGATCCCCACGGTGATCTCTTCCGGGAACGAGGCGCTGTGCAATGGCATCAGCGCGCCGGCCTGCGTCTCTTCCGCCATTTCCGTGGGTGCGACGACCAAGGGCGACCAGGAAGCCAGTTTCAGCAATTTCCATCCCCAATTGCTCGATTTCTTTGCACCCGGGCAAAGCATCCGTTCCGCCACCGGCGGCAGCAATAGCAGTTACCAGTACTGGGGCGGCACGTCAATGGCGGCGCCGATGCTTGCGGGCGGATTCGCCCTTTTCCGCCAGTATTCCCGCGACGTGCCTCTGGACGAACTGCTGACCGCGTTGCACTATTCCGGTCAAGGCGTGCTGACGAAATGCCAGACCGGTGTCGAGAAGCCCCGTATCAATGTCGGGGAAGCGCTCATGAGTCTGATGAGCATTGCGCCTCCCGTCAATATCCAGGGCAGCCAGTCCAACAACCAGTCGCTGATGCAGACCGAGTACATCAACACCCTGACCTGGGAGGCAAACCCGCTGAATAATGATAAGAACGTGGTGGCGTATCGTGTCTACCAGATGGTTGATGAAGACAAGGTTCTATTGGCCGAGGTGGACGGCGCCACTTTTGCTTTCCAGCACCGCCGCGTAGGCAAACGCAATGAAATGCGTTATGCGTTTACCAGCGTGGATGGAGAAGGTGAAGAGAGCGGACCTTCGGTTTTCGTGCTGAAATTCGGTGTGGAGCAATAACAGATCCGGCAGCGGATCCAGGCAAGGCATGCAACGGTTGATTTCCGCTTTTAAAGGTCAGCGCGTTGCCGTCTGGGGTGATTTTATCCTCGATGAATACATCTATACCCGGGCATCACGTGTTTCGCGTGAAGCCCCCGTACTGATCTCGGAATTTGAAAGCCAGGAGTTCCGCCTGGGCGGTGCCGGCAATGTGGCGGCCAATATCCGCACCCTGGGAGGCGAGCCTTTCCCCATCGGATTTATCGGCAACGATGACGGTGGTGAAATCCTGCGCCGGGTGCTGGATCGTCAAGGGATTTGTGACAAGGGCCTGGTCGCGGTGACGAATTTCACGACTCCCCGCAAAACGCGTATCCTTTCCGGCGATCACCATACCCGCAGACAACAGGTTTTACGCATCGACCGCTTGAATCGCATGCCATTGACCGACGAGCAGCGTTCAAGCCTGCTCGATCGCCTGGCCGAGGTCATCGATCAATGCGGTTTCCTGGTGATTTCAGACTACCTCAACTGCTCGGTTCGGCCCGATGACTTCAATGTCCTGCGTGCGCGCTCCAGCCTGCCTCCGGTTGCGGTTGATTCGCGGCGTCACCTGCGCTCATTTACAAGCGTACGCGTGGCCACTCCCAACCTGACGGAACTGCAACGCCTTTTTCCAGAAAGCGACTTTCAAAATGAATCAGAATACCTGCGCGCGGCGATGAGCCTTCACGAGCAAATCAACAGTGACGGCTTGCTGCTGAAACGGGGCGACGAAGGCATGTTGCTGCTGGAACGCAATCGATCCCCGCAGCGGATCGGGATCTATGGCTCCCGCGAGATCGTGGACGTAACCGGAGCGGGTGACACCGTCATCGCGGTGATCGCTCTGGGTCAGGCATCGGGGGGGGATCTGTTGTCCTGTGCCCGTATCGCCACTGTTGCGGCCGGATTATCCGTCATGAAAGCCGGGGCCGCCACCATAACCCCTGCTGAATTGGAGCAGGCATTGACTTCAGGGAATTTTTCGTGATTCCGGGTATATCCGATTGTGTGATGTCCGACCTGGACGCGCTAGCCGCCCGGGTCAGGGAACTTAAATCCAGGGGCCGCTCAATCGCCCTGGCCAACGGCGGATTTGACCTTTTTCATGTGGGGCATGCACGTTACCTGAGAGCCGCCGCCGAAATTGCCGATATTCTTGTAGTGGCGGTCAATTCAGACCAGTCCCTGCGCCGCCTGAAGGGGTCCGGCCGCCCGGTGTTGCCCCTGGAAGAACGCGTCGCCATTTTATGTTCCATAGAAGGGGTTGATCTCGTGTTTGCCTTTGACGAACCCACCGTGTCCACGGTATTGCTGGCCCTCGAACCCGACTTTCACTGCAAAGGCGGGGATTATTCCGTGGAATCCGTCCCTGAGGCCGACGTGGTGCGCAGTTTCGGCGGCAAGGTCGTCATCGTGGGGGGCGACAAGGTGCAGTCAACTTCATGGCTGCTGCGGAAAAGCGGCGCCTCCGGCGCATAGGAATCGGGCATGCGATCCGGGTCCAATAAAGAGGCGTTTCTGCCCGGAACTGAAGAAAGAATCGCCGTTGTGCGTTTATCGGCCCTGGGTGACATCATTCACACCCTGCCGGCGGTCATGCGCTTGCGGGAAAGTGCAAAAGAAACAGCGCTGGAATGGATCACTTCACCCCCCGCCGACCGGTTGCTTCAGGCGTTCGATGTCGCCGACCAGGTTCACTCGCTGAAAATCCGCGGCGAATCGTTCACCGATTCCCTGCGCACCCTGCGCGGCTTTCGCCGTCGGCATCGCGACCGGTATTCAATGGTGATCGACTTCCAGGGATTGATCAAATCAGCCCTTGTCTCGCGTATGCTCTCGGCGAACGTGGTGGGATTTCATCGGCGGAACCTGCGCGAACCCGTCGCATCGCTGGCGTACCGGCATCAGGCATCCCCCTGGCCGGAGCAGGAGCACGTGATCTACAAGAATCTCCACTTGTTGAAGGTGCTGGGGATTGAAGCGGGTGCCGTGCACTATCCGCCGATGCTTCCCAAACCCCCTTCAGACAGGTTAAGTGATTTCCTGCACGAGCATTCAGCAGGATCCGGGGGATTCATCATCCTGAACGTCGGCGCGGGATGGAAAAGCAAGACCCCCCCGCGCGAACTGCTGATTCAGGTCGGCAACCGGCTGCGCGAAAAAATTCCCGCAGTCATCCTTTGGGGAAACGCCGTTGAGCGGGAGCGGGCTCATCTTGTTTCAGCCGGAACCGGTATACCCATGGCTCCCCCTACCGATTTCATCGACCTGATTCACCTGATCCGATCCGCAGCCGTCATCGTCAGTGCCGACACATTGGCGCTGCATTTGGCGGATGTGGTGCAGACTCCGAGTGTCGGCCTGTTTGCACCGACATCCCCCAAACGCAACGGCTCGTTGCTTCCCGCTTCCCGCGCCGTGGTCGCCGATATTGATTGCCGGTACTGCTACCGCCGGGACTGCGGAAGAATGAATTGCATGGCGCAAATCTCTGCGGATGACGTCCACAATGCCGTCAAAGAAGTGCTGGACGCCTCCGGCGGAAAAAAGCCGGGTGCGGCTTCAGCAGACGCAACGCCTTCCGTGCGTTGAACGCAGCGTTTCGGGTCCGGCAATTTCCCGCGGCATTCAGGATCCGTGCTGCAACTTCGAAGTCAGGAGCTGTACGCGGCGACAGGTTCTTTTCCAGCGGGTTCTGAAAAGGAAACCCCTCACGTAATCGAAAAACCGCTGCATGTGCTGGGCGAATCCGGAGCAAGCGTATGTTTCCGGAGTGGATCGGAAAGACCAGTAGATGCGCCAGGGAATGCCGATGATGTTCCTGCGGGGAAGGAACCCCCAGTAGCGCGAATCGTTGCTATCGGCCCGGTTATCGCCCAGGCAGAAGTAATGCGCCGGGGGAACCCGGCAGGCATAATCGTCATTGCCGGCAATCTGCGGTATGCCGCATGCCAGGTAGCTTTCCCGCAGAGGTTTTCCGTTAATATTGAGTCTGCCTGCGCGCATGCGGATGGTATCGCCCGGCAAGCCGATGACACGCTTGACAAAAACCCGCTCGTCGGAGTCAGGCGGATGAAAAACCACGATCATGCCCCGGATGATCGGGCGGGTCGGTAAAAAGAGGCGTTCAATCGCGTTCCATCCGCAACGGGAACGCACCATGTCGACCACGACATGATCCCCCACCATCAGGCTGTCCTGCATTGAGGCGGAAGATACCGCCAGGGTCTGGAACACAAATGTGCGACAAAAAAACAGCAACAGCAATAAATGCAGTGCCAGAATTGAAAACCCCCTGACAGCTTCTGCAAGGGATTCATGCTTGAAAAAAAACGGACGACGAAGCATCGGGAATATTCTACGTCATCTTTTCCCGCGAGACAAGCGGTTGAAGCGCGCATCCGCTTTGGCTACAATGTAGCTGGCCGGTGCGAATATCCGCGCATCGCGAAAGGGAGGTTGCACATGCAGCGTGTACTCGTACTTGGAAGCGGTTTGATCGGGCATGCCGTCGCGGCTGATCTCAGTAGTGAATTCGATGTGCATGTGGCGGATGCGGATATGCATACGTTGGAAGCCGTTTCCGCCTCGTTTTCCGTTACACCGGTTCATGCGGATTTATCCGATGCCGCACGCTTGCAGCACCTGGCCCGGGAAGCCGACATTGTCGTGAATGCCCTGCCCGGCCATATGGGATTCTCCGCGCTCACCAACGTGATCGAAAGCGGGACGGATGTCGTGGATATCGCTTTCAGCCCCGAGGATCCGTTGATGCTCCATGAACGGGCGGAATAGGCCGGGGTGACCGCGGTTGTCGACTGTGGAGTCGCGCCGGGGCTCTGCAACATGATTCTGGGCTATGAAAGCACGCGCATGGAGCAGATCGATTCCTATTCCTGCATGGTCGGAGGCTTACCCGTTGAACGGCAATGGCCCTGGGAATACAAGGCGGGCTTCTCCCCCGCTGATGTGATCGAAGAATACACCCGTCCCTGTCGCATGGTCCGGGACTCCGCGCAGGTCATTTATCCGCCGCTTTCCGGATTGGAAAAAGTGGAGTTCAAGGGGATCGGCACACTTGAAGCATTTCATACCGATGGGCTGCGCACTTTACTGAAAACAATGAAAATTCCCAATATGAAGGAAAAAACCCTGAGGTACCCCGGCCATGTCGCCTTGATGGAGATATTGAGCGCGGCGGGATTTTTCAACAAAGAAAAAGTCCGCATCGGCGACCAGAGCCTCTCACCTCTGGAGATGACCAGCGCGGTTCTATTCCCGCAATGGAAAATGCGCCCGGACGAAGCGGATTTTACGGTCATGCGTGTCGCGATTGCGGGAAGGTCCGGAGGAAATGAAGTGCAACGGGTCTTCGAACTCTTCGATCAATTCGACTGGAAAACCCGGACCACTTCGATGGCGCGTACAACCGGTTATACCTGCTCAGCCGTGGTCCGGATCCTCGCGGAAGGCGCTGTCCCGCGGCGGGGAATCGTTGCGCCGGAGCATCTGGGGCAAATGGACGGCCTGTTCGCCCGCGTTCGCGATTTTCTGGCCTCGCGTGGAGTCAAGCTCAGCGGCGATTTGTAGTTTCAAGCGCACGCATGGGAACCAATTCTTTCGCGTTTGCGTTTATTGTGATATAACGGTCGGCAACGGACCGGAGAGGAGGCTGGCAGTGAAACGTTTGTACCGCAGTCGCAAAGATCGTGTAATTTCCGGAATATGTGGAGGAATCGGCGAGTACTTCGACGTGGATCCGGTTCTGGTTCGTGTGGGTGCGGTTTTATTGATATTTACCGGCGGCGTGGGGTTGATCGCATATATCGTCGGGATTTTCATCATTCCCGAAGAACCGCTGGATCGAGAAAGCCTTGAAACTGCGGCTTTAACCACGGATGTTCCTGCTTCCGCGGAACCGGAATCCGCCGGCGATGCGGGATCCTCTTCCGGCTCCCATTCAGGCCCGCTTGTTTTCGGCTTGATCCTGGTCATACTCGGTTTGTTCTTCATGCTGAGAAATATCCCCATGTTCAATGACTATTACTGGTGGATCCGTGACCATATCCGCATGTTCTTCTGGCCTGGAGTATTCATCGGTCTCGGCATTTTCCTGATCGCACGCAACAGCCGGCGCTGAAACGTCGTCAGCATCCGTTCCCTTTGTCGCTGCGGCATTGCAATCCCCTTTTCTCACCCTTATAATAAAACCGAGCGCCTGAAAACGGGCGCTCCGACAGCCTTGAAAAGTATCCGGCACAAACATGCCGGGGCCGTTTCAAACGCCGCCCCCGAGGAGAGAAAAGATGAACCAGCTCGATGTACAAGAGTTGATCGCGTTGCTGGCATCAGTCTTTTCACCGGTTGAATCCGATCGTGAACTGGGAATCCTGGTTGATATCCCCAGAGAGCCGCGAACGGATTCCATCCGCTGGAAGGAACGCCGCGGCATCGCCGCCGCCTGGAGAGACACAATCCGCCTGCACGTTGCCCAGTTGGGACTCGAACGAATCCACCTGTTTGCATATCCCGATGTCGGTTCCAATAACGCCGATTTACCCGCCACAGCCTACGATGTGGATGGGGCTCTTCCCGAAGCCGCTTCAGAACTGGCTGCGTGTGGGAAACCGGTGACTTTTGAGCAGGTGTTCTCAACCTGCCAATTGCTGCTGGCGCCGACGGAATACTCCACCACCGCGCCGCTGAAGAACGCGGCACGCAAATACCGGTTTCGCGCCGCCACCATGCCGGGGTTCATTTCGGCGATGATACCCGCCCTGCGCATCGATTACAACGAAGTGAACCGCCGCTGCGGGATATTGAAACAACTGCTGGATCCAGCTGTGGGAGCGGATGTGCGCTTCGTGGTCGACGGCCGGCAGGAATATCAAATGCACTTCGATCTGCGCCACCGTGCCGCGCACGTGAGCAGCGGGCGCTTTCCCGAAGCGGGCGTCGCAGGCAATCTGCCCAGCGGAGAAACCTATATCGTGCCTTACGAGGGAGAAAAATACCGCGATTCCGGTGACCCGACTGATCTCAGCCGCACGCACGGGCAATTGCCGGTTGAGATCAACGGCCACGTGGTCATATTCTCCATTCAGGATAACCGTGCCGTGGCGGTCAGCGGAGAAATGGAAGCCGCTGATGCGGAAGGCGAGCACCTGAAACGTGAACCCGCTTACGGAAACATGGCGGAACTGGGTTTCGGAGTGCTTGGCGATTTCGGCCTGACGCCGATCAATGAAATCCTGCTGGACGAAAAACTCGGTTTTCATGTGGCATTCGGTCGCAGCGACCATTTCGGGGGAGATGTCGGACCGGAACGTTTCTCTTCTCCCACCGAAGTCATCCATTTGGATCGAATCTATATTCCCGCCACCCAGCCGCGGGTACACCTGGCGGAGGTGAGGCTGATCGCGGAAAGCGCGGACCCCGTCACGGTGATCCGGGACGGTGAATACCAGATTTTTTCCTAGGCGGACACCGGGCAGGATAGGCGCGCTCAGAAAGGAGAGAAACAGTGGCCAGAGCAAAAAGCCGCAAGCAGCTGCATGAGGAACTGAAACCCGAAGATCTCCGCTGGGAATGCGATCCGGCGGACCTGAGATTCAAGACAACCGATGCTTTAGAGGCCTGCCAGGAGATTATCGGCCAGGAACGGGCATTGAACGCGTTGCGCATGGCTTTTGATATCGAGAGCCTTGGATACAATGTGTTTGTCACCGGAAAGGTCGGTACCGGCCGCAAGACCTCGGTGCGGCGCCTGATCCGCGAAAGCAGCCGCTTGAAGCGCATTCCGGATGACAAGTTGTACGTCAACGACTTCCGCAACCCGGATACGCCGCGCCTGTTGCGGCTTCCCGCCAGTCAGGGAAGGGCTTTCAAACAGGTGATGGATGAACTGATCGCCAACCTGGTCAAACAGATTCCGGAAGTCTTTGAGAGTGAAGGCTATCACGAAAGCCGCAAATCAGTGATCGAAAGCGTAAAAAAGCAGCAGAAAAGCCTGCTGACTGAATTCGAAGAAAAAGTAGCCGAGAAAGGATTCGCCCTGGTGCAGATCCAGGTCGGCGCCATAACCCGACCCGTCGTTGTCCCCCTGATCGAAGGCAACCCGATCAATGCTGAAAAACTGCGTGCCTTGGTGAACGAAGGCAAGCTGACGCAGAAGAAATACCAGTCCATTGAAAAAACCCAGGAAAAACTCTCCAGCGACCTGGAAGATGTGTTCAAGAAACTGGCCGTCCTGGAAAAGGAAACCGCCGGCCGCCTGAAGGAAATGGACCATGAGTTCGCCATGCCGGTGGTCCGTGACAATATCGAAGATATCCGCAAACGGTTCTCCGCTGAAAAAGTCAATCAATACCTGGATGAAATAGTTGAGAATGTCATGGACCAGCTTGACCTGTTCCGCCAGGCCCAGGCGGCGGAAAAGGAACAGGGATCCTCCCTCCCCCGTCCGGGATCGCCCGACGATCCTTTCCTGGCGTACCGTGTCAACCTGCTCGTGGATAACTACAAAGCCAAAGAAGCCCCCGTGATCTACGAGACTTCGCCCACCTATAACAATCTGTTTGGCAGCGTCGAATTCAGTAGCGACGGGTCAGGCGGCACGCGAACCGATTTCACCCGCATCAAGGCCGGTTCCCTGCTGAAAGCCGATGGCGGTTTCCTGATCGTTGAAGCCCTGGACCTGCTGACCGAGCCCGGGGTCTGGCCGGCGTTCAAGCGCATGTTGCGCAACCGGCGCCTTGAAATCCAGAATTACTCTCCGCTTTACCTGTTGACCGTATCCGGCCTCAAACCTGAACCGATCCGCATCGATGTCAAGGTTGCGCTGGTGGGTGACACCTATCTGTACCAATTGCTGTTTGACCGTGATCCTGAATTCAAGAAAATTTTCAAGCTGAGGGCCGATTTCGATTCCGTTATGGATTTGAACCAGTCGAGTATATTGGATTATGCCGGCTTCGCCAAGCGTATCGCAGACACCGAAAAACTGCGGCCGCTGCAGAACACAGCCGTGGCAAGGGTATTGGAATACGGTGTCAAACTGGCCGGGCAACGAAAAAAACTGTCAACCGAATTCAACGATATCGCTGACATCATCCGTGAAGCGGACTATTGGACACGGAAAACCGGGCGCAAGCAGATTACGGCTGCGGACGTGGACAAAGCCATACTGGAAAAACGCGACCGTTCAAGCCTGATCGAATCCAAGATCCAGGAGATGATCCAGGACGGGAGCCTGATGATCAATACCACGGGAGCCGTTGTGGGCCAGGTAAACGGCTTGTCGGTGTACAACCTGGGAGACACCGTATTCGGCAAACCGTCGCGGATCACGGCGCAGGTTGCTGTCGGCTCTGACGGCATCATCAATATTGAACGAGAAGCGGAATTAAGTGGAAACCTGCATGATAAAGGTGTATTGATCCTGAGCGGTTTCTTGCGTGCGCGTTTCGCCCATGACAAACCGCTGGCCGTCAGCGCCAGCCTCTGTTTTGAGCAATCGTACGGCGGTGTGGACGGCGACTCAGCTTCATCAACAGAAATCTATGCGCTCATGTCCGCGCTCTCCGGCATCCCCATCCGTCAATCCATTGCCGTGACCGGATCGGTGAATCAACGGGGAGAGATTCAGCCCATCGGCGGCGTCAATGAAAAGATCGAAGGGTTTTTTGACATCTGCCGTTTCCGCAGACTCACCGGAGACCAGGGCGTGATTATCCCCTTCCAGAATGTCGCTGACCTCATGTTGCGTCACGACGTGGTTGAAGCCGTACGCAAAGGGAAATTCCATATCTGGCCGGTGCGGAACGTGGACGAAGGGATGGAGATCCTCATGGACTTGCCTGCCGGTGTGCGGCGCAAGAACGGGACGTTCCCTGAAGGTACGCTCAACTTCCTGGTCAATCAGCGGTTGAGCCAGTTCGCCGAAAGCGGCAGGCACTACTCCGCTCCGGATCCGTCAACCTGAACCGATCTCAATCCTGCGTGGATGAGGCCGTCTCGGTTGCGGAGGTGAAAACAGCTTCCGCTTTGCGGATCAACTCATCGGCCGTGTATTCCTCCAGCTGAAACGGCTCGGAAACCGCTGAAGATGTGCCTGTGTAGCGTTTTCCGTCCTTTTCCTCGCCGCGGCGCAATTCCAGGTGATATTCCCGGTCTCCCTTCAATGTAACGGCAAGAACAATATCATCTGCTTTTCTGTACGCATCTTGCCGGATAAACTCACTGCAGGTGAGTTCAGCAAGCGAACGCAACAAGGGATCCATGGTTTTGGAATCAACCTCACGCCCGTCTGTTGTTTTCCAGGCAACGGCAACCGCTTCCTCAACGGCTGGCTCCCGGTTCGCGCTTTTCATTCCCGCCGCCGCGGCCGATCTGTCCAAGGTGACGTTGCGATCTCCGGCCGTGACGCTGAGTTGAAAGATTTCATCGGGAGAGAATGCCAGCACCGATTTGTCGCGCCAGTCTGCGGCGCCGTACTCAAAATCACTGCGCAAGGAACCCGCGGCGTGGTAAACGCCATGATCATCAGGTAAGCGCAGAAACGTATGTCGATAAGTGGAAGCAACCTTTCCCAGCGTAAAGGCACGCACGCTCTGATCGCCGGCAAACGCCTTGACGACAATGGCCGATTCCGCTTCCATGCCGTAACGCGAGTCATCCCCGGAACGCGAAACAAGCGTGGTTAATTCAAGGCTTGTCAGGGCATCCAGCGCGTTGTTGATGCGCGTTTCATCCACGATGTGACCGGATGGCTGCAAGCGCCATTTTTCACTTTCTTTCTGAAGCACGACCTTGCCCTTGGGAGACTGGATTTCAATTCGATCCAGGGCGCTCCTTTCCAGCGGTGGAATTTCGGGCAGTTCGTACTTGACCCGGTCTGGATTCCGCAGCAAAAGCAGCAGGGTCAATCCCGCAATGATCACTGCCAGAACGGCGAATTCAGTTTTGATTCTGCCTGATTTGCAAATCATTTTTCACCTCCCCCGGCAGCGGAAGCAAGAAAGCGGGCGCGGATTCGACGGCGACGCTGGTTGCGTTTCCACCATACGGCCAATCCGGACAGGACCACCAACAGAGGCAATCCGGCGATGCTGATCACCTTGGCAAACGATTTGGCGCCCTCGGTCGTGCGGCTGGATTTCAGCAAGGCGACCGTCTGCTGCTTGCTGCGCATCAGAGCGATACCGTCACGGCGATTCAAGTGGTCCAGGAGGTTGAGAATAAAAACGGCATTCTGGCCCTGGCCTCCGGCGTCGATCATGTTGTCGCGCAGGACGTCCGCCGTTCCGATCACGAAAAGCCTGCCCGGCCGTCCTCGAGTCAACACGCTGCCTTTGTCCTCCAGTTTGGATATATCGATGCCGTCGTCGATGTCTTGCGCAGGTTGACTCTTTGCGTCACGGTCGTTTTCGCTGTCAGGGTTGGCAGGCCCGGTTTTTTCGGGAATCGGTTTGTCTGCGAAATAACTGCTGAACTCGCCTTCCAGCATCATCGCCAGCGGGTATTGGCGCAGTTGTGCCGGATCCTGCGGCTTGCGGATCATGAAAGGGTTCAAATTGACCTGACCGGCCATTTCCCATGCTTGGGGAGAAGATGAAATCAACGTGACGGCCTTCAGGTTGTCGGCCTTGATCCGCGTTTCATCCAGTTCCAGCGGTGCCGCCCGCAACAGGATCAGGCGGTTGAGGTTGCGCATGAAGGGCAGCGTATGGTCAATGTACTCCTGTTGAATCTCCGGCGCGAAATAAAAAACCTGCTCGCCTCCCCCGTATTGTTCATCAACCGGCTGGCGCAGGCATTTTTCGTCCATGACATACGCCTTTCTGACCGTGACGCCGTAATGGGAAAGTAGTTTTTCCAGGCCGGTGTTCAAAGGAAGGTAAACCGGTCCCTGGTTGCGGTTCATGTACGCATTGTTCTGCTGCGGCATCACTTCCTTGAAGGGGTCGAGGAAAACGGCCAGGTTTTTTCCCTGCATGAGGAATTGGTCAATCTGGAACAATTCGTAGTCGGAAAACTCTTCTTTGGGTCCGGCAATGATCAACGTATCAAACCCTCCCGTCAGTCCGTCTTTTTCCAGGTTTACCGCTTTCAAGGCGTAAATTTCCCGCGCCAGATTGTTGAAATTATTGATCGTATCCGGATCTTCGCTTCGTTGCATGGACGCCATGGGGTTGAACAGGTTCAAGGTTCCGTTGTCTTCCAGGTAGCCGATATCCGTGTTGATCTGCAGCAGCGATTCCGTGCCTTCCTCAATCAGTTTTTCCAGCTGTTCCGCCGCCACCTGACGGTATTGAGTGCCGATCAGGGGGATGTTCATGGCTTCGATGAGCTGGAATTCCCGTGCCTCGCCGCCGTGTTCTATGACCAGGCCGGCCACGCCATCACCGGCCGGGATTTTTTTGCCGTAGGCGTCCTGCAGCTCGGGCCAGGAAAGCTCGAGCAGGCGGTACTTCTTGAGTGATTCCCTGATTTCTGGATCCTGTGTGGGATCGATGTAGCTGAATTCGAGTTTGTCGTAGTGCCGGGAACTGATCTTGCGGGTAATGGCTTCCAGCTCCCGGGGCAGATCCATCAACTGGTTGAGCTTCATGAATGGCGCCACTGCCTGAAGCGATGAAGAGAGAACCAGCTTGACCTGAATCGGCTCTTCAAGGCGCAGTAATGCGCCGATCTTGTTGTGCATCTTCTGGATGGAAGTTGTGATCTTGTACTCAAGACCCCGGGTAGAGGTGATCTGGGGAATCTGTTCGATCATGTCGCCGTGAATCAATACCACGCCCATGTAGGCCTTTAACAACTTGATCTCGTCATTCTTCAGGTATTGCAATTGCACCGGGTAGATGCCGTAACTCTCCGGAGCGGTCAGGCCGCCGTCGGGCCTGTCCGTTGATTGGATGTCATGAAAGCGGTAGTTAAAGAAGCGGTTGCCGTACACCGCGTATTCCTTGAGCAGATCTTCCAGGTATCGACGCGTATTGTTGTGCGGGGCCGGAAGGTTGTCGGAAAAAAACACATGAATCGTCAAGGGTTCCGACAAGGTGGAAACGACTTCCCGGCTGATCGGCGAAATGGAGTAAAGGCCGGATGCCGTCAAATCCAGGCGGAAAAAGATATTCATGCCCACCGCGTTGATCAACACGACGATGAGCAGGTAAAGAACGAAGCGGATGTATTTGCTTTGATTGGCTTTCATGCTGGGCCTCACTTGCGCTCCTGGATTACCAACTGGGTTCCGTAAAGCGCGATGAATGTCATGCTGATGAAATACAGCAGGTCACGGGAATCCAATACTCCGCGCGCGATATTGCGGAAGTGATAGTCCGCGCCCAGGTAGGACATGACATTGAGCATGCCTTTGGGCAGGAAAAACAGCATTTTGTCGATCAGCGTCAGGAAAAAGCAGATGGCCATGGCGATAATAAAGGCGATGATCTGGTTGCGCGTCAGCGAAGAAGCGAACAAGCCGATGGCGGCAAACAATCCCCCCAGGAGAACCGCTCCCAGGTACCCTCCCACTACGGGCCCCGGATCCAGGTCTCCCATGGTGGATATGGTTACGGCATAGACAATCGTGGGCAGCAACATGACCAGGATGAAGCCGAGCGCGGCCAGAAACTTGCCCATGACGACTTCAACCTGGCTTAGCGGAAGTGTCATCATCATCTCATGGGTACCGCGGTTGAACTCTTCGGAAAAGAGTTTCATCGTGACGGCGGGAACAACGAACGCAAAGATCAACGGCAACAGGGAGAAAAAACCTCTCATACTGGCCTGGTTATACAAAAAGAATGTGGAAAAAAAGAACCACCCCGTCACCACCAGGAAGATGGCGATCACGATATAGGCAATCGGGGAAACAAAGTAGCTGGACAGCTCTTTGCGAAAGATATTGAAGATCTGCTTCATTGCGCATTCTCCTTGGTCAGTTCCCGGAAAATATGTTCCAGGGATTTGGATTGACGGCGGAATTCCAGCAGCAGCCAGTCTTCCGCTTTGATCGCCCGGTAAACCTCGCCCCGGATATCCATTCCGGATTGCACGCTCAGGGTCAGGTGAAGCGCCGGTTCCGTGGCATGACCATCCACCTCGATACCCATCACACCCGGCACTTTTCCGAATACGGCACGCACTTTCTCTTCATCCGCATCAGCCAGCGTGACCAGGATACGGGTATCGCGCCCGGCGTTTTCCTTCAGCTCGCCGATGTTGCCGTCTGCGACGATGCGTCCTTGATGAATGATCACGACCCGGTCGCAGGTGGCTTCCGCTTCACTGAGAATATGGGTGGACAGGATAACGGTTTTTTCCCGGCCGATCTCGCGGATGATTTCGCGGATCTCGGCGATCTGGTTGGGATCCAGGCCGGAAGTCGGCTCATCCAGAACGAGAATTTCCGGGTCTCCCATCATGGCCTGCGCCAGCCCGACCCGTTGCTTGTAGCCCTTGGACAATTCTCCGATGGGCTGATGCATGACTTCGTTGATGCCACAGATCCGGGACAGATGGTTGATGCGCGTTTCACGGTCTTCCCGTTTCAATCCCCTGGTGTCCGCGATGTAAGCCAGGTAATCGAAAACCAGCATTTCGGGGTAGAGCGGCGCATTTTCGGGCAAATACCCCATGATTTGTTTGATCGCCCTGGGATGATCGGTGACGTTCATATCTTTCACCGTGATATTCCCGGACGATGGATTCAGATAACAGGTAAGAATGCGCATGCAGGTGGTCTTGCCTGCTCCATTGGGACCCAGCAGGCCCAGAACTTCTCCTTTGTGGATCTTGAAGTGGATGCTGTCAAGCGCACAAAGATCACCGTAATACTTGGTCAGGCCTTTTACCTCGATCATCTGATTCTCCTATTCTGGTACGACGCTTTTTTGCAAGACCAGGTTTCTGACGATTGCAATGCAGATAGAAATTTTATCAATCTCTGGGCCAATGTCAAGGTCAGGCGGGCGCCCGATCCGGGTCAAGCGGAAAGGAAGGGGATCGCGGAAGGTTCCAGCTGAAGATGCGTTGCCATCAGCGTGATTGCGCTGCGGGTTTTTGTCTGCTATAGTGACGATTATGGCGTACGCCGGAAATTCTCTCGATACCCGATCCCTGATGGAAAAAGTATACGAATACCTGAGAAAACTCATTCACAAGGGGGAGTTGACCGCCGGCCGGCCGCTGGACCTCAACGGAATCACCCGGCGCCTGGGGATCAGCAAAACCCCGCTGCGGGACGCCCTGATCCGCATGGAAGCCGAGGGATTCGTCACCATCCGGCCCCGCCGTGGCGTATATGTCAATCCGGTGACACTGGCGGATGTCAGGCAATACTATGAGATTATCGGTGCATTGGAGAGCATTGCCGTACTATCCGCTTTCCCGCGCATGTGCGAACGACATTTCCGCAGTATGCAGGATCTGATCGTCGCGATGGACAACGCCATCAATGACTCGGCTTTCGACCTGTTCTACAAACGCAACCTTGCTTTTCACAACACTTACCTGGATTTATGCGCAAATCCACCCTTGATCCACATCGTGGATATGCAGAAACGTCGACTCTATGATTTTCCCCGCCAGCCCCGCTGGATCCCCGAATGGGAGCGCTCATCCATGCAGGAGCATCGACGCATTCTCGAACTTTTGCAGAGCAGTGACGTGAAGGCGTGCAGTGACTATATCCGCAACGTTCACTGGTCGTTCAATGTGCAGGAGTCTTTTATCCGGCGCTATTACCCGCAAGCTGAGAACGGGACCNNAACTCTCCAACTTTCCAACTCTCATTGAGCTTTTCCGGTTACTATGATATATTTATGCGGGTACAGGATAAAGATATGAAAAACAAGCTGATTCGCGGATTGCTCCTGATGATCGTATCGACGGCGATGGTGTCCACTACCGGTTGCAAACGGATCCAGGGTGAATATTACATTGAGTATATCACCTCACTTGCATCGCGTGATCTCGTCAAGAACCTGACCTATTTCTACGTCGAAGCATCAGTCGCTTCCACCAACCAGGTATCGGGAAAGATCATCAACTGGTACGTGAAAGTCTATACCGCCGAAGATGAGCAGATCCTGGAAATCACCATGGACAATTATGAATCCCTGGGCTTCAACCTCAAAGCGGTTCGCCAACCGGTTCAGGGTTTTTACGCCGGATCTCTTGCGGTGATCACCAATCCGGCCTTTCCGGGAGACATGTTTGACGGCAAAGTTCCAGCCAAAGCGCTGGTTCGCCTTTACCTGCAGGATATGAACGATTACCAGAGCGAAACAGCTTTCATCGGGGCCGTCGGCTTTGAGGAAATTACGGAGTAAGACTGGTTTCGGGGGCATGTTTTCCCCAGGCTTACCATACCTGGACGATTGGAGCGATGGATGGCGACGTTTCCCAAAATCCCCGGCTACCGCATCACGCGTTTGCTTGGCCAGGGCGGTATGTCCAATGTCTATTTGGCCAAAGACAGCCGTCTGGACCGCAATGTCGCGATCAAAGTACTCTTTGATTCCCTTTCCGAAGATTCACGTACGACTGAACGGTTTCTTCATGAAGCGAAAACCGCCGCCCGCCTTCAGCACAATAATATTGTCCACATCTACGACGTTGGCCGGAACGATCGCCATTACTTCATTGTCATGGAGCTGCTTCACGGCAGCCTGAAAGAAAAAATCAGCAATAGCGATCCCCTTTCGCTTTTTCCCCAGCCCGGCCTTTCGATCCTGCGTGAAATCGCACTGGCTCTGGATCATGCCCATCAGAAAGGTGTCATCCACCGGGATATCAAGCCGGACAACATCATGTTCCGCAACAACACCTCACCGGTCCTGGTGGACTTCGGCATATCCCGCTGCCTGTACTCCAATTCCCGGTTGACGCGAACCGGAATGAGCATCGGTACACCCCATTACATGAGTCCCGAACAGATCAATGGTGACGAGATCGACGGCCGCAGTGACCTGTACAGCCTGGGAGTGGTTTTATATGAAATGCTGACCGGTGAAGTCCCCTATTCGGCTGATAAAGCCATCGCCGTCGCCATGAAGCACGTACGGGAACCGATACCCGAATTGCCAGAATCAATGCTTGAATACAGGTTTCTCATCCAGAACCTGATGGCGAAGACTGCGCGTGAACGCCCGGAAAGCGGGTGCCAAGTCGCACGTATGATCGAATCCTTGACCCTGTCCGCTTCGCAGTCATTCGCGGTTGATGCCGAAAACCAGCCGCATGAGAATTTTTCCCAGGCTCAGATTCCGACTCTTCCCGATGTCACCCGCACGGGCTTGCGCCGTTGGCGCAGCCATAACCGGGGAATCCTGACCTGCCTCGCTTTTGCGGGCCTGTTGCTGAACGGGTCGTCAAAAAACCATGAAACCGCTCTTGAGCCGGCTGCCCGGCAGATCGCCGCCGCACAAGATGACGACGGCGTTCCGGAGAAGATCGCGCCTGTTGAGGCGTCTCTAAACCCGGTTGACGCCGGAAAACGGTTGCGCTTGTTGCGTGCCCTGATGGCGGAAACCCGCTTCGCGGACGCCCGCAGGATAATTCAATCCCAGGCTTCCGGGGAATCCGCCGCCATGGTCCCGGCTCTGAAGTCCAGTTATACGCAAATACTGAAGCGCATGCAGGCCATGCAACGCATCCGCTTGAGAAGCGAGGCCGGGCAGATCGATGAAGTCCAAGCCCGTAACCGGATACGCGAATTGAATGGATTTGATAAAACCTGGAATCCCGACGGCGATTTCAGCAATCGTTTCCAGGCGCGCAACATCCACAATCACAAGGTTGTCATTGACCTGGCCACGGGCCTGATGTGGCTGGATGAAACATCCCCGGAGCCATGTCGTTTCAAAGATTCCCTTCCCTGGATAACGCGTTTGAATCGCTCGAACCGAACCGGATTCAGCGACTGGCGCTTGCCTACCATTGAAGAGGCGGCCTCACTGCTCGACCCGGACAAATCCCCTTCGGGCCTTTTCCTGGACCGGGTGTTCAGCCTCGAGTCCAGGCGCGCATGGACGGCGGATTCATTTCCACCCCGGGGTTATTGGTACCTCAATCTTCGCGACGGTGGTATCGGCTGGAACACCCTGGGATGGACACGCTGTCACATTCTTCCCGTGCGCTCGGTATTCAATTCCGCCGAGAGCGACCGCAAAGGAGAGCCAAGATGAGCCGATTGAAACCCTGGTTGCGTCGTTTGCATGCGTTTCTGTTCCCTGCGCTGTTCTTGCTGGTTCTTGCTTCCTGTTCGGTTCGCCGTATGGCCATGAACATGGTAGCGGACAGCCTGACCTCAGGGGCGAGCGGCAATACCTTTACCTCGGACAACGATCCGGAACTTGTCGGCGACGCCCTTCCCTTCGCCATCAAGTTGTACGAATCATTGATGTCATCCATTCCACAACACTCCGGCTTGCGTATCCAGACCGGAAGCCTCTACGTGATGTACGCCAACGCCTATCTCCAGACCCCGGCTTCCATGCTGACCAGTACCGACTTCGAGCGCAAGGAAAGATTACTGGCAAGGGCACGGAATCTCTATCTCAGGGGCAGGGACATCCTGCTGGTTGAACTTGAGCAACGCTACCCGGGTTTCCTGTCCCGATTGGCGCAAAAACCCCACGAACAAGCGGTGTCTTCGTGTACGCGCGAGGATGTTCCCGCCATGTATTGGGCCGCCGCCGGCTGGGTGGCGGCGTACGCCATTGACCCGTTCGACATGGATCTGGGAATGACTGTCCCGCAGGCTGAAGCCCTGCTAAAACGGATTCTGCAACTTGATCCGGGCTTCGGCAACGGATCCATCCATGACTTCTTTGTGCTGTACTATGGATCCCTGCCGGATTACATGGGCGGTGACCCGGCAAAAGCCCGCGAACATTTTCAACGATCCGTCGAGGTTTCAAAAAAACGTTCCACCGCCCCTTTCCTCGCCCTTGCCACAACGGTTTCGGTTAAACAGCAACAAGTCCGGGAATTCAGGGAATTACTGAATCAGGCGTTGGAGATCGATCCGGACGCGGACCCCGACAACCGCCTGATCACCGTGCTCAATCAACGCCGAGCCCGCTGGTTGCTGAACCACGTCGAAGACTTTTTCCTCGAATCAAGCGATCCAGTCGGGGTCGATCCCACCCGGGGAAATGAATAAAAGGAGAATTGGTGATGAAAAAAAGATATCTGCATCTGGCTTTTCCGTTGATCTTTCTGTTGTTTCTGGCGGCCTCACTTCCGGGAGTGACCATCAAGATCGGCACCATCGCTCCTGAACGCTCCCCTTGGGGCAAGGCCCTGCAGGAATTGAGCCGTGATTGGCAGCAGATCACGGCCGGTAAGGTGGAAATCAAGCTCTACCCGGGAGAAATCGCCGGGAACGAAGATGACATGATCCGCAAGGTGCGCATGGGAATCCTCGGCGGGGCCGCACTCAGCAACCGCGGATTGAAAAAGATCTACGAGGATATTTACGTACTGAATATTCCGTTCGCCATTCGCAACGATCACGAGTTGGCGCAGGTGCTGGACCAGCTCAAGCCGGAATTCGAATCCGGAATCGAAACAAAAGGTTTTAAAGTCGTCATCTGGTCCACTTCCGGCTGGGTCAATTTCTTTTCCAAGAGCCCCATTCGTACACCGGAAGACATGCGTAATCAGCGGATCTCGTTTGTAACCGGAGAACCGCTGCTGGCCCAGGCCTGGAAAGTGGCCGGATTCCGCGTCATTCCCAATGATCTGAAAGACCTGATGATGGCCTTGCAGAGCGGCATGGTGGATTCTTTTTACCTGCCTCCCATGCTGGCCGCTTCCGGGCAGTATTTCTCACAGGCACCCCACATGTGTGATCTGAAGGTCGCTCCCCTGGTCGGAGCCATCGTCATCAGTGACAGGATCTGGAAACAGATTCCCCGGGAATTTCACGCGCCCATGATGCAACGCGCGCGGGAGATG
Source organism: Candidatus Aminicenantes bacterium UBA876 (assembly GCA_002294665.1). Lineage (GTDB taxonomy): Bacteria > Acidobacteriota > Aminicenantia > UBA2199 > UBA2199 > UBA876. Next base: position 25,782 of record DBFQ01000084.1, read on the forward strand.
TCGGACCGCCTGTACGAGGATACGATCCGCTTGGAAAAGGAAGCCCTCGAGACCATGAAAAAACACGGCCTTATCCTTCACCACGTGAACCCGGAAGATGCCCACGTATGGGAAGAAACAGCGGAGAAAGGCATGAATGTCTTGATCGGCAAGGCGTTTTCGCGCGAGATCTATCAGAAGTTTACCTCCATTCTGAAGGGGATCAGGAAAAAAAATGCCGGGGCTTGATCGGCGTACATTGCTTCTGAAAGCGGAAAACGCGACGGCCTACATCTCTGTGGCGCTGCTGGCGCTTTTCCCCTCCCTGGAAGTCCTGGTGCGCAAGTTCTTTCACAGCGGGGTAGCCAATTCCGGCCTGTATACCCACCACCTGGTCCTGGCCACCACGTTTCTCGGCGGCATGATCACCGCCCGCAAGAACCGCCACCTGGCGCTGTCTTTGAATTTTCACCTGAGCGAGACATCAAAACGCGTCGCAGACACCTTCGTCCATTGCATCTCCGTCACCTTTTTAACCGTCTTTTCCTGGGCATCCATCTCATTCGCATTCAATGGATTCGCTCCCGGCCAGCGTATCGGCCCATTACCGATCTGGATCCCCATCATGGTCATGCCGCTGGGATTTGCCGTCATGGCCGTGAGGCATGGCGGACATATCCCGGGGAAACGACTCAGACCGGTCGCCGTTCTGCTTGCCGTTATCACCGGGACATTGATCGCGGCCATGGAGGCCGGTAATGCGATCAATACGTTGCTGGGAACCCAGACCGGTTTTTTCAGCCAATTGGCTCAAATGGTATCTCCCATTGTCGATGCATTGACGTTGCCCCTGGTCCTGCTCCTGATCCTTGCGGCCCTTTACGGTGCCCCCATCTTCATTGTGCTGGGAGGAATCGCCACATTGCTGTTCGCCCAGGCCGGCCAGCCCCTCGAGGTCATCCCCAACGAAGCCTATGCGATGTTGATCAGCCATTCCCTGCCGGCCATCCCCCTGTTCACCATCGCTGGTTTTATTCTTTCTGAAAGCCGCGCCGGGGAGCGCCTGGTACAATTGTTTCAGTCGCTTTTCTCCTGGATACCCGGCGGTCTGGCATTGATGAGCGTACTGGTCTGTTCATTTTTCACGACATTCACCGGGGCCTCGGGAGTCACCATCCTCGCCCTTGGAGCCTTGCTCGCCTATGTCTTGAATCAGGGCGGTTATGGCAAGCGCTTCAACCAAGGGCTGTTAACCGCCTCGGGAAGTGTGGGACTCTTGTTCCCCCCCAGTCTTCCCATCATTATCTACGGAGTCGCCGCCGGCGTCAGTATCCGTGACATGTTTGTCGGAGGCATCATTCCCGGTGTGGTCATGATATCCGCGCTGGCGGTATTCGGTATCGTCTACGCGCGAAGGAATCATGTTCCCCGGGAACGTTTTGCGCTGAAACCGGCCCTGCGCGCGGTTGGTGTCTCCCTGGGTGAAATACTCCTGCCGGTGGCGATCCTGCTTGCCTTTTTCGGCGGTTTGACCACCCTGGTCGAAAGCAGTGCGCTGGCAGTGGTATACGCTTTTGTACTGGAATTTCTCATCCACCGTGACCTGAGAATCCGTGACCTGGGCCGGGTACTGGAAAAGAGTCTCCCCATCATCGGCGGCGTACTGATCATTCTGGCTCTGGCCAAGGGCCTCTCATATTACATCGTGGATGCCGAAGTACCGCTGGCGCTGACCCATTGGGTGGAAGCCCACATCGGCTCAAAATACGTGTTTCTGCTGATTCTGAACATCGTCCTCCTGGCAACCGGATGTCTGATGGACATCTTTTCCGCCATCATGGTGGTCGTGCCCCTGATCCTGCCTCTGGGAGAGTTGTTCGGCATCCATCCCGTCCACCTGGGAATCATTTTCCTGGCCAATATGGAACTGGGCTACCTGACACCACCGGTCGGACTGAACCTGTTTCTGGCATCTTACCGGTTTAACGAACCGCTTGCGCGCATTTACCGCAACGTGATCCCCTTCTTTCTCATCCAGCTGCTCACCGTATTGCTGATCACCTACCTNNGGAAGTGCTGCAGGACGTTTCTCCAGTGATCTGCAGGGCGATCCTTTTCGGTACGGTAGGACGTCTCCCCCTTCAGGAGCCTGATGTCTCGCCCTGCATTTCGCCTTTGTTCCGTCCTGCAGAGCCTGGAGTTCCGCCCTACTGCATTTAAGTTGAGGGAGTTGGCTGTGGCAAACCCAGTCAACTCAAAAGGATAACCTCATCACTCGTACCCTTTTGTGCCATCACCGCCCTGGAAGGTTCGTCATCACAAGCGCTCCCTCGTACCATCACCGGTTTTTACTTTACACATCTAACGCTTCATCCTCCCTCAACTTCTTCAACTTCCTCAACTCATTTTCCCCATCCAGGACACACGGGGTTCTCATCCCCGTATGGATTCGTATACGAGGCATTCAGGGTTCAAGCAAATGATTTGAAGTAAATAAATAGATGAGGTGGCAGCGCAGGGAAGCATCCGGGCGATGCTTCCCACGCTCGTTTCACTCGCTTACGGGGATTGATGAGCGGCTGCGGCCGCTCACCCTGCGGGCGTCTCGCCTTCGCTCGCCGTCCTGATTTGAAGTTCTCAAATCAGTCGAACCCGACACGCGGGGTTCTCATCCCCGTATGGATTCGTATACGAGGCATTCAGGGTTCAAGCAAATGATTTGAAGTAAATAAATAGATGAGGTGGCAGCGCTACGGGGATTGATGAGCGGCTGCGGCCGCTCACCCTGCGGGCGTCTCGCCTTCGCTCGCCGTCCTGATTTGAAGCTCTCAAATCAGTCGAACCCGACACGCGGGGTTCTCATCCCCGTATGGATTCACAGATGAATGATTTAGAATTTCGCAAATGAATTTGAATTTGAACAAAAAGGGGTTGGCAGCGCTACGGGGATT
>DBFQ01000102.1 GCA_002294665.1 Candidatus Aminicenantes bacterium UBA876
TTCAGGCCGACTGCCTGGAATTGAAATCCAAGTCAAGGGGGGGACCATGTTTGATCCGAGGATTGTGGTGACCGCCAGTTGCGGCGTCTGCGGAACCTGCGGCGCGTGCTCACTTTGCCCGGGAGGGATCATTCCCACTTCCGAAGCCGCGACCTGTGCGGACTGCCTGCTTTTTCTGCTGACGAAATAAGCGGGCCGGGGGGGCGCCTGCCGGCGCCCCCCTGTCACTTCAAGGAGGGAGAGTATGTTGAATCGATATCCAGTTCTGCGAAATGATGTGCGCTTGCGCCATCATGGCGAGAGTTCCCGCGTGTCTTCCCGCGGGGGAAGGTTCCGCGCGTTCACCGTGAACCGTGATGCGGGAGAGTTGCTCAACCGTTGCTGCGGCCGGGATTGTTTAGAGAGCATTGTGCATGATTTGCTGGGGAAAACTCCGGAGATCCGCTCGGTCGACAACATTCTGAATTTTGTTGAGCAACTCGACCGTATGGATGTGTTGGAATGCATGCCGGCGCCCGGGCCGGCCAGTCCGGATATCGGCGGGTCCGCGGAGAAAATTTTTCCCCAGGTCGTCAGCCTGGAATTGACCGAGCAGTGCAATTTCCATTGCCGCTATTGTTATCAGAACGCCTCCAGCCGGAAAAGCGGGTTTTTACAGGATCCCATGGAGATCCTGGCCTATTTCCTTGAAAGAAACGCGGTCGGGATTGAATTAACCGGGGGTGAGCCTCTACTGCATCCCCGCTTCAATGAAATCACGGCCTTCATCATGGAGAATTATGAATTACTGGGATTGATTACCAACGGCAGCCTCTTGCGGGAAAGCCATCTGGAACGGATTGCCGGCGGCCCCTGCATGTCCGCGGTCCAGGTTTGCCTGGATGGTCATACAGCGGAGATGGTTGAGGCCACGACAGGGGTGACCGGCAGCTTCGAAATGGAAGTGAACGCCATTCGCCGCGTCAAGGACTTCGGCATTGTACTGCGCGTGGGCATGGTCGTTGATTCGCCGGAAAAAATCGATGCCATGGAACCGACATTGTTACTGGCCATGGACCTGGGAGCCGATTCTTTTATCGCTCACCCCAGCATCGACTTCGGTCGGGGGATCCACACCGTCAAGGCATTCAGCCCGGTGGACCATCAACGCCTGAATGAGCGCATGACGGATTTGCGCTCGCGATATGCCGGTTTTTTTGCGCGTGAGATGGAACTCTCCGGAGGAGATTTTGCGACCATGTTCAATTGCGGCGGCGGTCACCGCGCCGTGACGGTCGATTGCCGGGGGCGGGTGAAACCCTGTCCCATGATTCCCGCTGAGGAATTGTGCCTGGGTTATTGGAGAGACATGGAAAGCGCTGCATGCCAGCGGAAAGCGCGTGCCTATCATCACCTGCCGGGCCCCAAGCAGGAGGTATGCGGGGATTGTCCACATCTTTCCTATTGCATGAATTGTATTGTCCGCGCGTTGCGGGCCGGACGCGCCAGGGAGGATTGCCGATGGAAAGTCGAAAACCGGAAATGGATTCAGACCATCCTGCAGCCATACGCATAGAGAACCTGGGCAAAAAAATAGCCGGAAAACAGGTATTGCAGGATATCACCCTGTCGGTGCCGAAAGGCAGGGCTATGGCCATATGCGGGCCGAACGGAGCGGGGAAAACCACGCTGATCCGCGTTCTACTGGGCTTGCTTGCAGCGGATCGGGGGCGGGTACAGGTGAACGCGCCGCTCGAAAGATGTGCGTTTGTGTTTCATTCCTCCTGCCTCTTTGCTGATTTGACGCTGAGACAGAATTGCCGTTTTTTTCTTTCCTCGAAAAAGCAAGCGGCAAGGGATCGTGAATTGAATGAATTGCAGGCGGAATTCGGCCTGGGCAGCCACCGCGATGCCCGTGTGGGAACATTTTCCCGCGGGCTGATGCAGAAAGCCGACCTGGTTCGCGCCCTTTTGGAAAAACCGGATATTCTTTTCCTGGATGAACCGACCGCAAACCTGGATCCTTTGGGAAAGGTCGATGTGAGAAAAATATTGCGGCGGCGCGTGGAATCGGGAATGACCTTGTTGCTGACCAGCCATCTATTGGGAGAAGTGGAAAAACTGGCAGATCGAGTCTGCATTCTGCAGCATGGCAGAGTGATCTGGGAGGGAGACCCGAGCCGGGATCTGCGGGGGGGCGACCTCGAGTCCAGATTCATTGAATTGGTCGGTGCTTCAAAGGAGGACGAACATGAATAAACGCATGTTTCGCTTCAGACACATTCTGGTCAAGGACTTGCGCAGCACCGGGAACCGGTGGTTCATGCTTCTGGGAATCTATGGCATGTATTTCCTGCTGGCCTGGTTCGCCCTGCGTCAGGTCGAATCCGGACTGGCGGCTTTTAATTCGCTGCGAAACCTGTTCTGGCCCGCATTCCTGATCCAGACAGCCGTTGTGATCACTGTCATGCTGATGCCCCCGTATGTGTACAGCGAATCCATGCAGGACAAACAGGAAACCTATTTCGCATACGGTTATTCGATAATCGATATCGTGCTGGGAAAGTCGGTGATGATCACGCTGGCGGCGTTGCTGCCGGCATCGCTGTTTTCGCTGATCTGTTTCCCCGGTTTGCGGCCGCAGGGAGCGTGGCCGGTGCTTCAATTCTTTGCCGTCGGTGCAGCCGTTTTCGGTCTGGTCGGCCTGACGGTTTTCCTGGTCTGGTTCTCGCGCGTGGGACGGTTCACGGTTGCGCTGCTGATCATTTTGATGGTGGCTTCCTGCTCGCGTTTCCAATCTTTCCGCGTGCTGCGGGAAGGAATTTCCGCGGGCGGATTGACGTTGTTGCTGAGCCTCTCCGGGGTCATCACGTTCGCAGTCTTTGTTTTGCTGGCGCGCCTGGGGGACCACGAAAAATCCATTCTACGGCGGTGATCGCATGTCGCTGATGGCCACGCTCTTTCCAGAGAAATGGGCCGGCCTGCTGCGGATTTACCGCCTGTGGCTGGAGGATCACCTGAAGCGGCCGATCCCTGCGGATTGGGTCGGGAGGTTGATGGATGCGGACGCGCGCCTGGCCGCCAGCGCTTTCCGGAATCCGGTGTATCGATGCGTCGAAATCGGTTGCGGCGCGGCCATACCGGCGATTGTTGCCGCCCGCCTGGGCGCAAAGGAAGTCATCGCTTTTGATGTATCCGCGGAAATGGTCCGACTGGCCCGCAGAATGGCCATTTACGCCGGGGCGGAAGTACATCCGCTGTGTCGTGATTTTGATGATTTTCAATTACCCGGTGGAACGGAGTGGATGTGGATCGCCGTAAAACCCAGGGATAACGCGGCGCGGGGGAACCTGCTTGAACGGATCCTGGAAAAGGGGATCCGGATGAAGACCAGCCTGGCGCTGGTGCCGGCGTTCGGGCCGGGAACTGGAATAGTGAATTACCGGAGCGGCTGCGACCAGGCCGTAAACCGTTTGCGGACCTGTGGCTACACGGTGCATGTCGAGCGCCTGGCCGCTGATTTTCCCCTGCGGGGAATCGTGGCGCAGCCGCTCGCAGCGGGCGGCGGGGAAAGCAGGCAAAGCCGCCCGGGAGAAACCCCGGGCGGCCTCATGAGGACGCCTAGAAGCCTTTCAGCCAGGTGCCCAAAAACAGCAGCAGCCAGGCCACGGCCATGATCCAGAAAGCATAGACGGTCACAAACGGGATGACCACGAAGATGCTCACGATGCTGACCACGGCCAGAATGACGGAAATCCACCACACAATCTTCTTGGGTGCATTCAGTTTCATCTATCTCCTCCTCTCACTTCGATGAGCAGGCCACGTGTTTACATGCAAACAGATGCGGAAAAAAAAGTCAAATTATTTTAAAAATCCGCCGGATTGTCCGAAGCGGGCAAAAAGCCGGGCGCATGTTTTTCCAGATGACAAGCGCGCGCTTGGCATGCATAATAGGAAGGGGTATACCCGAAAACATATTGAACCGGAGAGATCCGGTCGGGAGAGTCATATCGCCGCCTCAGGGTTAAAAAAATCACCGACCGCGGATTGGAGCGTGTACATGTTGCGCTGTGACGGCAAATTCCTCTACACCGGCATCACATGCGATGTGGCACGACGCCTGGCGGAGCATGCCGCGGGATCGCCCCGGGGAGCCCGCTTCACCCGCGGATTCACATGCCTGGAACTGGTCTACAAGGCTTGCCTGGGAGAGCGCTCACTGGCATTGCAGGCTGAAGCCCGCATCAAGCAGATGCCGCGCCGGCGCAAGGAGGAGTTGGTACGCAAAAGCCCTTCCGTGACTGAATTACTGGAATTGCTTCAACTGGAAAGCGGCAACGGAAACAATTCCTGAATTTGCGGGAACAGGAGCGCTTCAGGCGGTTTCGATCCGGAATTGCGGTGGAGTTTCCAGGTGTTTTTTGACGGCGCACAACCCGGCGGCCTGCACGATCGCCTTGCGGTAGCGTTCCGGAAAACCCTCAGGCAGATGGATGGTGAGCGTCACCTGGTCCAGGCGGCCGGTTTGTGGATTCCACTTGTGGTGCTGGATGATTTCCAGGCCTTCGGTTTCCAGGTCGCGCTGACGCAGGAACTGCAGTACGTAGATACCGGCGCAGGTGCCCAGCGAGGCCAGGAACAAGTCAAAGGGGGCGGGAGCGGAGCCTTCGCCGCCGCCGCCGAGCGGTTGATCCGTGGCAATGGAAAATCCGTTGTATTCGGCGGTGACGCGCTTGCCGCCGGGGAAGTGGATGCGCATGTCCATGATGATTTCTCCTGTTGGTTTTAAGTTAAATTATAACATAAGGAAGGGTTGCCGGCAAGCGGTTGGAGGTTGCTTTGGTGCAATCGGGTACGCGGGTCTGCTATAATCGCGGTAATGACTTCCGAGCGAGTAAGTACAAGATGAGCAATCTGGATGAAAAGAGCATCGTAGTCGCCGGCCTGGAATTTTTTGACGCCGATCTGCTGGGCTCGTTGTCGCAGCAGCATCGCCTGATCCTGGTGGACCGTGATCCGCAGCGCCTGGAAGACGCGCAACGGGAACTGCCGGAAATCCGCACCGTGCGCGGGGACATTACCAGCCGTCTGACCTGGAAAGAACTGGACGCGGATTCCGTGAAACACGTGATATCAACCATTCCATCGCCGGAAGTCAACCTGGAGATGCTGCGCTTGTTGCGTGATGATTGCAACAGCGCCGTACCCGTCATGATCCTGGTATTGCGACAGGAGCATGTGGAGAAATACCGGGGCAAGGATGTGATGGTGATCAATCCCCTGGAGTTGGGGATGCAATACATCCTGAGGCGACTGGATAAGCATGTGTTTCGTGCCGCCCATATCGGCCTGGGTACGGGTGAACTGGTGGAAGTGTGTGTGCGCGCGCGCTCACACCTGGTGCAGCGTCGCCTGAGCAGCCTGAGGCCGACCCAATGGCGCATTGCCGCCCTGTACCGGGACGGACGCCTGATCCTGCCCACGGGAAATTGCCGCCTGCAAATGGAAGACCGTGTCATCCTGGTGGGGGAACCCACGGTCCTGGAAAGCGTGGCTTCGCTTCTGACCCAGGGTACGCCGCAGTTTCCCCGGCAGTACGGCCGCCACATTATCTCTCCGCTGGAGGAAGGCCTGTCGCCCCATCTTGAAGAATTGCTGTACTGGCACGAGCATACGCATTCGCTGCGTATCCGGATGTATCCCATCAATCAGCATCTGGATTCCGGGCTGGTGGAGCAGGTAAAAAAGATGAGCGGTGACCTGGAAATCGGCCCGGTAAAGAACGATTTCCGCGAAGTCCTCGCAGAAACGGAAGAAATGGGCCTGCTGGTCGTTCCCCCGGCAAGCCGGTTTTCCCTGCGCCTGCGCCGGGCGTATCGTGAATGCCCCCGCCCGATGCTGGTTCCCCGGGGCGGCGCCCCCTACCAGAAGATCCTGGTTTCACTCAACGGTCCAGACCCCGCGCTCGCGCTGGAGAGCGGTTCCGAGTTGTCCCGGCTGATGTCACTTCCCTTCAGCGCCGTTTTTGTTACGTTGCCGCGTGAATTGCGTGGCCGGGATGAAAGCGATGCCTTGAAATTGCGTTCGGAGTTGATCTCGGATTTTGAATCCTTGACGCGTAAGCGCATTGAAATAGAGACATTGGAGGGGAATCCGGTCAAGGTGACCTGTCGCCGCCTGGCGGAAGAACGCCGGACTCTGTTGATTATCGTGGGTGACCGCAATCGCCCGCACAGCCTGATGCAGCCCAATGTTCCCTACCTGATCGCAGCGCGGGTCCGGGCGTCCACGCTGATCATTCCCGTGGAGGAGCCTGAGAGTGAGTGAAGCCGAAGCCCTGCTGCTGCTTCTGGTTTCGCTGGGAGCCGCCATTGTTCCTTTCATCAGCCGCAAACTGCACATGCCGACCGCGGTCCTGGAGATCGCTTATGGGCTGTTGCTGGGCGCGATTGCCGGCGCGGCTCCCGGGAACACGGTCATCCTGGACTTTCTGGCCGACCTTGGATTCATCATCCTGATGTATCTGGCCGGGCTGGAAATCAACTTTGAGAAACTGAAGGAGATCTCCGGACGGGACATCCTGCTGGGTATCGGCATGTTCCTGATCATGATTGCGCTTTCATTGTGGCTGGCACTGAACCTGGGGCAAGCCCCGATGTTTTCGCTGGTCTATTTTGTCACCGCGGTGGGGTTGCTTTTTCCTGTTCTTCGCGAAATGAAACTGCTCAGCCGTGACCTGGGGCAGCGCTACCTGGTAATGGGGAGTATCGGTGAACTGTTAAGCCTGGCGGCTTTTACCGTTTTCGCCATCCACCAGCGTTCCGGTTGGTCCGTGGAATCCTTTCTTCATCTTGGCGAGATTTTCCTGTTTGTCGTCCTGGCCACCCTGGTTCACCGGGCGGTCAAGTTGTTCACCTGGTGGTTCCCTTCGCTGGCCGCAATGTTCACCGATAAACACGACCTGGCCGAGCGCGGCATCCGCAACAGCCTGGTCAACCTCTTCGTATTTGTCGCCCTGGCCAGCCTGCTGCATCTCGAGCCGATTATCGGCGCATTTATCGGTGGGGCCGTATTCGCGCTGGTTTTCAAGCAACGGCACCGGGTGATGGAAAAGATCGGCGGTATGGCATACGGTTTTTTTATTCCCTTGTTTTTCATTCACGTGGGGTTGCGCTTCGACCCCGGCGAGCTGGTCGACCCGGCGGTGCTGCGATTAATGGGGTTGATCATACTGGTCATGCTCGGGGTCCGCATGATCGGCATGCTGCCCATGTTGTTTTCCAGCATGTCGGTTCGTGCCCTGCTGGGTTTGCCGGTTGCCCTTGCGTTTCCGCTGACCCTGCTCGTGGCGGTGGCCGCATTCGGACTGGAATCCGGTACTCTCACCAGGCAGCAATCGACCGCGGCGGTATTGACGGCGATGGTTACCGCGGTGCTCTTCCCATTGCTGCTGCGCTTGTTGCTGCTTCCCTGGCAGCGGCGCGAAGCGGTGGAGAGCCGGTTGCTGGAAAAAGAATGACGCATTCAATGGAGAGCCAGTCATGCTGGATTTTTCCTCGGCGGTAGCGCGAACTCCCGGTAATTCGTTATGCCGCGCCATTTCCGATGGTGAGCTCGGTTCACCGGATCCCGAGCGTGCCCGAATCCAGCACGTGGCATACGTGGATGCCCTGGAAGAGGCGGGACTGGCGGTTACGCTGTTGCCTCCGCTGGAAGCGTTTCCGGACAGTGTGTTTGTGGAAGATACCGCGGTGTTGTTGGATGAAGCCGTGGTATTGTGCCATCCCGGTGCCGGTTCCCGGCGGGGAGAAGTCGGTGCCATGCAACGCGACCTGAGGGCGTTGGATTTTGAAATGGAAGCGATTCGTCCCCCGGGTACCCTCGACGGAGGCGATGTATTGCGCGTGGGGCGCCGGTTTTTTGTCGGCATCAGCAAACGCACGAATCAGAAAGGCTTTCAACAGTTTTCCACCATCGTGTTCCGGTATGGCTTTTCCGCCGTTGCCGTGCCGGTCCAGGCTGGCCTGCATTTAAAGAGCCATGTATCACTGGTGGACCGCAATACCTTGCTGCTGACTCCGGGCATGGCACAGGAAACCGCCTTTTCGGGATTCTGCCACCTTGTGCTGCCGCAGAGCGAAGCATATGCGGCCAATTGCCTGGCATTGAACGGGGTGGTCCTGGTCGCGGCCGGTTTCCCCGCGACCCGGGAAATGCTCAGCCGCGCGGGTTTGCATGTGCGCGAACTCGATGTTTCCGAGTTCCGTCGCGCCGATGGCGGACTGAGTTGCCTGTCACTGAGGTTCTGAATTTAAGTGAAAAGTGAAAAGTGAAAAGTGAAAAGTGAAAAGTGAAAAGTGGAAAGTGGAAAGTAGGGGCAGGCCCCCGTGCCTGCCCCGGGACAGAGGCTAGTGGCGAGGGGCAATAGGAATAAGGCACGGGAATCACCTGAATTTTTTGTTCATTATTCCTTATTGCGACGGGCTTCCCGCCCTATGCCCCTCGCCAGGAACTGGAACTATCCGCCCTGACTATCCAGCTCTCCAGAAATGACGCTTGCGCGGCAAGCAAATGACTGAATGGCACGAGCGTAGCGAGTTAATGACAGGTTTATCCCAATGACTCGAACGATTCGGTTTGGGTCATTTGAATTTGGATTATTTGAATTTGTTTGGGATTTCGAATTTGGGATACGCGTCCCTGAAGTTTCCTTGCCTTCCTGTCACCTTCTTTCCAACTAACCAACTCTCCAACTCCCCAACTTTCCANNTCCTACTCTCCAACTTTCCAACTCTCCAACTCTCCAACTTTCTTTACGCCCAGGGCTTCCAATGACGGGCCAGGCCGCCGCGGCCGGTTTCGCGGTATTCCGACTGCATGGCGCGGCCGGTTTCCATCATGACCTGGACCACCTGGTCAAAGCTGATATGATGAGTGCCGTCGGAAAAATAAGCGAAAACCGCGCTTTCGCGCGCGGTATCCGCGGCAAAGGCGTTGCGTTCAATGCAGGGAATCTGCACATACCCTTCCACTGGGTCGCAGGTGAGGCCCAGGTAATGTTCAAAGCCCATTTCCGCCGCATATTCCACCTGGCGGGGGGATCCGCCCAACAAGTACGTCATGGCCGCGGCAGACATGGCGCAGGCGGTGCCGATCTCTCCCTGGCACCCGACTTCGGCGCCGGAAATGGAGCCGTTGGTTTTGACCAGGTTGCCGACCAGCCCGGCGATCGCCAGCGCGCGGAGGATCCGTTCCCGCGGCGGGCGCCTGTGTTCCTGAACATAGACCAGGATCGCGGGCAGGACACCCGAAGCCCCGCAGGTTGGAGCCGTAACCACTGGACCGCCGGCGGCGTTTTCTTCCGCGACGGCCAGGGCGTAGGAAAATACCGTGCCCTTGCTTTTCAAGTCACCGGTACTGCTCTGAGCGCGGGTGAAATAGGCCGCGGCTTTGCGTGGAAGCTGCAGGGGACCGGGCAGGGAGCCTTCGTGGCACAATCCCGCCAATACGGCCTCGGTCATGCGCGTGCGGATCTCTTCCAGAAAGCCGGGGAAATCCTGGTCTTCGTGGGCGAAAACGTATTCCCAGAGATGCGCTCCACGCAGGCGGCACCAGTCGAGGATACCGTCCATAGTGGATACCGGGTAGATATCATTGCTGACATCGACCGGTCCGCCGTCGTCTTCCAGGTCACCGCCGCCGACGCTGAATACGGTCCATGCCGAGGAGTCGGGCTCCGGGGGATCGACTACCTGGAACCGCATACCGTTCGGGTGGGCGGGAAGGACCTCTTCAGGCTTCCATGCGATGTCCACGGGATGGGGAGAAAACTCTTTTTTCAAGACGATGTCGGTTCCGTGGCCCTTGCCGGTTGCGGCGAGGCTGCCGAAAAGCGTCACGCGAAATGCCCGCGCCTGGGGGTTGCGGGAAAGGAAAATGCGTGCGGCTCGTCCCGGTCCGATCGTATGGCTTGAAGAAGGACCGTATCCCGGTTTGAATATCTCGCGAATGGAACGCATGCGCCCTGACCTCAGGCCATTTCCAGCAATTTTTCCACCAGGCGATCGATTCCCACGGCCACTTCGGATATGCGTTGGCCCAGCATGTATGCGGGGGTGGAAACGATGCGCAGGCGCTCGTCGATCACCACGTCGCCGACCTGGGCGGCGACATGGACAGCGCCCGTTTTTTCAACAGCCGTCGCCGTATCGGCATCGGTGCCAATGGTCAGGCGGGGATGCAGACCTTGACTACCGGCCACACGGGCCAGCAACGCTGGCGCGATGCAGATAAATCCCATGGCTTTGCCGGCATCCAGGGCCGAGCGGATAAAACGCTCCACCGCGGGCTGGACGTCGCAGTCGGGGCCCTTCACGGCGAAATCGCAGAGATTCTTGGCCACGCCGAATCCTCCGGGAAACACAACCGCGTCGAATTCCGCGATATCCGCCTGCGCCAGGTCGGAAATCTTGCCCCGGGCGATACGCGCGGCTTCAATCAGCACATTGCGCCGACCTTCCACAGCCTGGCCGCTCAGGTGGTTGACCACGTGCATCTGCGGCATATCCGGAGCCAGGACGGCGATTTCGGCATCCCGCCGATCCAGGGCCAGCAAGGTCAGTACGGCTTCGTGGATTTCCGCCCCGTCAAGCACACCACATCCGGAAAGCACGACCGCTACTTTTTTCATAACCACCTCCTCGACGCAAAGGCAAACACCATTGCGATAATCAATCTACCATATAACGCGGTCCGGGCCAATCCGGAAGCGGCGCGGACGCACAAGTAAACGATGATTTGAGGGTGAAGGGAAACCGGGGAATGAAAGAACCGGCCGACCGCCCCGTTGCGGGGCGGTCGGCCGTTATGCTGCCGGGAAAAGCTTTACCGGTTTAGAAGATGTACCGGAAGCCCAGCAGGAAGAGGTGGTAATCTTTGAGTTTCAGGCTGTCATGCATGGGCATCTGGAATTCCAGGAAGATCGATCCACGTGAATTGAACTTGCGGATCACTTCAATGCCGGTCTGGAGTACCAGGTTCAGCCCGGATGTCCAGTCGGGTTTCTCATCGAATTCGTAATCCTTGATGGTGCTGGTATAGGCCAGGCCGCCGCCGAGGAAGAACTTGTTGATCTTCGCGTTAAGCACCACATCGCCCATGAAAAATGACTTAAAGGGTTCGCCCGTCAAAGCGATGCCGGGGCCGGCGCTGACGATCAGGTCCAGGGCGTCGGGGATCAGCATGTACAGGAAACCGAAACGGGCGAAAAGGTAGCCGCTGTAGGTGCCGCGGGCCAGGCCCGGGCCGCCTTCCACCAGGGCGTAGAAACGTTTCTCGATTTCTACCGTGGATTCACAATTGTCGGCGAAATCGCCCAGGTCATCCGTCACTTTGGCCGTGACGTTGAAGCGGCCGGATTTCTTGAATACTTTTTCTACCGTGAAGGGTGCTGCGGTCGCCGGAATTGTTTCCAGGACTTCGCCGTCTTTGTTTTTGACGATGAATTCCGCTCCGGTCACTTCGCCATCCGGATCGCTGGATCCGGAAGCATCCAGGGTAAAGGGCTTGCCGATATAGCCGCGCTGAGGGCTGATCTTCAGGTCACAGACGGGCGGGAAATTGACGTGAACACTGGCGGAGCAGGCGGCGCCTTCTTCACCGTTCACGTTCAAGGGGACACCCTCTACGGTGTAATCGCCGGATTTCTCCAGATTCACCGCCCAGGTCGGGTTGTCAGGGGTCATTTCACCTTCCGCTGCCACGCTGCCGTCCGCGGCCAGTACGCGCACCTTCAGTTTGTCCACGCACTTCGATTCACTCATGTCCACGGTGAAGGGCTCGCCGAGTTTGACTTTGGCCGGAGAGACCTGAAGATTGCAGATCGCGCGCGAAGCCTTGGTACCCAGCAAGGTGATATTGGCGCATTTGGCGGGGATAATGAAGTCGTAATCCTGGCAGTTGGTAACCATGACAAAGCGGTACACCTTTTCGTCCACGCGAACCTTCCAGTTCAGGTCCCTGGCTACTTTGACGTTGCCGTCGGAAGAACGGAACATCATCCAATCGACATGAACGGGGGTTTCACCGCTTTTGGGATCAAAAGCGGGAAAGGATTCCGCTTTGAGTTCACTGACGGCAACCTGCTGCATGAATGGTTCATAAAGGTCGCTGAATCCGCCGTAGGTGAAACCGGCCCTGATATCTTCCGCGTGATTCTGAATGAATTCACGCAAGGCCTCTTCGCTGTCCACACCGGTCGCGATCATGGGGCGGTGCCCCAGGCGATACAGGTTCTTGGTGGCGGCAAAGGAAGCCACGGAAAACACGATCAGGACACCGATTATCAGGAAAGCTGATCTGTGGCGTCGCATATCACTCCTCCTCGTTTGATTTTATCATCACGCAAATATTGCGTCCGCGCAAAAAAACGTCCTGTTGCCGGACAGAAGAAAGAACCGTCCCCCTCCACCCGGCAGATTCGTTATGCAAGGATATTTTAGGCAATGGGAATCGGGTTTTCAAGTATGGAAACGATTTTTTTTGAAAATCGGACAAACGGAGCGTTTTTTACGGCCCCGGGAGCGCCGAGCCGAACGGGTTAACCGGATATTAACACGAATTTAATCTTCGGTTTATTTCCGCGTGGCATACTGGTCCCGGGTGCGGGAGACTCAGCTTTGAGTCAAAAACCAATCCACCCGGCGCCCCACAGGAGGAGTTAATGAAAACCATAATCGGGATTATGATTTCCCTCTTACTGGTTCTGAATGTCACCCCGACTTTCGCGCAAGACAAGATCGTCGTGGACGGTTCCACGACCGTGGGTCCCATCGCCAAGGCCTTCGCGGAGTACTACATGGGCATGAACAAGGACGTCAACATCACCGTCAGTGAGTCCGGTTCCGGCAACGGCGCCAAGAGCCTGATCAACAGCGTCTGCCACGTGGGAGCCATGTCCCGCTTCATGAAGGACAAGGAATTCGGCGCCGCCGTCGAGAAAGGCGTTAAACCCGTTTTTCACGTGGTTGCCCTGGACGGCATCGCCATGGTTGTGCACCCGTCCAACCCCATCACCCAGATCACCAAAGAGCAGATCAAGGACATCTACCTGGGTAAGATCAAGAGCTGGAAAGCCCTGGGCGGCCCGGACAAGCCCATTGTCTTTATCACCCGTGATACCAACAGCGGCACTTTCGAGACTTTTGAAGGTTTGGTCATGAACAAGGAAAAGATCGCCGGCAACGCCGAAGTCCTGGGCAGCAACGGCGCGATCCGCAGCCGGGTTCAGAGTACGCCCACAGCCATCGGTTACGTGGGACTCGGTTTCATTGACAACACCGTCAAGGCGCTCAAGGTCAACGGCGTTATGCCCACCCTGCGCACCATCGCCAAGGGCACCTATCCGATCGCCCGCCCCCTCTTCATGGCCACCAACGGTTATCCCAAGATGGGCAGCCACCTCTACCAGTTCATCACCCTGTACCTGACCCGTAAGGGCCAGGAAATCGTCAAGCGCATCGGGTTCGTTCCCGTTACCGAGTATTGATCGGTTGTTCTTTCGATGGTATGAATAAACACGGTACAAATCAGGGCCATGAAACCGGACCTCATGCCACGGATCAGCGTATCGACATAGTTACAACATGAACCTTTCCCAATCAGAATCCAAAAGTATCGTGATCAGCAAGGGAACCAGCCGCCTGCGGCGGCTGGTTTCCTTTTCCATCGAGGGATCCCTGTTCCTGGTAACATCCGTTTCGACCCTCGCTGTATTGTTTATCATCCTGTTCATCGCCAAGGACGCGTTTCCGTTTTTCCAATTGCGCGGTATCAAGGAATTCTTTTTCAGTATCCGCTGGTATCCTTCAGGAAGTCCGCCGGAATTCGGGGTACTCGCCATTATTTTCGGCAGTGCCATGGTCACTTTCTTGTCCGCCGCCATCGCCGTGCCCCTGGCGGTTTTTTCCGCAGTCAGTCTCAGTGATATCCTGCCCTTTTCCGTGCGCCAGATTGTGAAACCCGTTATCGAGATTATTGCCGCCATCCCTTCGGTGGCGTACGGGTTTTTCGCCCTGGTGATTTTCGCGCCGTTGCTGCAGCGCAGCGGCGGCCACCTGCTGGGAGTGGGGGTATGGCTGGCCGGCGTGCCCCTGGCGCTGATCCTCATGTACGTGCTCGGAGACATCCTTCCCGAGCGCCTGCTGGGCGCCCAGTCCCTGGCGGCCCGGCTGATTGTCATGCTGCTGGTGGGCGCCGGCAGCGGAATATTGTTGCACCGGGCCTGGCAATCGGTATCGGCCCTGCAGATCGAGAGCGGCACTAATGCCCTGAATGTCTCCATCATCCTGGCCATCATGGCACTGCCCACCATCGCCAGTGTGGCCGAGGATTCGCTGCAGGCCGTCGGCCGGGAAATGCGCGAAGGCAGTTACGCCCTGGGGGCAACGCGGGCGGAGACGCTGGTGAAAGTAGTGATCCCCGCAGCGCGGTCCGGCATTATCGCGGCCATTATCCTCGGCGTGATGCGCGCCATCGGCGAAACCATGGTGGTGTGGATGGCGTCCGGCAATTCCGCCCATATTCCTGAACCATGGTTTAACGTGTTGCAACCGATACGCACCCTGACCGCCACCATTGCCGGGGACATGGGCGAAGCGGATCACGTGACCGGTTCCGCACGTTACCACGTCCTGTTCGCCATGGCGCTTTTCCTGCTGATTATTTCCTTTCTATCAAACCTGATCAGCGAGATACTGGTGGCACGCAGCAAAAAAAAGTGGGGAATCTAGACGGTGAAACTACAGACGCGCAAAGTTCTGGACAAATCCTTCACAGGCATGGGGTTCATGTCCATCTTCCTGCTTTCCGCCGCCCTGATCATGGTGCTGGCGCCCATTTTCGCCCGCGGTATCGGGGCCTTTGTGTTTCGCGCCACATCGGAATTCCGGCGCCTGGACAACTCCCTGCATGGGCGTGGGAGCATCCAGGCCGTTGAGGCGGAAACCCGGCTGGTGCAGGATGCCCGCGAGCCGGTGTATCGCATGCTGGCCGAATTTGAAGCGCAACTGGATGCGGGAAACGTGGCCAATGGGGATGAACTATATGCGGAACTCGACGAAATCCGCAACCTGATCAACCGTTTGCTCGGTCCGCGTCCGGGAGAATCCGTGCCCGTGCTCATGCGCGATCGCTTTGGCAAAACCCGCTGGGACAAGGCCCGGGAAACCCTGCACCACATTCTGTACAGGGAAACCTGGGATTACTCAGACCCCACCAAAATGGGCGTACAGGTCGAAGTGCCCCGTGCCGCGTCGTTCAAGGGTACGGCTCTGGAACCGTTGTTCCCCTACCTGGAAAACAATCTGGAGCGCATGCTTCGGCCGCGCCTGACGCTTTACTGGGGATTCCTTTTCGATGAGTCCCATGACGCCCATTTTTTCGGAGGAATCTGGCCGGAAATGCTGGGAACCCTGTACCTGGTTTTCGGAACCATGCTTTTCGCCATTCCCATCGGCGTGATCGCCGCCGTATACCTGACTGAGTTTGCCACACAGGGCAAAGTGGTCAGCCTGCTGCGTACCTTTATCTCCACTCTTGCCGGTGTACCGAGCATTGTGTTCGGCCTGTTCGGCCTGGCCTTTTTTATCAATACCCTGAAGATATCCAGCAGCAAAAGCGTTCTGGCCGGTTCCATGACCCTGGCCCTACTGGTGCTGCCGACCATCATCCGCGCGTCCGAAGAAGCCATCAAGGCCGTTCCCCGCACCTACAAGGAAGCGTCTTTGAGCCTCGGGGCCAGCCGTATCCATACAGTCGCCCGTGTCATTCTACCTGCCGCCCTGCCCGGTATCCTGACCGGTATCGTGATCAGCATGGGGCGCGCCGCAGGTGAGACGGCGCCCATTATCTTTACGGCCGCGGTCAGCGTAGGCAAACCGCTGGGCCTGCTGGAAACCCTGAACCAGCCCACGCCCGCCCTGCCGTGGAACATCTACAACCTGGCAACGGAACATGAAGCCGTGGATGAAATCCGGCATGTTCAGTTCGGCATGGTCTTTACCCTGGTTCTGCTGGTCCTGCTGCTCAACCTGGCGGCCATTATTCTGCGTGCCCGGGTATCCAAGAAGTTGAGAGGCTGATGATGAATCTGGAAAAACGCCTGGTATTATCGGAAAAGCAATTGGACAAAAACAACCTGGCCATTGAGAATGAAGTCTGCCACGTTCGGTCCGAGGGCTTTTCAATCTTCTACGGGGCCAACGAGGCGATCAAGAGTGTGGACATAACGATTCCGAGACAGAAGGTTACGGCCATCATCGGACCCTCGGGTTGCGGCAAGAGCACTTTCCTGCGGGGCATCAACCGCATGAACGACCTGATTCCCAGCTGTTTTACCCGCGGACGCCTGCTCTATAAGGATGAGAACATTTACGGGCAATACACCGATCCCGTTCTTCTGCGCAAGCAGATCGGCATGGTTTTTCAGAAGCCCAACCCCTTCCCCAAGAGCATTTTCGAAAATATCGCCTACGGACCCCGTCTGCACAGCATGAAACGCCGGGCCGAGTTGTTTGACCTAGTGGAGGAAAGCCTCAGGCGGGCCGCGCTCTGGGATGAAGTGAAAGACCGCATGAACGACAACGCCCTGGGCCTTTCCGGCGGGCAGCAGCAGCGCCTCTGCATCGCCCGCGCCCTGGCGGTGGATCCGGACATCCTGCTTATGGACGAACCCACATCGGCGTTGGATCCCCGCGCCACCGCCCATATCGAAGATTTGATCGGTGAATTGCGGGGACAGTATACGATCATTATCGTGACCCACAACATGCAGCAGGCGGCCCGGGTATCGGATTACACGGCTTTTTTCTACGAAGGTGTGCTGGTGGAATTCGCGCCCACATCGGAATTGTTCACCAACCCGGGCCGGAAAAAAACCGAGGAATACATCACCGGCCGTTTCGGATAACCCGGATCTGATGGGAGGAGAGCATGAGCAAGCATTTGTGGCGAGCCATTGATAACCTGATGCCGCGCTTGATTGCGTTGAGCGCCCGGGTGGAAGAGAGTTTGCGGCTGGCCATCGAGGCCGTCAAGCAGAACGACATCGTCCTGGCCGTCCAGGTGGTGGAGATGGATCACGTGATCGACCGCGAAGAGATCGACATCGAAGAGGAATGCCTGAAGATCCTGGCTCTGCACCAACCGGTTGCGGGAGATCTGCGCACCATCGTAGCGGTTTTGAAAATCAACAACGACCTGGAGCGGATCGGCGACCTCAGTGTCGATATCGCCAAGCACGCCATCAAAATCGCCCAGGCGGGAAACGGGTCCTTCGCGTTTGATTTCTCCGAGTTGTTCACGCGCGTGCGCGGCATGTTGAAAAACAGCCTCGATGCCCTGGTCCGCATGGATGCAGCCGTCGCCGACGAGGTATTGACGGAAGATGACCGCGTTGATGAGCTGAACCGTGAATTCTGCGATCAGGTCCTGGATGCGATCCGGAAAGAGCCGGACAAGGCATACACCCTGATTCAATTCATGAACGTGTCCAAACGCCTGGAACGGATCGGCGACCATGCCACCAACATGGCCGAGGATGTAATCTACCTGGTCACGGGAGAGATCGTGCGCCATGGTACGGGGCTGGAAAAGAAAGGCGAATGAAACCTATATGCCCGCGCAGCGCGCACGCGCAATGAACCGGTCCCGTCGGCAGTAAGCGGCTCAGGTGTTGCGGTGGCTGGATGGCAGTTCCAGGCCGTATCCTTTGCGGCGGTCTTCTCTTTTCAGCAGGTAAGCAAAGAGCATACCCAGGATGCCGAAACTCATGAACACCAGCATGGGCAGGGTATAGTTGTAGGCCACGTTCACCGTGCCGTCGACCAACGTGGTTCTGGATACCACGCAGAAGCGGTCCAGAATCCAGCCGATCAAGGCGGGCACACCCATCAAGCCCCAGTTCTGGATGTAGAAGATCAGCGCGAAAGCCGTTCCCAATTGCTTTTCCGGAATCAGTTTGGGTACGGATGGCCACATGGCGGATGGGACCAGTGAAAAGGCCACCCCCAGCACTACCATCAGAATCAGGGCGAAGATCCAGTTGTCGAAAAACGGCAGCGCGAAGAGCAGGTGGACCACGATCAGCATGGCGGAGCCGAGGAACATGATCGAGGCTGCCTTGCCCTTGCGGTCCACCATGCGTCCGAAAAGCGGGGTCATGAAGATATTGCCGAAAGGCAACAGGCCGGGAATGAGTCCGGCCAGCGTGGCCTTGACATGGTATTTCTGCACCATCAGATCATTGGCGTACTTGAGGAAGGGAAAAACCGCGGAGTAAAAAAGCAGGCAAAGGGCCGCGATATACCAGAAACCGCGATTGGTCAGGATGCGGCCGATATCGGAAATCCGGAAGGGCTCTTCTTCGCTGTCGATTTTTGCCTGTTCCTCAGCTTCGGAAGCTTCCAGTTTGCGGTCCATGACACCGTAGACGATAAAACTGATCAGGCCGACCAGGAGCATGATCAGGCCGAGCAGCAATGGCGCGGACGGTGTGCCGTAAGCGGCGGCGATGGGCGCGCTGATTACCAGTGCCAGCGCGGTTCCCATTCGCGCGGTGGCCAGTTGGAGACCCATGGCCAGGGCCAGTTCCTTGCCCTTGAACCAGCGCACGATGGTCTTGGAAACGGTGATTCCGGCGACCTCCACGCCGACCCCGAATATGGCGAAACCGATGGCTGCCAGCATGACCTGGGGTTTCCAGCCGAAAAGGGTGGCGCCTTCGGGGAAGGTCGCATTGATCGCCCAGTATTTCATGCCCGCGCCGATGACCATCACGGTGGCGGCGGTGATCCCGGTGAAGCGGACACCCATTTTGTCCAGGATGATGCCCCCCACGATGAGCATCAATAAAAACACGTTGAACCAGCCATAGGCGCTGGTAAAAAATCCGTATTCGCTGCTGGTCCAGAGCAGTTGGCTCTCGAGCATCGGTTTCAGTGGCGCCATGACGTCTGTCAGGAAGTACCCGCACAACATGGTGATCGACACAATGGCCAGGGCGGCCCAACGTGCCGCCGCCGACTCCCTGAGAGACTGTTTGATCTTCTCGGTCATTATCGCCTCGCTCATAAGGAAAGTAGAAACCGCCGCCGTTTCAGAGCCGTAAGCGGAACCGCCGTTGCCGGCAGCCGAAACAGGGG
>DBFQ01000047.1 GCA_002294665.1 Candidatus Aminicenantes bacterium UBA876
AGTTGGGAAGAAGGTTACGGGTAGACCCGGAATAAGGAATAAAGAAGAAGGAATAAGGCAACCGTGTTTCTTCCCTCAACGTTCTCAACTATCTCAAATTCTTTTTTCCCGGCGCAAAAAGTAAACTCCACTTGCCCCTCGCCAATCGCCTCTCGCCATCCCGGTTCAATGACGCTTGCGAAGCAAGCTAATGACATGAGCGAAGCGAATAAATGACAGGGTATCTGAATGACAAGCACGCTTCGGCTTGGTTCATTTGAATTTGTGCGGGATTTTTTGCTTGGGATTCAGGGTTTGAATTCTTCTTTCCACCCTCAACTATCTCAACTTCTTTTTTCCCTGCCTCAAAGTTGAACCCCAATCGCCCCTCGCCCCTCGCCAGGAACTGGAACCTTCTACCTTCTGCGTTCTACAGGGCGGCCACAGGGGGCCGCTCCTACTTTTCACTGGCTACCTGATACCTCTTTTTGCAAAATTATTTTGCATTTATGAATCCCACCGCCACGCTCTGCTCACTGTCCATGGCAACCGTAAAAACGGATCCGGGTGCCAGGTCTTCACAATGGATGACGCGGATCACGTTTTCCAGTTCAGCGGCTTCAGAAATCAGGCGCGTCAAGTGGTTGGGTGCGGATGCGAATAATTCGAAGTTGAAAGCATTGTCCGGTTCATGGGGATAGAGGGGAAGGTATTTGATATCCGCTTCGACCAGGTCCTGGAAAAAGTGGGTGCCGAATGAAAGCTCAGGTACATAACCGTCTTTGACTACAGCCAGTTCGGAAATCATGGCCGTGTTGTTGATGTCGCTGTAGGAAACGGGGACTCCCAGGCGGATATCTCCGCGGGATCCCCAGCGTCCGGGGCCGATAAGGATGACACTGCGGCGGGGAAGCAGGCGGTTGAGGCGCGAGACCGTCTTGGCTGTTTGTTTCATGGCTTCAGCCGACGAAAGCCCGGCATAGCCGGCGGGATCCACGTAAACGATGTATTGCAGCTGGGGCAGCGATCCGGGGGAAATGAAGCGCGTGGCTCGAAACAGCAGGCGATCCGCGGGAACATCGCGGGGCAGAGGGACTTCGGCATGAATGCGTACCTGGGATTGCGGACGGCATTGCAGAATGTAGAGGTGCTTGCCGTCCGAGGCGAACTCTACGTCAACCGGGCTTTCCAGCGCGGATTCGAGCAGGTTCAATATCGCGTGAATCTGAGGGAAAAAGCGCGAATTGTCGGTCAGATTCTGGAAAGTGACCACCAGGTCGTTTTTTTCCACGTTCAGCAACGTACCCACGGGCGGGACAAGGTTCCCCTGGCGATCAATCGACACCACTTTCTCCACTCCGGGAAATTCCATGGCAAAGTCGGCCAGGAACTTTGCAATCGGTAACGTTTCGAACTGGTTGCTTTCCAGGTTCAGGACATCGATTTTGGATTGTGAGTACTTGATCACGTCTTCGTACTTGATGTTGACTTTCAAGCCCGGTTTCCCCGGCGAAGCCAGAAAGGTGTAATCATCACCCACGCGGTCAACCGCGCGGGTTCCCAGTCCCATCACCATGCGGACCATGCCGTCACAGCGTTCGATGCGCGGTGACCAGCGGAATTCGTTGCGGCTGATCGCCACTCCGGCATAGGTGGGAGCGAAGTACTTGCCGACGCGGGTACCGACCACTTCCTGGATCAAAATTCCCATCTCTTCCTGGAAATCGAGCAACCCCCGTTCTTTGCGGTATTCGATGGGATCCGGTCCGAAAGTGCTGGCGAATATCTCGGCTATGGCGTCCAGCAGGCGGCTGACGCGTTCGGAGCGGGGACCCGTGTTCGACAGGAACAGGCTCTTGTACTTGCCCGAGAAGGCGGCCTCGAAACTGTCTTCCAGCAGGCTGGATGAGCGCACGATAATGGGATTGTCGCCGATATCGGTCAGTATGGAATCCAGCTGGTTGATGATATCGGGAGGGAAAAACGAGTGCTTGAACAATTGCTGCAGATAGGAGTAACCGGCGCGTACCTCATGGCTTTCCAGGTATTTGACCGAGATCACTTCCTCCAGGGCGTTGATGTGAATGAAATCCATGATGGTGTCGGATGTGATGTACCAGCTGCGGGGAATGCGCACGTTTCCCAGGTCGGGGTTCTTCGTTTTCTCCGCTTCCAGGATGCGGCTGGCCAGGATCAGTCCGGAACTTTTTCCGCCCAGTTTGCCGCTGCCTTTGCCGGGGCCGACCGTTTTGGCCAGGATTTCATAGAAATCGATGACCTTGATGTAGTGTTTGGCCACGTTGATGTACTTCAGGTTGTTGGAAAAGAACCGCCTGATCAGGGCGACGCGGATGTTGATGAACTCATCCGGCGAGAGGTAGCTTTCACCGCGGGGAATGTTCATGAAACGTTCGATGGTCTCGCGGATGTCCATCAGGGAGATGTTGATGTTCTCGACCGCGATGGCCAGGAAACGGCTGCGTTCCTGGGCCATCCATGAATGAATCTGACGGGTGATCTCTTCCTGGGGCAGGTGCTCCTCCGCGATCTGGAAGATCTCGTGGGTGAAATGGCGCAATGATTGAATGTCCACTTTGGGATTGGGAACATTTGTGTACAGGGAATCCGAAGGATCTCCCGAAGAGTAGGAAGGTTCGAGCAGTCTCAATACTTCGGTGATTTCATCGACGTTGCGTTTGAACAGGTAATAGATCATGCGGCGCAGCAGGCGGTTCAGCAGGACCAGGTCTACTTTTTCCAATAGTTCGATGACGATGCGCCATTCCGGCTTGGCGGCACGATTCCCGGATGGTTGGAGCTCTTCGGACATCTGTTTCCCCTCCGATTGTTTCTTGATTATAAACCAATCGGGAAACAATGAAAGAAAAAAAAAGGCGGGGAGGGAAACCTCCCCGCCTTTGAGGAATAAGTTACACCCAGCCGCGGATACGGCAGGATTCCGCTACGCGTTGAATGGCGATCATATAGGCCGCGTCACGCATGTACACGCTTTTCTGCTTGTGCAGGCGATGGACTTCATGATAGGCCTTGGACATGATCTGGTCGAGTTTTGCCAGTACTTCTTCCTTGGTCCAGAAGTAGTTCATGTTGCACTGGACCTGTTCAAAGTAACTGCAGGTGACACCGCCGGCGTTGGCGAGGAAATCGGGGATCACGTAGATGCCGCGCTCTTTGAGCACCACGTCGGCTTCCGGATTGGTCGGACCGTTGGCGCCTTCGGCCATGACTTTGACCCGGCTGGAGATCTTGCCCACGTTTTCCTTGTTGACCTGGTTATCCAGGGCGCAGGGCAGCAGGATGTCGACATCCTGTTCGATCCAGGCGTCGCCATCCAGAACCTCGTAGCCATGCTTTCTGGCCGTGTCCTTGTCGATATCACCGAACTTGTTGGTGATGCTGCGCAATTCTTCCAAATCGATGCCGCCCTGTTTGCGGTACGAGTAGGACTTCTTGTCTTCATGGTCCCAGCAGGCGATGCACATGGTCTTGCCGCCGTATTCGTGATACAGCTGGATGGCGTACTGGGCGACATTACCGAATCCCTGGAAAGAAGCGGTGGTGTTCTTGATGTCGATATCGAGTTCTTTCAGGGCTTCCCGGAGCGTAAAGATCAATCCGAAGCCGGTCGCCTCGGTGCGGCCCAGGGATCCACCGACCCCAACTGGTTTTCCGGTGATGAAACCGGGGTATTTACCGCCCATGATCTTTTCGTATTCGTCCATCATCCAGACCATGTGCTGGGCGTTGGTCATGACATCCGGAGCGGGAACGTCCTGAACGGGACCCACGTTGCGAACCACCTGGCGGACCCAGCCGCGGCAGATCTGTTCCTGTTCACGCATGGACAGGTTGTGGGGGTCGCAGATTACGCCGCCCTTGCCGCCGCCGAGCGGGATATCCACAACGGCGCATTTCCAGGTCATCCAGGTCGCCAGCGCACGCACGGTGTCAATGGTTTCCTGGGGGTGGAAGCGGATACCGCCCTTGCTGGGGCCACGGGCGTCGTTGTGCTGAACGCGGAACCCTTGAAAAACCTGGGTGGTGCCGTCATCCATGCGCACGGGAATGGTGAAATGGTATTCACGCTGCGGTGTACGCAGCAGATCCCGGGTTCCCTTGTCCAGTCCGAGCTGCTCGGCCACGGTGTCGAATTGTTTCCGCGCCATTTCAAAGGCGTTGAACGATTTGTCAGACATGAATCACTCTCCTTATATTTGGTGTTGCGGTTTTTGATGAAAAACACTTTCGTATTGATGGACGAAATCGCTCTTGCCGCACAAGAGCAACGCGGCAAGGGGCATGGATTCGCGGACCTTTCCGCTCATCCAGAGCGCCAGGTTACGGATATCCCACTGGGCATGCTGATCGGCGCGCAGGCGCACGAAATGGAAGATTTCCCTCAGATTCATCTTCAGGATCACGCGACGACGATGCGCGTTGGTCAACACGTACGCAGATAGGGCGGGCAATGATGCCGAGATTTCCTTGTGGATGCGGTTGGTATTTTCGATCAGTTTCTGGAAGCGGTCGGCCAGGCCGGTGGGGGAAAACACTTCGGGCATGGTGAATCCGAGTCCGGGATCGTAGGCTGAAGGGATAAGGGTGGCCATGCGGTGGCGTTTCAATTGGGCGAAACAGCTGGCGCTGACCACCAGGTCAAAGGAAAAGAAGGGGAGTTCGAACTCGCGCGGGACGGAATCGAAAAATTCCATCCCGGAAAACAGTTTCATAAACAGGCTGTGTTTCTGTGATGCATCCAGGTTGTTTACTAGACCGGCGGCTGAATTGCGGCTGATACCGTGTATGCGGGAAAGAAAAGCGCTCAAAACCACGTCATCTCCGTAACGCGGCGCTTCAACCATCGAGAAAAGCGCGGTATCGTCACAGGGTGCGGTTTGTTCGGGGACGGGAAAGATTCCGGATAACGCATGGGCCAGTTTTCGATCGAAGCTGGATGGATCGGGAAACAGGATCAGCGAAGGCGCGACAGGCTGGACCAGTTCATACAAACGGCGGCCGAATTCACGAACTTCGCGGAGTCCGCTCAGGGCGGCCCGCCTGAGCAGGGCTTCCAGGTTGCGCGCATTGATGGTCATGCCGAGTTGGCCGCGGGTGGCCAGTGGCAGCCCGTAACGGGCGTCTTCCTTGGCCAGGTTGCGTAACTGTTTTGCCGAGGCTTTGTCCAGTTTCTTCGCGGCGGCCTGCGCGGAAAGATAATTTTCAATCATTTCCAGGGCATCGGCATAAAAGCGGTTCTGTTCAGAGGTGATTCGGGCGAATTCCGTTTGCAACGGAGTTGCGGAAAGTTCCTCGGGAATCATGGTGTCCCGATTCAGGCGCACGTAGCGTTGCGATTTTTCCGTGAATGATACCAGGCGCATGGTTTCGATCTCTTCCATGGCCAGGCGGGAAAGACCCATGATATCAAAGTTGAAGACAGCGTGCTCCGCGATGGAATGATGCCCCATACTGAAAATAATGCGTGAATTGGATTGCCTGGCCCTGGCGACTTCACGCCGTGCCTGGAGGCGAAGCTCGTCAATCGACAATGCGCTGCGGCTGATGCGCGCGTAGGCGGCGCTGAGGGTTTCCGGTGTCAGGGTATGCGTAGACCCGGAATCAAGCGATTGCATCAGGTCCGCGTCGATGTTGAAGCCGGCCAATCGGATATCAAGATTCTTGGGCATCGTAATGGATCATTTTAGGACGATGTGGGCAAAAAAGCAAGCATAATTTAAAGATAGTCGCCATATTTTTGACAAAATGTATTTTCGTGGCGAAAATTATTCAAAGAGTCGGCAAGGCATCACTGAAAGCGGAAACCAGTTTCTGGGTGGTTTCGTCAATGGATCCGTTGTTCCAGATTTCGACCACTTTGAGCCCCATTTCGCTGATGATCTGCTGGTAGACTTCGTCGTATTCACGCAGGTCCTCAAGGGAGTATTCACCGGAAGCGATGGGATTCAGACGGTCACGCAATGTGGAGAAATCAACTCTGACAAGAAAAAATCGGTCATAGGAAGGCATCCAGTAGGTAGACAGGTGGGCAATCAGCTCATGTTTCTGAAGCAGTTGGGGGGTCTGCGTCTTGCTGCGCATTTCACGGGTCCAGAACACCCAGTGATCGAGAATGGAACGGTTGCAGACCAGAAGGTCCGGATGCGAAATCGAACGCACGTTCTCTTCGTTGATCTGGGTGGAAAAATCGAAAAAGCAACTGATGAATCCGGAATGCGATGAAGCGTCAAAGGGATTCCTGGCCCGAACGGGGTCAAGGGTTTCTATGCGGTGTTTCAGTCCGAGGATTTTTCGGGTTTCCGCCAGCAATGCGCTGACGCCGGAGCCGGGAAGGCCGGAAAGCGAAATTTTTTGCACAACCCATTCTATTCCACCCGGGGGAAGCTGTCAATCAGGCCGCATCTTGTCGGTGCAGATTGATTCCGTGAGCGGACCTGTGGTAAATTGATTGCTCATGAAATCCGCGGTCTTGTTATTGCTTGCCGGTATTCTGTTCTCTCCTTTTGCGGTGGCAGGCGGCTCTATTGCCGATCCTGCCGGCGAATACAGCGTCAAAAAGGAAAAGCCAAAGCAAATTGCCGCCAAAAACAACAAGAAAAAGAAAAAAGCAAAGCAACCGATTCCACAACCCCAGGAGGATTCCCGGCCGGTCGTTCTGGCTGATGAAACCCGCATCACCGATGATGGTATGCATTATGATGGCCACGTCGAGGTCAGTTGGAAATCCTACCGCATCTTCGCCGACTCGGTGAAATACCAGCAGAAGCAACGCACCCTTATCGTTACGGGACGCGTGACCTTGACTTCCAAGGAGTCGGTGATCAGCGGCTCAAAACTGGTTTTCAACCTGGATGACCAGACCGGGGTGATGGAGGATGCCCAGGGATTGATGCCGCCATCGGTTTCCTACCTTGCCGATTACCTGCGCATGACGGATAAGGAAACCATGCGGTTTGATCGAATGACTTTCACCTCATGCAACCAGCGTGTCCCGCGCTGGCAAATCCGCTGCCGCAAAGGCAAGATTGTCAAAGAACGCTATATCGACATGAAAGCGGTCACGCTGCGGGTAAAAAAAATCCCGGTGATGTTTCTTCCCTACATGCAATACCCGCTCGACCCGGACGGCCGCGCCACGGGTTTTTTATTTCCGCAAGTGGGGAATTCCAGCCAAAGAGGTTTCTTTATTCAAAACGCGTTTTTCTGGGATATCCGCCCCAATATCGATTTCACCCTGAATGTGGACTATTTCAGTAAGGTCGGTTGGGGATTCGGTCCGGAGTTGCGCTACCTGTTTCCTTCCCTTTCCGGGAGGGCTCATGTCTACTGGATGAAATTCAAGCCCGGGGATGCGGCCGACACCGAAAACAGATCGGATTACTATATCGATATGGATAACCAGATTAACCTGGGATTTCTGAACAGCCGCCTGGTTTTGAAAGCCGATCATCCCAGCGATCCCAATTTTCTACGCCTTTTCAACAACAATTTCGATACCGTACTGCAAACCCGGTTCGGCTATTCGTTGCATTGGAGTTCTTCCTATCGCAACATCACTTTCTCGGCCCAGGCTTCACGCAATGAAACCTACTACACCTTCAACAATTCCTCACGCGTTCTCAAAACCATGCCGGGGATTGACCTGAATCTGAACCAGCAGGAATTGGGGCCGCTTCCCGGGACCATATCGTTGCGTTTCTCGCTGGAGAGCATCGCACGCTCCGGTATCACCTATGAGGGTGAACCCGTATATGCGACCGATGTGACATCCAGGCGGATCAACGTCGTTCCCAGATACACGCTGAACCTGCTGAAACTGCCTTGGTTTACCACGACGGTGAACCTGGAGTCGCGGCATAATTTTTACGATAAGAGCCTTGATCCCGCTAACCGCAAGGTGGTCGATGAATCCCTGCACCTTTATTACAACCAGGCCCAGGTCAGTCTGAAAGGCCCCGGGTTCTTCCGGGTTTTTTCCGCCGAACGATTCCGCCTCAAGCATCTGATTGAACCTGAAGTGATGTTTCGGTACGTGGACCAGGTGGATCCCGATGACCTGGAACGTCTCATCCGCGTGGACAATTACGATTTCCCGCCGTTTTCCAGCCTGACTTTTTCCCTCAGCCATTCGCTGTTGCTGAAAAAGCGCGATTCGGATGATTCCGCCCGGGAAATTTTTCGCCACACCATCTCTCAGCATTATTATCTGGATGAGGCGGAAGCCAATAAATTTCTGCAGATCGACGGTGAGTACCCGAAGTTTTCCGAATTGGAAAACCAGGTGCGTTTCCGTCCGGTCGAGGGCCTTTCCCTGGATTTTCGCGCTGCCTATAACCATTACATCCGCGATTTTCGCAATTTCGACGTCAGCCTTTCGTTTAAAGACCCTCGCGAACAGGTTTTCGGTGCGGTGACGTTCAGTTATTCCAAGAATCCCTACATGGTTTCCAATTACGTGTTCAACCGCACCGTGGTACGTGGAAGCTTCGGGTTTGATTTTCCTGATTTTCCCCTGAAGCTGCGCTCCGCGCTGGATTACGATTTTACGCTCAATAAATTCCGCTACGGTTCGATCATGCTGTTTTACGATTACCAATGCATTCGCTTCCAGGGTGAGTTCAAGGTCTTTCTCAGGGGGGCTGAAAACGATTTCCAGTTGCGTTTCGGCGTGTCCCTGGGAAACATGGGCATGGTGAGTGAGCTCATGAGCCGGCCGACTGAGTGAGCATGAAAAGAGTCTTGATCACGGGATGTTCCGGATTTCTGGGGCGCCACCTGGTGGATCTGCTGGGCGGCGACTCGCAATACCGTCTTTTCGGGCTCACGGATGTGGAAGATGACGTGATACCGGGAGTTGAAATCCGTCATCTGGATATTCGGGACCGCGAAAGCCTGTTTTCGGCAATTGACGCCTGGAAACCCCAGCAGGTGTTTCACCTGGCGGCGATCACCAACGTGGGTTTCTCCTGGACGCATCAGCAGTTGACCTATGAGGTGAATTTCATGGGCACGCTGCATCTGCTGGAGGCTCTTGTCCGCTCGGTTCCGCACAGCCGGGTCCTGGTCATGAGCTCCGCGGAAATTGCGGGACTGGATGTACAACAGACCCCGGAAGGGCCGCAGCTTTTCATTCGCAGCCCATATGCCCTGTCCAAGGCCGCCATGGAAATGCTGGCGTCCCTTTTCATTGCCGAGGGCAATCTGACCGTGGTTCCCGTGCGGGCCTTCAATTTTACGGGTCCTGGGCAGGGTGAGCAATTCGTGGCATCCGATTTTGCCCGCCAGGTGGCCCGGATAGAAGCCGAATTGGCGCCACCTGTGATTCAGGTGGGAAACCTGTCTGCACGCAGGGATTTCTCGGATGTCAGGGATATGGCGCGCTATGTCGCTGCGGCCGGTTTCTACGGCGAAAACGGGCGCCTGATGCGCCTGGGGTCCGGGCGGGTGATTGAAATCGGTCAAATCCTGGACACCTTGTTGTCGCTGAGCCGCGTTCCCATCCGTGTCGAGGTGAAGCCGGAACGTTTCCGCCCCCTGGACATTCCCGAATTGAAAGGCGATTGCCCGATCCTGCACAAAGAAATGGGCCTGTCGCCGCGATACTCGTTGGAACAGACCCTGTCTGACCTGCTTGACGAGTGGCGCGGCAAGGTGCGGGGAGACAAAAAGGTTTGAGAATCCTGCACCTGACCGATCGTTGGATCACTGGAGGCGGACAGGAGCATATCTTCCGTGTCTGCGAGGGCATGCCGCAGCATGACTTTGTGGTGATGGCCGCTCATGATGGTCCCGCGCGCAGCCGCTTCATGGCTTTAGATAACCTGGAAACCCGGACGGGTCCGGCTGCGCCGCATGCAGTTGAATCCATCAGGCCGGATTTGATCCATTTTCACCATCTGCGACCGTTGCTGCGCTGGCTCTGTTTTCCGTCACGATCCGACGACGCGCCCACGGTGGTCACTGTGCACGGATTGCACGTGCGTCAATACGATTTCCGTCTGACGCCCCAGGCCTGGATTTTGGGACGCATGCGCAGGTTCCTTGAAAAGCGGCTTCTGCGCCGAGTCGGGCGGGTGGTGGCGGTTTCCCGCGAAGACCGTGACTACATGCAGCAACGATACGGCTTGCACAATGTGGTTACCATCGCCAACGGCATTGCTCCACCCGCGGATGATGCGCATGGCGCGGATACCGCCGCACGCTGGATGGCGCGCCCGGTAAACGGTCTGGTCGCCCTGGTTCCAGCCCGTTTTGAATTCCAGAAGGGTCATGACATCCTGATTCGCGCGCTGGCGCATCCGTCTCTGGATCCATTGCGTGATCGTATTGTCTTCGTGCTTGCCGGTGACGGCCCCCGTCGTCACAAGATGCAACGCATGGCCATGAAACTGGGCGTCGACGGGAACCTGCGTTTTGCGGGCGACTGCAGCCATGCGACGGTAATGGCCATGATGGCGGCCTGTGACCTGGTGGTATTGCCCTCCAGGTGGGAAGGATTGCCGATCGCCTTGCTGGAGGCCGGCATGAGGGGGTGCGCGGTGCTGGCGTCGGATGCCTGCGGCAACCGGGAAATCCTGGAACATGATCGCGGCCTGATGTTTCGCAACAATCGCTGCGAAAGCCTGGCGGAGAAACTGGCGCAGATCCTGGGTGAACCCGGGGTGCTGTCCAACCTGGGTGAAGCGTTGCGCGTATTCGTATCGTCCGAGTATTCTCTGGAAAAGATGTTGTCCCGGTTGGAGCGGCTGTACAGAGAGGAACTGGGAAAATGCGCCGGGCAGCCAGTGAAAAGTGAAAAGGCTAAAGTGAAAAGTAAAGGCGCTTCATGAACCGCCCTGAAGAACGTAGAAGGTAAAAGGTTCCAGTTCCCGGCGAGGGGCGGAAGGACAACATTCAGTTAGTCGATAGTGAAAACTTTTACAACTCTTTTTGCTTTTTACCTCTTCAACCGTTCGACTTGTTGTTTTCATGCTCCTCGGAAGTATCTCCCAGGTAAAAAGGATTGGTGATGATCCAGGGCAGGTGGGAAAAGCGGTTGCGCGGCACACGGACTTCCACGCGGTAGACTCCGGGCTTGTCAATGTCCCAGATAACCTGTTTCTGCAGACGGGGAGGCGTGTTGGCCACCGGTTCACCATTGCGCACCAGGAAAACCTGAGTGGGAAATGTGAAGGGCGTGTTCACCCGCAGTTTGCCCTTGTATCTGGGATCCATATCGCCCATTTGTACGACTTCCGGCCCATTTGCGGGAAAAAAGCAGGCGTCGAACCCGTTGGCCGGCGCAATGGCTTCAATGGCGTTGAAGAAATGTCCATCCGCGATCGCCTGAAGCAGAATCGACATCGATTCGCGGGGATCTTTGACCAATTCACGTTTGATGCGCGCGTACACGGTCAGGGTTTCGCACTTGGCGCGGAAGGAAGGCAGCTTGCCATTCGCGAAGCCGGGCAATGAAAAACCTCCACATGGCCCCAGGTTGAAAATCCCCGGATTCTGTCTGCGGAGCGTGGCCTGGTCCCATTGGGGCAGGGACTTGTCGGACGCGTCGACTGCGCTGAGCAGTGCGTAACTGGAGTTGAAAAGATAACGGGAGGCCATCACCATGCGGGAAAGCAGGGGGACCTTTTCCAGGTGGAAAAAGAGGTTGAGGACGTCATAATCCGCGACACGTTTGGCGGATTCAATGATCAATGCGTTCCGGCACCAGGCGGCTGTATCCGTGCTGATCGACGTGTCGGGTTCTGACACGTGCAGCAGAACGAAGTTCAGCGACAGTTCGTTGGCCGTCTGACAGATCGAATCCTGCTGCAGAAGAAGCTGTTCACGGCTGAATGCGGATGCGTACACTCCCTTGACGTACCGCGAAGGCAATGACGCCAGGTTGGCTTCCTTGCGATAACGCATGATCGGCATCACCAGCAGGGCAAATAGAATCAGGACAATAAACGCAGTCGCGCGCAGTCTTTTTTGCATTGGTTTTCCTGGTTGAATCGAGTCATTATAGCATCCCGGAACGGACGCCGTCAAAGCAGGCCGCGGTTGACACCCCGGGCATGAGGCTATAAAATGGGCAAATGAAAGCCAGGGACTCATCCATCCCCGTTGTTCTGTTTGCCTTCGGAGCCAATCTGATCATCGCCCTGGTGAAATTCCTGGTTTTTCTTTTGACCCGGTCTTCCGCGATTCTGGCGGAAACGGTTCATTCGCTTGCCGACACCATGAACCAGGTGCTCTTGCTGGTGGGAATCCGCAAGGGCCGCCGGGAACCGGATCAGCTCCATCCGTTCGGCTTTTCCGGCGAGCTCTATTTCTGGTCTTTTATCGTGGCCATGCTCCTGTTCACGGCCGGTTCTGTCTATTCCATCTGGCAGGGGATCAACAAGCTCATGAACCCTGTACCGGTCCAGCAGATCCATTATGCGTTTGCCATCCTGGGAGTAGCGATCATCGCCGAAGGCACGGCGTTCATGAAGGCCAGCCGCATGGTACAGAAAGAGCGCCGCGGCAGGAGCGTGTACAGGTATCTGCGCAGCACCAAGAAATCCGAGTTGATCGTCGTGTTCATGGAAGACCTGGCCGCGTTGATCGGCTTGTGTATTGCTGCCGCATGCCTGATCCTGGAGCAGTTGACCGGGTTGCTGGTATTTGACGCGTTGGCTTCAGTGCTGATCGGAGTACTTCTGGCCGCCGTGGCATTTTTCCTGGCCCTTGAAACCAAATCCCTGCTGGTCGGGGAAGCGGCCGATCCCGAAGTGATCGGGGGAGTGCGCCATATTCTGCATGATGATGACAGCGTCAACCGGGTCATCGCTTTGCGCAGCCTCCATCTGGGACCCGAAGACATTCTGCTCGCCGTTAAACTGGAATTCAACGAAAGGCTGAACGCGCGGGAGATTTCCAACCTGATCAACGGATTTGAACGCGACATCCGCCAGCGGTATCCCCAGATCCGCCGCATTTTTATCGAACCCGATATATTTCGTGCCGGTACAACCTAGACGCCATGCCTACCCATCATCCTGATCATCGTGACCCTGACAGCCGCATCCCCGGGATGGACAACCATGAGATGAAAGCCGCACTGGCCTACTTTTCCGCCATGGAGGAACGCATTCAGCGGGCTTTAACCGCACACCTTGATCCCGATCGTGGAACGCTGGAAGCGGCGGTACACTACGCGCTGGAAGTCAAGGGAAAGCGGCTGCGCCCGATGATTATGCTGACCCTGGCTGAGGCCCTGGGCGGGGATCCGCAACAATTCATGGGTTTGGCCACGGCCATGGAATACATCCACACGTATTCGCTGATTCATGATGATCACCCCTCGATGGATAATGATGATTACCGGCGCGGTCAGCCGACCGTGCATCGCCGTTTCAACGATGCCGTCGCTTTGCTGGCCGGAGATACCCTGCTGACAATGGCGTTTGAAAAAATCGCTTCTGAATCCGGCTTTTCCGCAGAAGCCCGCATCCATTTCATTCAACTCATCACCGAATGCATCGGGATGCAGGGTATGGCCGGAGGCCAGGCCCTGGACCTTGAGTTCAGCGGTGATCCCGCTGCCATTCGCGAAATTCACCGCTTGAAAACCGGCGAGTTGATCCGCGGTATCATGGTGGGAACAGGGCGACTCATGGGCCTGGACGCGGAACGGATCCAGGCGCTTGACCGGGCCGGCAAAGAGATCGGTACCGCTTTCCAACTGGCGGATGACCTGCTGGATGTACTGGGGGACGAGGAACTGGTCGGCAAGAAGCTGCATAAAGACAGCGCCAACCGCAGTCCCAATGCGGCTTTGTTTTTCGGAATCGATTCCGTGCGGCAGGAGATCGATCGCTTGTTCCGGGTTACCATGGATGAGTTGAAAAAAGTGGGAATCACTTTTTCCCCGTTCCTGGTCCTGATGCATATGATGGTCTACAGGGAACACTGATGTCACTACTTGAACGGATTTGCGGACCTGAAGATTTGAAATCCATGGATTTAGAGGAAGTGGCGGCGCTGGCCGCGGAAATCCGCGAGCTGTTGATCAATGTGGTTTCCAAAAGCGGGGGCCACCTGGCGTCTAACCTGGGGGTCGTGGAATTGACCCTGGCGCTGCACCGCGTGTTTCGCGTCCCGGAAGATCGCATCATCTGGGACGTGGGACATCAGTGTTACACACATAAAATCGTGACCGGCCGCCGTGACCGCATCGAGTCGATTCGTAAGAAAGACGGTATTTGCGGT
Source organism: Candidatus Aminicenantes bacterium UBA876 (assembly GCA_002294665.1). GTDB lineage: Bacteria > Acidobacteriota > Aminicenantia > UBA2199 > UBA2199 > UBA876. The sequence continues at coordinate 14,251 of DBFQ01000047.1, forward strand.
TATCCGGATATCTTTGAGAGCGAGTTCGATGCCCTCAATACCGGACATGCTTCGACCTCGCTGGCATTCGCCAGCGGGATGGCCCTGGCGCGCAGCCGCCAGAAAAAAGATTACCACGTCGTGGCCGTGATCGGTGACGGCGCCTTGACCGGGGGGGTGGCGCTGGAAGCCTTGAATCATATCGGCCAGGTAAAGCCGCGCTTGATCATCGTACTGAATGACAACAAGATGTCGATATCTCCCAACGTGGGGGGCATTTCCAAGCACTTGAACTACCTGGTATCCGGACGTCCCTATATTCGCCTGAAGGAACTGGTGCAGGCGATCCTGAAGAATATCCCCGGCATCGGCAAACCCATGGTTGAACTGGCGCGCAAGATCGAAGTCCTGATCCGTACGATGATGGTTCCCGGGTCGTTGTTTGATGAATTGGGCGTCAAGTATATCGGCCCGATCAACGGGCATGACCAGGCGGAACTGGAAAAAGAACTGAACGAAGCCAAAAAATACGACTTTCCAGTCCTGCTTCACGTAGTCAGTGAAAAGGGGCATGGATACCAACCCGCGGAAGAAAATCCCAGTTCATTTCATTCTTCCCTGCCTTTCGAGGTGGCCAACGGAAAATTCCTCAAGTCCCACACACCGCCTTCCTATTCCACCGTGTTCGGCCAGACCGTTTTAAAAATCATGCGTGAAGATCCGGATGTGCTGGCCATTACCGCCGCCATGCCTGAAGGCACCGGCTTGAATCTCGCCCAGCAGGAGTTTCCGGACCGGGTTTACGATGTCGGCATTGCCGAGCAATACATGTTCGATATGGCCGGAGGCCTTTCGCTCGCGGGGCTCAAGCCCATCATCGGCGTCTACTCGACGTTTCTGCAACGCGCGGTTGACCAGGTCACCCATGATCTCTCGCTGATGAAAATCCCGGTTGTAGTAGGGATCGACCGTGCCGGCCTGGTCAGCGGTGACGGTCCAACGCATCAGGGGATTTACGATATCGCCCTGCTGCATCCGGTTCCCAACGTGGTTCTCGCGGCCCCGCGAGATGAAAACGAAATGCAGCACCTGATTCATTCAGCGTTTACATACGCCTGCCCGGTGTTTATCCGTTATCCCAAGGAACCCGGACGCGGAGTTGAGATGGAAAAGCAGTTCCGTGATATCCTGCCGGGCAAGTGCGAGACATTGCGCGCAGGCAGAGACTTGCTATTCCTCGGCGTGGGGCCGCTGGTATACCACGCCCTGGAGGCCGCTGAACGGTTATCGGCAACCGCGGGTGTCGAAGCCACCGTCGTAGATGTGCGTTTTATCAAACCGTTGGACAAAGAGGCGATCCTCAACCATTTGCGCGATCACAAATACGTGATTACCCTTGAGGACGGTGTGATTAACGGGGGTTTTGCCGGCCTGATCCGGGAACTCATCCTGGCAAACGGACTGAAAGACCTCAACCTGCTTAGCCTCGGCGTGCCCGAAGTCATCGTGCCCACGGCAAGCCGTTCAGAACTTCTGGCCCAATACCAGCTCGATGCCGACGGCGTGGAACGTTCCGCCCGACGGCTCATGGGGCTGTAACAACGGACAGTCGAAAGAGAAAGCTTTTAAAACTCTTTTACTTCTTCTCCCTTCAACTCTGCAAGTTCCCGAGCCACAAGGACTTCCACTTCCCGGTATACGCTTTCAGCGTCCCGGCCGCCATCCACGACGTGAATGTGATTCCCTTTCAGGCTGAGGTAGTTTGAGCGGACTTTCTGCAGAAAATCGCGAGTTTCAAAAAGCGGTGCGGATTCGGGACGGCCGGCTTGGATCCGTTCCAAAGCCGTATCCACGTCCAGGTCCACCAGAATCACCAGGTCCGCTTCCGGCGCAAAGCGGCGGTTTTCCTCCAGGATCTTCTCCATTTCCAATCCGCGGGCGCCCTGATAACAGGCAGTGGAATAGAAATAGCGATCCAGAATCACGCTATGCCCGGATTGGAGCGCGGGAAGAATTCGCAGGCGCACGTTTTCGCGGCGGTCTTTCATGAATAATTCGAGTTGCCTGCGCGGGGAAACCTCGCTATGCTGATGCGCGAGGCGACGGATTTCTTTTCCCCAGCGGGAATCTCCGGGCTCACGCAACCAGACGATCGGGATTGTTTTCCCCAGCTCTGTCGCAAGCCGCCGGGAAATCGTGGTTTTCCCGGACCCGTCAATGCCTTCAAATACGATCAATTTCGCTTGCCCGGTCATGTTGCCCTTACAGAAAACGACGAACGCGTCGTATGTTCTTTTGTGCGGTATTCCAGAATGGCTGCTTCCAGTTCCTCCTGGGCTTTTCCCAGCTCATTTCCCGCGGCTGCCTGCGGTTCCGGAGAATTGCCCAGGCGCAAGCGTTCCTGGCGCAGAAAATAGTGAGCGGTTTCGAAAGCGGCCAGGTGGTCATGACGATTCAGGCTGTCGAGAAACGGGGGATTGTGGCCGTCTGGATGACCCGACAGCATCATGTTGAGCATTTCAAACCGTGATTCAACCCGTGTCACCAGGGGATAGTTCAGACAGGGGATCTCGGATCGCAACCACTCACGAACACGTATCTGTTGCCTGTAGCTTGATTGTGAAAGCCAGTTGAACAACGGTGTGCTGGGGTAGGGGATGAGGAAGGGAGAGTGCGGCAGAATGTCGAAATGGGGGAAAACATGGCGCCAGCGGGAAACCAGGCGCAGTTCCTCGGTCAACTCCAGCCAGCCGGAAAGATGATCGCTGATGATCCAGTAGTGCATGTGGCGGATCTCATGGGTCTGCAGTTGCGCGAAAAGCTGTTCCATCAGTGAAGTGTCAGGCACCAGTTTGGCGAGAATTTTACCGCGACGGGGCAGAAAAGCATCGGTCCCGAACCAGACCAGCGGATCGTCCACATAGTATTCACGTCGCGAGAGCAGGTCAATGACTTCACGGCGGGGCTTGCCGTTTTCCAGGGCGGAAGCGATTGAAGTCTGAATCCCCCATAAACGGAATCCCTCGCGACGGATATGTTCCAGGATTTTCGCTGCGTAATCCACATCCTGGAGAATATCATCATCGTTGATATTCAGCGTGCCGGCGGCTCGGTTTTCATTGCTGGAAGGCATGGCTTCGCGCATCCGCCGCAACATGCGCGCAACGGCTTTTTCCGGTGTGCGCCGCAGAACTGTTCCCTGGACCCGGGAGCAGAAGACGCAGGTTCGACGGCATCCGCGGGACAGGTTGATTTCAATCCCCTTCCGCCACTCATCCGGAGACACGAAAGAGAAGTCGTAATCATCTTCCACGGGCAAGCCGGGGCGGTTGATCCGTTCAAAATTCCAGGCCAGCAGCAGGCCCGGCCGTACGACCAGTACTCCGTCGCTGTTGTACAGAATTCCGCTATCTTTGGACGCAAGCGCATGCAATACCCTGGGGAACAAACCTTCGCCCTCACCGCGGATCCAGATATTGCCGGCGGGGAAATGGGCCGCGGCGGGCAGGGGAGTCAGGGTGACCATCGGGCCGCCGACGGCGATCCAGGGGGGTAAGATGCCTTCCTGCGCCCGTTCCCATGTACGCAGGGCGGGAAAGAGGTCTTCGCACAGTGAAATGCCCAGAATGTCACAATGATCCAGCATTTCCCTGGAAGGACCCGCGGGCAAGAGGGGGTGGGTGATGGATACGCGCCAGCCGTTGCGGTTCAGGGATGAGCCCAGGATCAGGTCAGAGGCGGTGATACCGATGCTCTCCCAGCGTTTGTCGCCGGAAATGACCGGCACTGCCAGCAGGATGCGTCTGCCGGACAGAAGCGGCATTTGCAAAGCAGGCATGAAAAGGGGTTTTAAAGACGCGCGCAATGCGGCCACATCAGCCTTGTCCGGCAAAACGATCCGCAATTCATCCCCTGCTGCGTCATAAAAGCTGGATTCACTGTCGGGCCGGATCCATACGCGAAATCTTTTTTTCTGCGGGAAGGTTTCGCGACGCCAGTGGTCCAGCCGTATCCAGAGGTCGAGCATCGGGCGGCGTTGCGGCGGATGGGGTGAATGCCATTGAATCTCCCACTCGCCCGCGGGGATATCGCAGGGGTGATAAGGTATCGGCTGCGATTCATCGAGGGAAAAGAAACCCGGAGTGTTCATCGCCGCTTTATACCGGAGAAAAGTCGATTTCCACAGCTTTTGTTGAAAAGCCGTGCGTGAGGGCGATGGGAGCCTGAATCATCAAGGATGGCGTCAGTTTGCACACCCGAAGGGGCAGTTTTAAGCAACAGGTCATCAATCGCATGTGGGGGAAAATGACCGGCTGGCGCGGTTTGCGCCAGCCGGTCAACACTTTTCACAAAAAGTTGATTAATAGTTTACTTTGCGGCTCAGGCTCTTGGCTTGAGCGATCCATTTGGCGACCTGGCCGGCGCCGGGAAGCTGGCGCACCAGTTTTTTGGTTTTGTTGACTTCGCTCATCTTGGCGTAAAGGCTTTCAGCATTGCGTTGCGCCAGTTCCGGGACCGTATCCACTCCGGCGGCTTCCAACAGATCGGAATACTCTTCGCCGATCCCCTTGATGCGGAACAGGTCCGCCATATTGACCCAGCGCAGAATAAGCTTGGGGCTGATACTGGTGTTTTTTTCCAGGTTGCGACGTCCCGCGGGGGTCGCGCCTTCTTCCAGTAACTGGTTCATGGTGCGAATGCCGATGGTGTTCAATTTGCTGGTGAATTTCTCTCCGATGCCTTCAATTTTTTTGATTCCGGTCATGACTATCCTCCTGAAATCCAATATGATTCTAATATGCCACTTCTATTTCACAATTGCAACGACTGATCCCATTGACCCGGGCGCGCAGAAGCGGTATACTCAAATTTCCGGTACCTCCGGGAGCACGATCTAGGAGGTTATCATGGAGACGTATATTGCGGTAATGACCATGACCGCGAAAGGGATGGATGAAATTCACCTTATCCCCGGATTTGTCAAGAGTTTCGCCCGGAACATGGAAAAGAACGGTGGAAAATTCCACGGTTTCTGGAAAACCATGGGCGAGATCGACTATGTGTGTGTCTTTGACGCGCCGGATGGCAATCATGCCCTGACCGGCATCATGGCCCTGGGCAAAACAGGCTATTTTTCAACCACCACGCTGAAAGCCTACAGCATGGATGAGATGGCCGCTTCATTGGAGCGCTATTCGGAAAAATACACCTGAGCCGTCATTGAAAACGGCCGCCGGCCGCAGCTTTTGCGGCGGGCGGCCGTTTTTCTTTCTTTTATGCGCTGGCCGGGAACTGCGCCAGCCGGGAAGACAAAAACATGTCAGCAGGTAAACGATCGATTGTCATTGTGGGAGCGGGCGCAGTGGGCAGCGCCCTGGCTATGGCGTTCAGTCACCGTCCCGATCTCGATGTAACCGCGATCGGGCGCAGGTCCCATGTAGAGAAAATCCGCGAATCCGGTTTGAAGGTCAGCGGTATTCGTGATGAAAGCGTTTTCTTTACGGCCACGGAGAGCGTTCCCGGGTTTCTTGGCCACAGCCTGGTGATCGTGGCCGTCAAAGCCTATGACCTGGAAGCCACCCTGGAAACCCTGCGTCCCGGCCTGGACTCTTCTTCGGTATTGTTGCTGATCCAGAACGGTTACGGCATTCGTGAACTGGCGTTGCGCCAGTTGCAAGGAATCGTGCCGCCTGAGCAGGTTCTGGTGGGAATCGTGGGAATGGGAGTCACTTTCGCGGCTCCGGGTCACATTCAGTTCTGGGGTGGCAATGTACGCCTTGATTCCCGTTTTCAGGACACAAAATTCCACGATGTATTCGAAAACACACCCGTGGACGGGAAAATGTCGCCCGATATCCAGCGCGATATGTGGCGTAAACTGGTGGTGAACAGCATCGTGAATCCAATTTCCGCCCTGCTGCAGACTTCCAACCGCCTGATCGCGGAGACGCGGCTGAACGAATTAAAGCAGTTGTTGCTCGATGAAGGCCAGGCGGTGGCTGCCGCCGCCGGACACGAACTTGGTATGGATATCGCATTCTTTAACCGCTTTATCGAGAATGACAACTACACGTCAATGTATCAGGATATTGCCAAGGGCCGTTCAACCGAAGTTGACTTCATCAACGGAGGAATCGTGTCTGCGGCGGCGGAGCTGGGAATGGACGCGCCGCTGAACCGTTGGATCACCGACTTGATTCATGCTCTTGAAATCGCCCGATCCGAAGCCCGTATGCGGCCTTTCCCGGACAGGGGAAACCCGATCCAGGATTGATCTGTTCCACTGCTTGACATCCTAACGCCAGTTGAGCAGAATCGCGGCATGAAGCAACCATCGTCCCCGCGACTACGCGTGTGCTCAGCGCTGCATGCCCTTGTGATCGGGGGACTGGCCGTGTTGTTGCCGCTTCTATTCGCCTGGCTGCTGTTGCTCTGGTTGTGCGCCATTGTCGATTAGCCGGAGATTGCCGGCGATCGAGCCTCGTTCTTTAACGAAATTCAGATAGATCTGAATTTTCCACAGGCGGGCGCATGCCTGCGAAGCGGGACAAAACCAGTGGTTGAAACAGGGGGGGACATGACCCCTGAAGGAATCGAACCTTCAACCCTCTGATTAAGAGTCAGATGCTCTGCCAATTGAGCTAAGGGGCCATGCGGAAACGTAATTTTATCAGATCACCGCTTCAGCGTCAAGTACCGGATCTGCGTCATTCCTCATCCGGCGGCAGGATGGGGGAGGTTTGCAATGTATGCGGCCGGGAACCGTTTTTTTTCAGGTTGAAGGCTTCAATGCAGCGTGAAAGCCTGGGCTGTAGATAAGCCATACCCGCTTCGGGAGAATCAAAAAAATGGAAAAGATTGAGATCCTTTGCTGAGATGAAGCCCATTTTCACCAGTTTGTCGAAATTCACCAGGTCCCGCCAGTATTCACCGTCGTAGAGCATGATCGAAAGGTTCTGCTTGTGAACTTTCTCGGTTTGAACCAGGGTGAGGGTCTCGAACAATTCATCCATGGTTCCGAATCCTCCCGGGAAACAGATCAGTGCCTTGGCGTGGAATAGAAACCATAATTTGCGCATGAAAAAATAATGGAATTCGAAATTAAGTTCTTCGGAGATATAGGGGTTGGGAGACTGTTCATGGGGAAGTGACACATTCAGTCCGATAGAATGGAATCCGGCACGCGAGGCGCCGCGATTGGCCGCTTCCATGATCCCCGGCCCACCGCCCGAACAAATCGCCAGGCTGCGTCCGATGCTTCCCTGTTGCGCGGCCCAATTCGAAATCAGAAAGGCCAGTTCTTCGGCGGCGTCGTAATAGCGCCCGGTGGCGCCGCCGCCCTCACTGGAAGCCTTGACCCGGGCGGATCCGAAAAACACCACGGAATGAAGGATCCCCAGTTCGCGGAAACGGGATTCCGGTTCGAGGTACTCGGCCAGAAGGCGCAGCGGACGCGCGTGGTGGGACTGCAGGAATTGGGTGTTTTTATAGGCTTTCGGAGCTCTGTTCATGGTTCTGTCTCCAAACCCGCGGGGGCGGGAAAACGGTTTCCCGCCCCCGTCATGGTTTACAGTTGACTGAGTTTTTTATAGTACTCGTGTTTGTCCTGCTTGGATTCGACCGCGCGGCGGTACAGGTCCTCCGCCACTTGCGGGAACTGGCGTTGCAGGGCGTTGTAGCGGGTCTCGTTCATCAGGAAGTCCATCAAATCCATTTTCGGATCCCTGGACTCGTACTGGAAAGGATTCTTGCCTTCATCACCCAGGGCGGGATTGAAGCGGTACAGCGGCCAGTACCCCGAGATCACGGCATTTTTCTCTTCTTCGTAGGTACGGCTCATATCGATCCCGTGGGCGATGCAGGGAGCGTAGGCAATGATCAGCGAAGGGCCGTTGTAGGCTTCGGCTTCCTGGAACGCTTTGACCGCCTGGGTGGGATTGGCGCCCAGAGCGATCGAAGCTACGTAAATGTATCCGTAACTCATGCTGATCAATCCGAGGTCTTTTTTCGCCGTGCGTTTGCCGGCGGCGGCGAACTTGGCTGTGGAAGCCAGGGGGGTGGCCTTGGATGCCTGCCCGCCGGTGTTGGAATAGACCTCGGTGTCCAATACCAGGATATTGACATTGCGGTTGGATGCCAGTACATGGTCCAGGCCGCCATAGCCGATATCGTAGGCCCAGCCGTCGCCGCCGAGGCACCAGACGGAGCGGTTGACCATGTAGTCCTGTAATTCAATGATTTTACGCAGCATCGGGCGCTGTTCCTCAGGGGTTCCTTCCAGGACGGAAGCCAGGCGCTCCTTGAGGTTGCCGACACGCTCCTGGTGTTTATCAGCGGTATCATCCCAATGCTGCAGCACATCATGGATCGTGTCTGAAAGCTTCTGGTCCGCGGTGGAGTCCGCCAGTTTTTCCAGGTTGGACTTTAACTGGCGCCGATTGGCGTCAACTGCCAGGCGCATACCGAAGCCGTATTCGGCGTTGTCTTCAAACAACGAGTTGGCCCAGGCCGGCCCCTTGCCGCGCTTCGATTTCGTGTAGGGAATGGTGGGGAAAGTACCGCCGTAAATCGAGGAACACCCGGTGGCGTTGGCGATCAACAGGCGTTCTCCAAACAACTGGGTCAGCAGCTTGACGTAAGGTGTTTCGCCGCAACCGGCACAGGCGCCCGAGAATTCAAAAAGCGGCGTCCGGAACTGAGAGGCCTTGTAACCCGATTCCGGCGTACCGTCGGTGATGTTGTCGGGCAGGGATTCAAAAAACGCCTCGTTTTCTCGTTCACCGGCCTGGCGTTCGGTCTGGATCGGGCTGAAGACCAGAGCCTTTTCCTTGGCGGGACAGATATTGATGCAATTGCCGCAACCGGTGCAGTCTTCGATGTAAACCTGAACCTTGAACGCCAGGTCACGGTCGTTTTTGGTGTTGGATTTCAGGGTGGTGAAGGCGTCAGGGGCGGATGTCAACTCCTGCGGCGGAATCTGCTTGGCGCGGATGGCGGCGTGAGGGCAGACCAGGGAGCAGAGGTTGCATTGCGTGCAGTTTTCAGCAATCCAGTGCGGGACTTCAGGAGCGATGCCGCGTTTTTCCAGGCGGGTGGTTCCGGACGGCACGCTGCCGTCCAGGGGCATCTGGGATACGGGAATGTCATCTCCTTTTAGGTGCATGATGGGGCGGATGACGTTGCGCGCGAACTCCGATGCATTATCGGAGATCAGGCGCACCGGCTCCTGGCTGGCCTTGAGTTCTTCGAGGCGATCCGGCACCGGCACCCGTTCCAGAGCGGCACTGGCACGATCCACCGCTTCCCAGTTCATCTTTACGATGTGTTCGCCCTTTTTCTGGTAGGTTTTCTTGATGGTGTCTTTGATCAGGCGGATGGCTTCGTCTTCTTCAAGTACTCCGGAAACCTTGAAAAACGCAGCCTGCATAACCGTGTTGATGCGGTTTCCCAGGCCGATTTCCCGGGCAATGCTCAGGGCGTCAATGTTGTAGAAACGGATATTTTTTCGGATGATGGTTTCCTGCATATCCCGGGTCAAGTGGGAAAATACCTCATCGTTCGACCAGTCGGAGTTCAACAGGAATGTGCCGCCCTCTGTGATTCCCTGAAGAATGTCGTAGCGTCCGATAAATGCGGGATTGTGAAGCGCGATGAATTCGGCCTGGCGAATCAGGTAAGGTGACTGGATCGGGCTTTTGCCGAAGCGCAGGTGCGAAATGGTGATGCCGCCCGATTTTTTGGAGTCGTACGAAAAGTATCCCTGAGCGTACATGTCCGTATAATCGCCGATGATCTTGATGGAGTTCTTGTTGGCTCCGACCGTGCCGTCCGATCCGAGGCCCCAGAAAATGCAGCGCTTGACATCGTCGGGTTCCGTGGAGATTTCCGGGCCCAGAGGCAATGAAAAATGGGACACATCATCGGTGATGCCGACCGTGAACCCGTGGAATGCTTTCCCGTCCAGATGGTCATAAACGGCTTTGACCATGGTCGGGGTGAATTCCTTGGAGCTGAGCCCGTACCGACCGCCGATGACTTTGATATCTTTGCCCCAGAGCGCGGTTTTGATGTCCATATAAAGGGGCTCGCCGATGGATCCGGGTTCCTTGGTGCGATCCAGCACGGCGATTTTCCGTACGCTTGACGGCAGGGCCGACAGGAAAAGCTCCACACTGAAGGGACGATACAGCCGAACCTTGATCGCGCCGACTTTTTCTCCACGGGCACAGAGGTAATTGATGGTTTCCTCGATGGTGTCACAACTGGAGCCCATTGAAACGATGACTTTTTCCGCGTCGGGAGCGCCGACATAATCAAAGAGGTGATAGTGACGACCCACTTTCGCGGCCAGTTGATCCATGTATTTCTGTACCAGTTGAGGAATGCGCAGATAATAGTTATTGACGGTTTCGCGTCCCTGGAAATAGACATCCGGGTTCTGGGCGCCTACCTTGACAAAGGGCTTGTCGGGGTTGAGCGCCAGTTCGCGGAACGCTTCCACGTAACGCATGTCCAGCATACCGGCCATGGTTGTATAGTCGATCATATCGACTTTCTGGATTTCATTGGAAGTACGGAAACCATCAAAGAAGTTCAAAAAGGGCACCCTTGCCTCCAGTGTGGCAAGATGGGAAACGACCGCGAGGTCCATGACTTCCTGAACCGATGCGGCTGCGATGAGCGCCCAGCCGGTGTTGCGAACCGACATGACATCCGAGTGATCACCGAAAATGGACAGGGACTGGCAGGCCAGCGAACGCGCCGAAACGTGGAACACAGCGGGCAGCATTTCACCGGCGATCTTGTGCATGTTGGGGATCATCAGCAGCAGGCCCTGAGAGGCCGTGAAAGTCGTGGTCATCGATCCGGCGGAAAGGCAACCGTGAACGGCTCCGGCGGCGCCGGCCTCGGATTGCATTTCGATGACGTCCAATTTCTGGCCGAACATATTGAGTCGATCCTGCGCGGCCCAGGCATCAGCCAATTCCCCCATGGCGGAAGAAGGTGTGATGGGGTAAATGGCGGCCACTTCGCTGAAAGCGTAAGCGACATGGGCGGCAGCGGTGTTGCCGTCAATGGTTGCTTGATTGTGTTTCATCTCGTCTCCTCTGAATATGCCCGAAGGGACATGAGGCATCCCCGCGGATGGTTTGGATATCGCTGCAAAATCATGGCATTATTCATCATGAAATGTAACACAGTCGGGAAGCGGGTGTCAAGGAAAGCCGGTGAGGCTCCGAAAAGCGTAAATAAATGAAAACGCAAAATATATCGGATCAATCGGCAATCATCGACAACTCAGATTATAATTGACAAATCCAGCGATTCATACTATATAGATTGACCGGAACGGATTGAAAGCCGAAGCATAAATCGATCATGGAACAATTAATCGAAGTTAAACTGCTGGGCCTGATCATGGACCCGATTTCGAAGACACCGGTCATGATCCTCAAGCCCCTGCAGGACAAGAAGATCATCCCCATCTGGATCGGCGGTTATGAAGCCAATGCCATCACCATGGAACTGGAAGACGTGGCCGCGCCGCGTCCCATGACCCATGACCTGTTCAAAAATATGCTGTTTCACTTCGACGCCGAGCTGGAAAAGGTCGTGGTGACGGATATTGTTGAAAACACGTATTACGCCGAGCTGCATATCCGCCGCAACGGCGATCTGAGCGTTGTCGATTGCCGCCCTTCCGATGCCGTGGCGATCGCCCTCAAAAGTCATTCACCGATCTATATCTCGCAATTTGTCTACAGCACATCAATCCTGTCGGACTTCTTCTGCAATTTCATTCACAGTGACGAAAAACTGGAAGAATGGTTCAATTCCCTCTGTCCCGACGATTTCGGTCAGGTCGAACAATAACCATCTGTTACCTGTCACCTTTTTCAACTTCTTCACTCTCCAACTTTCCAACCCTCCAACTCTTCAACCCTCCAACTCTTCAACTCTCCAACTCTTCAACCCTCCAACTTTTCAACTCTTCAACTCTTCTCCTTTGCACTCCCGCCACAATTTTTCCAATTCATCCGCGTTGACCTGTTCAAAGGTTTTTTCCGCCGCGCGCAGGCGGGACTCCATGCAACGGAAGCGCCGGGTGAACTTGTTGTTTGACTCCCACAGGGCGGTTTCGGGATTGATATTCATGAGCCGGGCCACGTTGACCAGCGCGAACAGCAGATCCCCCAGTTCTTCACGGATCTGTTGCGGATCATTCGCTTCCAGTGCGGTTTTCAATTCAGCGGCCTCTTCGGGAACTTTTTCCAGGGCCAGCTCGGCGGGCGGGCGATCCGGAAACGGCTGGCCGGCCGCACTCGGCAGGCGGCGCCAATCAAAACCGACGCTGGCTGCCTGTTCGCCGATCCTGGCGGCGACCGCGAGAGCGGGCATGGTTTGCGGGTAATTCGAGATGACACTGTCGCGTCCCTTTTCTTTTTGTTTGACCTGTTCCCATAACATTTTTACATCTTCGGCGGTTTTTGCCTGCTGTGAACCGAAGATGTGGGGGTGGCGGCGAATCAACTTCTCGCGCAGGCGTTGCATCACATCGCGGATGGAAAAGTTTCCCCTTTCCTGGTGAATCCGGGAGAGAAAAACCACTTGCAGCAGGAGGTCACCCAACTCGTCGATCTGCCCGGGCACGGAGCCGGATTGAATGGCGGCCGCCAGCTCATTGGCTTCTTCGATGATATGCCGGGACAGGGTTTCCGGAGTCTGGCTGCGATCCCAGGGGCAGCCGTTCACGGGGCTGCGCAATCTTTTCATTAAGCGGATCAGGCGGCTGAATTCTTTCATTTTCTTTTTTTCATCCCCAGGTTGTGGTATATTTTTGTCACGATCATATGATGAAAACCACATCAGCGCAACCCTGCATGCCGGATGCACGTTCTTCATCATCAACATGAAATCATGAAACGCGACATCAACGCCATAACCGTATTGCTGGCTACCCAGGGAATGATCAACATCGGCGCCGTTCCCGATCCGATCACGCACGAAAAACTCAACCAGCCGCAGAAAGCGCAGGTGTTTCTGGATCTGCTTGAGGTATTGAAGGAAAAGACCCGGGGCAACCTGGCCGAAAGTGAGACGGATTTTCTGGAAGCGGCGATCATGAACCTGCGCCTGGTGTTGCAGCGGGATCGCCATAACGGGGAAGCGGAATGAAAAACAGAAGCTGGATCTGGATCGCCGGGGTGCTTTTGGGGATGCTGTCTCCGATGGGGATATCGGCGGCCCCCGAGGATTCACTCAGTACGATACGCAAAGTCAACCTCTACCATTCGCTGGGACAGACGGAAGCCATGTTGCGGCAACTGGAACAGCTGGATTCCGGAGGTGACAATCCGGCCAGAAAACGCTTCGTGGCTGAGATTCTTCAGGGATATGGGGATCATTACCGTGAAAAGGGGGAATTGCAGCCCGCCGAAGCGTTTTATCAAAAAGCATTGCAAGTCGATTCATCCGAATGGCGGGTTTTCAACAAGCTCAACACGCTATACCGCCATGAGCACGCAGTGCCGATGAATCCGGCGTATATGGTCAAACAATTTCCCCGCCTGGTGGATAATTTCACGCCTGCTTTCCTTTTGTTGAATCGCTCGGTGCACTCGCTGTTCATCGCCGCCTGCTGGGTGTTCATGGTTTTGGCGCTGGTGTTGTTGTTGAGATACTTCCCCCTGGCGCAAACCGATCTTTTCCGGGATGCGGACTGGCACATCAACAAGGTCCCCCTGATCGCAACGGTCGTTTTGCTGTTGTGGCCGCTGATTCTGGGTCCGGGCTGGGGGATGATCCCTTTCCTGATTCTGGGTTTCATCTGGGTCTATCTGGATCGACCCGAGAAACGCGGTATCCTGGCCGGCATGATCGTGTTTCTACTGGTTGTGTTGGTGGCCGGATTCCAGCAGGTATTGGATCGATCCTACAGGTCCGAAGCATTCTCGGTGGCCCACAAGGTTTTCAACGGTGAATCCATTGATCAGAGTCGCTTGGACCATCTGGACCCGGAGCTGGTGACGATTCGCGCATTCAACGAATATCAAAGCGGAAACATGGAGACCGCCTTGAAATTGCTGGAATCGACCGGCAAAGAGTACCGGGCCAAACTCAAATACCAGTTGTTGGCCGGCATTCAACACCGTTTCGCCAACAAAAACGAATGGATCAATAACCTCAGGCAGGCGCTGCAATTGGATGACAAGGATCCGGTTTCCCTCAACAACTTCACGCTGGCCCTGCTGGAAACCGGCAATGAAAACTTATTGGAATCTTACGCCCAACGTTACCCGGAGATTGCAAAACTGAGAACCCGTTACCTGCAATTGCAGGAACCTGTGCTGGATCATCACATCCTCTGGCGCCGGCTTTTCGGCCTGGGGAATGCGGATGTTTCCGTGGCCGCCTGGTTGAAAAACTGGGCAGGGGCCCTGGTCCGCTTTCCCGGTGTGTGGTCCCTGCTGGCGTTTTTCGTTTACCTGCTCCTGGTGCCGCACCTGCTGTCCGGAATCGGCAAAAGCACCAGTTGCTCAAAATGCGGCAAGCACATTGATCGCAAGGCCATTCATCGTTCCTATAAACTGTGCAACGACTGTTATCAATTGTTCATGATCAAAGATGTCATGTTTCTGGAAGCCAAAATCCTCAAGGAAAAGGAATTGTCACGACGTCGCCGGAGCCAGAAAGCCCTTGCCCTCGGCGCATCCCTGATTGCTCCGGGACTGAACCTGGTTGTGCGTTCGCGCTATACCTTGTTCGTGTTGCTGGCGACTCCGGTTTATTACCTGATTGCTTTCTATTGGTCTTCCAGGTACGCTTTTATGCAGAAATTCGCCGCTGTTCCCCTGTTTGTTGCGCTGGTGGGCGTTGTGGCGGTATTGGCGTATATCCTGGTCAACCTCGTGGCATTGAAGGGGGAAGAAGATGGCTTTTAAGGGTACGCTCAAGGAGTTTAATGTTCCGGATATCCTGCAGATGTTCTCACTGCAGAAAAAATCCGGGGTTCTGACCTTTACCAGCGCGGACGGCTTTATCACCCTGATCCTTGAAAACGGCCTGATTGTCGGCGTTGATGCATTTCCCAAAAAATTGAGCATGCGCGTGGGAAACGTATTGGTCAAGCAGGACCTGATCAGTGAAGAAATGTTACAGAGGGCGTTATCGATTCAGAAAAGAACCAACCAGAAACTGGGTGAGATCCTGTCGGGGATGGGCCTGATCGGGGAATCCCAGATCAGGGAGGCCTTGCGCAACCAGGCTGAACAGATTGTGCTTTCGCTGTTCAAGTGGAAGAAGGGTGAATACAATTTCAAGGTGATGGAAAACCTGGACCCCAGCCTGTACAGCATCGATGCCATGCCCACGGATGGATTGATCATGGAAGGGGTGCAGATGATGGACGAATGGCCCCTCATCCGCAAGGAAATCCCCAACAATCGCATGGTATTCGAGCCCGCACCCCTGGATATCCAGCATCATGAGATTGAAATCATCAAAGAAAGCGAAGACGAACCCGCGGAGAGCGAGAAGATATTCCTCAGTGAATCCGAGGCCAACCTGCTCAAATACATCAACGGCCGCCATACCGTGCAGGATCTGGTCGATCTGGGCGGCTTCACCGAGTACAAAGTCTACAAATGCCTCTATCGCCTGATTAACAAGTCGATTATCCGCCATCGTGAACTGCCGGTGGAACCGGACGAAGCGGATGAAAGCCTCCTGGAAGAGCGAAAGTCCCACACCGGCAGAGTCATGCGTGTGGTTCTGGGCGCGTTGCTGCTGATCATACTTGTTTTCTTTGCAAGCGGATTATGGACACCGTACCCATCTTCCGGTTCCCAGCTGAGTGCAGGCATATTCCAGCAAACGCCGTCATCATCCCAGCCGGCCCCCTGAATTGTTTCCATGCCCGAACAGATTCCCAGTGCCGTATCCGTCGGTAACTTCGACGGCTTTCATCTCGGCCACCAGGAACTGATCCGGCGTTTGAAGTCGCTGGCCGCGGAAAAGCGGCTGGCGACCCGGGTGCTGACTTTTCAACCCAATCCGAAAATTTACTTCGGGCGTGCCATTCCCCTGATATTTACGGATCGGCAAAAGGCCGCGATTCTCAAAAGCCAGCAGGTGGATGATGTGATTTTCAAACCCTTTGCCCGGGTGGCCCATCTCAGTGCGGCTGAATTCGTCTGCCGGGAATTGATCCGCAAACTATCGATGAAGGCCCTGGTGGTGGGGGAAAATTTCCGTTTCGGCGCCGATCGGACCGGTGACACGGAGTTTTTGAAACGTTTCGCATCCGCGGAGGGTTTCCATCTGGAACTGGTTCCCTCGTTGCAGTGGAACGGAGGACGGGTGTCTTCATCGAGAATCCGTGAACTGCTGTTGAAGGGAGCGGTTGATGAAGCGGCCCATCTGCTCGGGAGGCATTATTACATCGATGGTGTCGTGGTCAGCGGTGCCGGCAGGGGAAGGGAGCTGGGTTTCCCCACGATCAACCTGGATACGGACAACCCCATACTGCCCCGGGGTGTATTCTCCACACGGGTTGAGTGGAAGGGGCGGTTGTTTCCCGCGGTGACCAATATCGGATCATCACCCACATTCTCGCGCAGTTTCCAGCAGGTGGAAACCCACATCATCGATTTTCACCGTCAGATTTATCAAAGCCGTGTCAGGATCCATTTTCTGTACAAACTTCGCGATGTCTTTCGTTTTGAAACGACCGCGGAGTTGATTGCCCAGATTCGCCGGGATGTACGCAACGCTTGCATTGACACAAATGGATAATTCTGATATATTTTTTCCGTACAAAGCGTCATAATCCCAGTTGCCCGGGTCGACAGTTTCAATCCGACCAATTGCCCAGGAGAGAATCAATGAATGAACATTCCCAGCAAGACAACGACTCCAAGCAATCCCAGGAATCAGATAGCGGGAAGCAAGAAAATGCGCAGCCGGAAGCGGCCGATTCGACCCCGATCGATACGCATGCTGAAAAAAAAGATGAGAGCCCTGACCTGTGGGTTGAGTTGGAAATTCATGCTTCGAGCGCTGAAGTCACCAAGCGCATTGACGCCCACGCGGAGCGCTATGCCGCCAAGGCGGATATCCCGGGATTCCGCAGGGGCAAGGTGCCCGCGGATGTCATCAAAGAGCGTTATCGCCAATTGCTGATCGACGAAGCCCTGAACGAAGTGATTGAATCGTTTGTTTCCGAGCGCATCCGCGAGAGTCAGCTCCAGGTGGTTTCCAGACCGGAGTTGAAAGACGTTCAATACGAGGAGGGCGGTGACCTGCAGGCCAAGGTTCGTGTTGAGGTTCTGCCGGAAGTGTCTGTGCCCGAACTGGATAAAGTGATTGTGTCCATTCCCGCCGACCAGTTGCATATCAAACCCTTTGACGAAGAGGAACAGGTCAACCATTTCCTGGAACACAATCGCAGGCGTGAAGCGATCAGCGACCGTCCTGCAGCATCAGGAGACCTGGTCATGCTCAGGCATCAGGCCCTGAACCTGGACAACCGGCGCCTGTCGCCGCGCAAATCCATGCAGGTTCAAATCGCGGGCGAGGCCCCCAGCGAAATTCCGCAATTGGATGCGGAATTGATCGGGCGTTCAATCGGCGATGAGGTGGTGTTTCAGCGCGAATATCCCCGGGATTTCGCGCGTAAGCCGTGGGCCGGCAAAAAAATCGAGCACCATGTCCAGATCGAGGCCATCCATGCCATGAATAAGCCCGAGCTGGATTCCGTTTTTCTGAAATCGATCGGTTTTGATTCCCGTGAAGCGTTCCTGGAACGATTGAAACAGGAATATGAAAGCCAGACGCAGCAGGCCAGAAATGATCGCATCATGGCTGCGATAGCCGAGCATTTGGCTGAATTGGCCGCTTTCCCTGTACCGGAAACCCTTTTGCAGCAGGAGATGATGCAGGCCCTGCGGCAGAACCCGGCCTTGCTGGGTATCCAGGATGAAAAAGAGAGAACGGAACGGATTTCCGCATTAAAGGAACTTGCAGGAAGAAATATCCGTTTTTCGTTGCTGATTGAAGCCGTTAAAAAGCAATTCAGCGTCAAAGCAGAAGCTGAAGCCGTGGAAAACAAGTTGCGGGAAATGGCGGAATCCGCCGGAGTGCCCTTGAAGGAAGTGCGCAAGTATTACGCGCCCGCTGAGCGCCGCAGCCAGTTGGTGGAATCTCTTGAGCGCGAGCGCGCATTGGAAATCCTGCGGGAAAAAGTTACAATCAAAGAGGTATGAGATGGCATTGATTCCAATCGTAGTCGAACAAAGCGGGAATGTCGAACGCGCCTACGACATTTATTCGCGACTCCTGAAAGACGGCATCATCTTCCTTGGGTCCGCCATTGATGACAACGTGGCCAATGTCGTGATCGCACAGATGCTGTTTCTGGCGGCGGAAGATCCCGAGAAAGACATCTCCCTGTACATCAATTCTCCCGGAGGCGTGATTACCTCGGGAATGGCGATTTATGACACCATGCGCTTCGTCAAAAACGATATCATGACCATCTGCATCGGCCAGGCAGCGTCCATGGCCGCCATCCTGTTATGCGCGGGCACAGCCGGCAAACGATTCGCTTTGCCCAATTCGCGCATCCTGCTGCACCAGCCGCTAGGCGGCTACGAGGGCCAGGCCACGGACATCCTGATTCATGCCGATGAGATCAAGCGCATCAAAGAGCGCACCATTGATATCCTGGCCGGCCACAGCGGCAAACCCAGGCGCCGCGTTGCCGCCGACATCGAAAGGGATTTTATCCTGAGCGCTGAAGAAGCCAGGGAATACGGGCTGGTGGACAAGGTGATTACCGAGAGTCAGAAAATGAAGCCGGATGAATCATGACGGAAAAAAAACCTCGTGAGGCGCGTTGCAGTTTCTGCGGTGCCCCCCAGTCCCGAGTCGGCAAGTTGATTGCCGGTCCGGACGTGTATATATGCGATCGTTGCACAAAAACCGCGTTCAACCTGATTTTTCATTCAGACGAAGCCGAATCTCCCGAGCCGAGGGAGCATACGCCGATCCCCACACCCCGGGAGATCAAGGAAAAACTCGATCAATACGTGATCGCACAAGATATGGCCAAGCGCAAACTGGCGGTTGCCGTTTACAACCACTACAAGCGCATTCGCCATCAAGCTGAGTTGGGATCGGTTGAAATCAAAAAGAGCAATGTCATGCTGCTGGGCCCCACGGGTACGGGCAAGACACTGCTGGCGGAAACCCTGGCACGGATACTGGATGTGCCGTTCGCCATCGCCGATGCCACCACGTTGACGGAAGCCGGCTACGTCGGAGAAGATGTGGAAAACATCCTGCTCAAACTCTACCAGGCGGCGGGAGAAGATCGGCAGCGGACCGAACATGGGATCATTTATATTGACGAAATCGACAAAATTTCCCGCAAAAGCGAAAACCCGTCCATCACGCGTGATGTATCCGGGGAAGGCGTACAGCAGGCATTGCTCAAGATTATTGAGGGGACAGTGGCCAACGTGCCCCCGACCGGCGGCCGCAAACATCCTCACCAGGAGTTCCTGCGCATTGACACGCGCAACATTCTCTTTATCGCCGGCGGTGCTTTTGTCGGCCTGGAGAAACCGATTCAGAGGCGGCTGAAACACAACGTGATCGGATTCAGTGAAAAGGAGGTTNNCCTGGAAGAGCTTTCCCAGGAGCATTTACTGGCGATCCTGACCGAACCGAAAGATGCCATTACGCGGCAGTTTCAGCTCCTCTTCGATCTGGATGGCGTGGAACTGGAGTTTACTCCGGAGTTCCTGCGCGCCATCACGCGGGAAGCCGTTTCCCGCGAGGTGGGTGCCCGGGGGCTGCGTGCCATTTTTGAAGAAGTCATGCTGGATTTGATGTTTGAATTGCCGTCGCGCAAACGCAGCCGCAGAAAAATTGTCATGGACGAACAGCATATGGAGAGAAAAAACCGCGATGCCTCCTGAGAAAAGAGAATTGACCCTGCCCCTGATTCCATTGCGCGAATTGGTGACATTTCCGTCCACCATCATTCCCATCTTGGTGGGACGTGAGAAGTCGATCAACTCGTTGCGCGTGGCGGCGGAGGAATACAACAACTATATCTTTCTCTCCGTGCAGAAAAACCAGTTAAGCGATCTGCCGGAACCGATGGAAATTTACGACGTGGGCGTGATCGCCCGGGTGGAAAAATCGGTCGAACAGAACAACGGCAGTTTCCGCGTGATCATCCAGGGGCTGGAACGTGGACGAATCCGCCATTTCATTGATTCATCCAACCGTTATCTGGTCCAGGTCGAGGTTTTGGAAGACTTTTTGAACGAGGAGAAAGATACATTTGAACTCTCCAAGAACCTGATCGCCCTTTTTGAGGAATACGTCGGCCTGCGCAAGGTCAAGTTGCATGGGATCATTGCCAAGCTGGAAGCCGACAAGCTTTCGGAAATCTGCGACATCATCGTATCGGTGATCTCCGTGCCGCTCAAAATAAAGCAATCGCTGCTTGAAGAGCTGGATGTTTACAAGCGCGGTGTCAAGGTTTTCAACCTCTTGAAAAAGGAAGTATTCAAATTGAAATCGGTCGTCCGTACCGACCCGCAACGCGCGAAAGAGGAACCCCAGGAATCGGATGTCGAGGAATACCGGCGCAAACTGCAGGCGGCCAAACTCCCGGCCCATGTGATGAAGCGGGCGGAAGAAGAAGTGGACCGCCTGAGCATGATGCCGCCTTTTTCGGCTGAGGGTACGGTATCCCGGTATTTCCTGGATTGGATACTGGCCATCCCCTGGACAAAAGAGAAACGTGAGAACAAGGACATCAAGCGTGCCGCAAAAGTGCTGGACGAAGATCATTACGGCCTGGAAAAGCCCAAGGACCGGATTCTGGATTACCTTGCGGTGCGGCAGTTGTCCGGAAATTCGAATGGAGAGATTTTATGCTTCGTGGGACCCCCCGGAGTGGGCAAGAGTTCGATATCCCGCTCAATCGCCAGGGCGCTCGACCGGGAGTTTACCCGGGTTTCCCTGGGCGGCGTCAAGGATGAAGCCGAAATACGCGGCCACCGGCGCACCTATATCGGGTCTTATCCGGGGCAGATCATCAAGGGCTTGAAGAAAGCCGGAGTGCGCAATCCCGTATTCCTGCTGGATGAAATCGACAAGCTCAGTTCCGATTTTCGCGGGGATCCCGCTTCCGCGCTGCTGGAAGTACTTGACCCCGAGCAGAATCACGAGTTTGTGGATCACTACCTTGATCTGGAAATTGATCTGTCAAAGGTGTTTTTCATTACAACGGCAAATAGTGCCGAACCCATCCCTCCGGCGCTGCTCGATCGCATGGAAATCATCGAGTTGCCGGGGTACACGGAACGGGAAAAATGTGAGATCGCGCGCAGGTATCTGATTCCCAAACAGTCGAAGAAGGCCGGGTTGGACCCGGAATGCATCGATATCAATGATGACCTCCTGCTGGCGGTGATCAACGAATACACACGGGAAGCGGGCGTGCGTAACCTGGAGCGGCAGGTGGCCATGATGATCCGCAAGGTTGCGCGTGAAGTCGTTGAGAAGAATGACAAAGCCAGTGAACACCCTCCCGTGAAAATCACCCGCGAGAAACTGGAAAAATTCCTGGGAGTGCCGAGGTTCACCCATACACGCAAACTGATGCAGAACGAAGTCGGTGTGGCCATGGGCCTGGCGTGGACCGTGACCGGCGGGGATATCCTGATCATTGAAGCCCGCTTTCTGAAGGGGAAAGGTGAATTGATTCTGACCGGCCGCCTCGGCGAGGTCATGAAAGAGTCTTCATCGACCGCGTTTTCCTGCGCCAAGCTGAAGCTGTTTGAACTGGATTTTGATACCGATGGCTTGGAAAAGTACAATATTCACCTGCATATTCCCGAGGGTGCGGTACCCAAAGAGGGTCCTTCAGCCGGGATAACGCTGACCGTTGCCATGGTTTCCTTGCTTACGGGCATTCCTGTGCGCGCCGAATTCGCCATGACTGGTGAGATCACCCTGCGCGGACAGATCCTGCAGGTGGGGGGCATCAAGGAGAAAGTGCTGGCCGCGCACCGTTACGGAATACGCCACGTGTTGTTGCCGCGTGAGAACGAGAAAGATTTCCGCGAGGATATTCCGGAAGATATTCGCAATGATATGAAGATTTACTTTGTCCAGTCCATCGACGAAGTCCTCGACCTGGTTTTAGAGAAGCCGTTAAAAATAAAAAACATATCCAGTAAAGTGATCAAGCCGTTTCTCGACACCAAATTGCAGTAAACGATCACCAGCAAGGATCATCACCGGGATGAACATTCGACAAGTTGAACTCGTTCGTACCGCTTATGTGCCGAAAGAAATTTCCAGTGAAAAACTGCCCGCGGTCGCCTGTATCGGGCGTTCGAACGTGGGGAAGTCCTCGCTGATCAACCGCCTGCTGAACCGGCGCAACCTGGCGCGTACCAGTTCCACGCCGGGAAAGACGCTCAGTATCAATTACTACCTGGTCAATAACTGCTTTTACCTGATCGACCTGCCCGGGTATGGATATGCACGGGCTCCCAAGACAGAGGTCCGCCGCGTCCTGGCCTTGATGGATGCGTTCTTTTCCGTGCCGGCGCGGATCAACCTGCTGCTGCACCTGATTGATTCCCGCCACGGTTTCATGCAGAGTGATCTGGATTTTCTGCAAAAAATCATTCACTTGGATTTTCCCATATTGACAGTCCTTACCAAAAGTGATAAAGTAAAATCTTCCGCCCTCAAACGCCAGATCCAAACACTGAAGGAACAATTCGGAGTGAGATCGGTTCCGTTTTCCGTTAAATCAGAAGCAAGTCGCCTGGAACTGGAAGCCATCATAAATGAATCACTAAAGGAGAGAGAATGAACTCTTTGAAAGAGCTGAAAAGCATGTCTCCACAGCAATTGAAAGATATGGCTCAGCAATACAACATCAATGAAGCCGATATCAAGGACCGCAACGCGCTGTATTTCAATATTCTCAATGCTCAGGCCAACGCCAGCGGCAAGTTATTCGCCGAAGGAGTCATCGAAATTCACACCGAAGGCTATGGATTTCTGCGCTTTCAGGACGCGGCTTACCTGTCCAGCCCAGAAGATATCTACGTTTCTCCCTCTCAGGTCAACAAGTTCGATCTGCGGACCGGCGACACGGTTTCCGGTTCCGTGCGCCCCCCGAAAGGCGGTGAGAAATACTTCGCGCTACTGACTGTCGAAGCCATCAACTCGGAGGAGCCGGAATTCGTGCTCAAGACCAGACGGCATAAGCGCTTTGAAAAACTGACCCCCTTGTATCCGGATGAGCGCCTGCTGCAGGAAACTGAACCCCACTTGATTACCGGCCGGGTGATGGATCTGCTGACTCCGATCGGTAAAGGTCAGCGCGGACTGATCGTGGCCGCTCCACGCACGGGGAAAACAATGATCCTGCAGAGCATCGCCAAATCGATCGAAACCAACCACCCGGAAGTGGTCCTGATCGTATTGTTGATCGACGAGCGCCCTGAAGAGGTCACCGATATGGCACGCAACGTAAACGGGGAAGTGATCTCTTCCACCTTTGACGAGATCCCCATGCGGCATACCAAAGTGGCCGATATCGTGCTGGAGAAAGCCAAGAGGCTGGTGGAAATGGGCAAAGACGTGGTGATCCTGCTGGACTCGATCACGCGACTGGCACGGGCCCACAATGCCATCACACCTTCGTCGGGCAAAGTCCTTTCCGGGGGCATCGACGCCAACGCCTTGAACAAACCCAAAAAGTTCTTCGGCGCCGCGCGCAATATCGAAGAAGGCGGAAGCCTGACCATCCTGGCCACCGCGCTGGTGGATACGGGCAGCCGCATGGACGAAGTGATTTTCGAGGAGTTCAAAGGCACGGGCAACATGGAGATCAACCTGGATCGCCGGCTTGTGGACAAGCGGGTATTCCCAGCCATCGATATCTTCCGTTCCGGGACCCGTAGAGAGGAGCTGCTGATCGATCCATCGGATCTGAACAAGATCTGGGTGCTGCGCAAGGTGCTTTCCCAGATGTCGGAAGTGGAGGCCATGGAACTTCTGATCGAAAAGCTTTCCAAAACCAAAACCAACCAGGACTTCATCAAAATGATGTCCCAGGGCATGTAACCAGGCGGCAACAGCCCGGCCCGGGAAAAGGAGAAAGCCATGATTCGCAATTTTGCCGAATTGAGAGCCGCGGCCGCATCCCGGCGCGATGTTGTCGTGGGAGTGCCGTCTCCGGAAGACGACAATTCCATCCGCACGGTATTGCTGTGTCGCCGCGAGGGAATCGGCACATTCATACTCAGCGGCCGTCGCGAAGTGATTGCAGAACGCATCCGGGAAAACGGGGGAGATGCGGATGAGTTTCACATCATTGCCGCCGGGTCCGAAGCCGAAGCCGCCGCAACCATCGTGGAACTGGCAAGGCGGAATGAAGTCGACGTCATTCTGAAAGGATTCCTTTCCACAGCGGAGTTGATGTCGCCGGCACTGGATCGGGAGACGGGGCTGCGGACCGGGCGCCTGCTGAGTGATATCCTGATTGTGGAAAATCCCTTGTCAACCGATCATCCCAGCCTGCTGGGAATGACCGACGGCGGTTTGAACATCCTGCCCGACCTGGAGCAGAAAATCGAGATCGTGGAGAACGCCGCCGCCGTATTCCATCAATTGGGAATCAGCGAGCCCTCCATCGGCATCATGGCCGCTTCCGAAAAGGTCAAGGAGTCAATGCCGGCCACGGTTCACGCGCAGATACTCACTGAAATGAACCGCGACGGCCGTTTGCAGGGGTGCCGTGTCTACGGTCCATTGGCCCTTGATATCGCGGTCTCTGCAGAAGCGGCAGCGCACAAGGGCATTCAGGATCCGGTCGCCGGCAACGTACAGATCATGGTGGTTCCGAATGTCGAGGCGGGTAACCTGCTGGGCAAGGCGTTCACCTATTATCTGAAGATCCCCGTCGCTCACGTGATCATGGGTGCGCGGATCCCGATTCTGATTCCTTCCCGGAACGAGACCGAGATCGACAAGATCAACTCCGTGGCATTGGGGATTGTCTGTGGCCGCGGGAAAAACTGAAACCGGACCGCCCTTGGGTTACGAACGGCGGCGCACACCAATATTCATTCTCTTTGCGGCGGTTCTGATCCTGCTGCTTCCCGGGCCGCTTTTCCTGAGGGAAATGCCCTTGGATTGCGCCGCACTCAATCGCGCCCGCGATGTTCTGATGCGCATGCAACCCTTTCGCGCCATGTTCGTGCAACAGGTTTACTACGACGATGACCTGGCAGTCGAGGAGGAAGGGGACCTGTTGTATTGCGGCCCGCAACGGGTCAAATGGACATACCGCCGCCCTGAATTGAAAATCTTTATCCTGGAAAATGCTCGCTACCGTTTTTTTGAACCCGAAGCGCGCCAGTTGACCATCGGCGGCATGGAGGAACGGCAGGGAGGCTGGATCTGGCAATTGCTTTTTTCCAAAGATGCGGATGTGGTGGAATCCTGCCCGCAATCGGGAAGCGAAATGGTGCTCAAGGACCCGCATGACGGTACGCGTTTTCACATTCGCCTTGACAGGCAGAACCGGATTGTCCGGGTGGAGCACATGGATTCGGGAGGTGCCCGCCACGTTTACGTGCTGAGCCGGTACCAGGAGCGGGTGGAGGTGGATGAAGATGAATTCAGCCTGGAAATTCCGCCGGATACCGAAATTGTGAACATGGATGCAGAATCCCCATAAAACAGGAATGATAAACCTTTTTCCGGACAATCCGTAAATGATATTGGATGATGATCAGGCGTTGATTCGACGGATCCTTAAGGGGGATCGATCGTCATTCGAGCAATTAATGAAACAATACAACAAGCGCATGTTCAACTTCATTTACCGCATGGTGCGTGATGAAGAGGTCGCCGTTGAACTCACCCAGGATTTTTTTATCAAAATTTACACGGTCCTTCAAAAATACAATTTTGAATACAAGTTTTCCACCTGGGCGTACCGGATCTGTTACAACCTGGTGATTGATCATGTGCGCAAACATCCGGAAAACGTGGATTCGCTGGACCATGACCTGCTTTCCCGCAAACTACTCGCAAAAACCGATCAGGTCGTGCGGGAAGACGGTTTTTCCAACCTGGAAAAAGAGGAGATGCGGGATTACGTTTGGGGAGTCGTGGAACGCATTCCCCAAAAATACCGCCATCTGATCCTGCTGCGGTATCAGCAGGGGCTGAAATATGAAGAAATCGCCGAAGTAACCGAGTTGCCGGTGGGAACCGTGAAAAACCGCATATTCAAGGCCAAGGAATTGATCCGCAGGGAGATAGCCGAAGATGGAATGCCCACGCAATGAAACGCTGACCCTTTATCTGGAAGGGGCATTGAATCCACTCGAAGCCGCCATGATCCGTGACCATCTTATCGATTGCGCCGGATGCCGATCCAGATTGCGCCAGTATCAACTGCTCGAATCGTCATTGGTCAACCCGCCCATGATCCCGCCTCCTGCTTGCATTGAGAAATCGGTCATGCGCAAACTGTTTCCGGTCCTGCCGACTTATGGTTCAGTTTTCGCTTTTGTAACGGCGAGTTTTCTGCTCCTGATTACCTGGGTCTACGTCTACTTTGATTTTGCCAACAACAGCCTGGTTCAGGCGATGCAGATTACTTCAAATCGGCTTTTCCGCTTTGCGGGACAGCTTATTCAAGCAATCTCAACCGTTTTCTCTGCGGTTTATGCCTCTTTCCGGGCGATATCAAAACTTGTTTCGGCTGTTGTGAATGTTCAGCTTCATACTGAGATTGTGCTTTTCCTCACACTCATCATTGCCGTCGGTCCCATCTGGGCGCTGGTTCACGCGCTGAATTCACGCCGGCGGAAACAGGGACCATCGCGGGTAATATGAACGTGCGCCGATTCATTCTGCCGGTTGTGCTGCTGCTGAGCGGAACCTGCTGGATTCATGCCCAGGGATTCCGCGTGCATCGTCAACTAACGGTGGACCGGGGCGAACAGATCGCCGAAAATGTGATGGTCTGGAGAGGCATGGCGGAGATGCGCGGATTGATTCAGGAATCCCTTTTCCTGATCGGCGGTGAGGCGCGGATTTCCGGAACCATTAAAAAAGACGTGATCGGATTTTCCGCCAATATCGAATTGGAACCGGGTACAATTATTGAAGGTGAGCTTTTGTTGATCGGTGGAGAATTGACACAGGCGGATTCGGTGCGGATTGATGGCGGTCACCTGCATTTCCGCTACGATTTGAGCCGGTTGCAGAGTTCATTGTATCCGGTTTTTTCCACAAGCGGATCGATCGGATTTTTCCGCGCCGTCAAGATCATCATCTGGTTCGTGATCACGTTGCTGACGTTCATGTTGTTTCCCCGCGCTGTTGTAAACGCGGAAAGTGTTCTGAGCGCGCGCACCTGGCGCATGGGAATCTCGGGCATAACGGCACTGCTTGCTTTCCTTGCCGCGACCATGTTGAGCCTGTTCCTCAGTTTCCTGATCATCGGGATTCCACTGCTGTTTATATTGATCCTGGCATGGTTTGCCGTCCTGGTGTTGGGAAGAACCGTTGTCTTCTACGCGATCGGCCGGCGCCTGACGCACCGCCTGGGATACACCGGTTCAAGTGTCCCGCTGGCGTTGCTG
>DBFQ01000104.1:0-10919 GCA_002294665.1 Candidatus Aminicenantes bacterium UBA876
TTTTCCATCATCGCCCATATCGACCACGGCAAATCCACCATCGCAGATCGTTTCATCCAGTCCGGAGTGTTCCGGGACAATCAGGCCGTGGACGACCGCGTCATGGATTCCATGGATCTGGAACGCGAACGCGGCATCACCATCAAGAGCCACTTCGTGCGCCTGACCTACAAACACAGCGACGGCGAAACCTATCGCCTCAACCTGATCGACACTCCCGGGCATATCGATTTCACCTACGAGGTATCCCGCTCGCTGGCCGCCTGCGAAGGCGCGCTGCTGGTCATCGATTCCACCCAGGGAGTGGAAGCCCAGACCGTGGCCAACACCTACCTGGCGCTGGACAACGACCTGGCGCTGATCCCGGTGATGAACAAGATCGACCTGCCCAACACGGAACTGGAAAAATCACTGGACCAGGTGGAAAACATCATCGGTATCCCCCGTGAGGAGGCCCTGCTGGTCAGCGCCAAGACCGGCCAGGGCGTGGACGGCATCATTCCCGCCATCATCGAGCGCATCCCGCCGCCCCAGGGCGACCCGGGGAAGCCCCTGAAAGGGCTGATCTTTGATTCCTGGTTCGACTCCTACCGCGGCGTCATCATCCTGGTGCGCGTGCTGGACGGCCGCCTGCGCAAGGGGGACCGGGTCAAGTTCCTCTCCAACAACGCCGTCTACGAAGTCAACGAACTGGGTGTCCACACGCCCAAGCCCACTCCGCTGCCGGAACTGAGCGCCGGAGAAGTCGGCTACATCATCGGCAGTATCAAGAACGTATCTGAAGTCAAGATCGGCGACACCGTCACCCTGGCCAAGGAGACCCGGGTTGCGGCGCTGCCGGGGTTCAAGGAACCCCAGCCGATGGTATTTGCCGGTTTCTACCCCGGGGAAGGCACCAGCCACGAAGAATTGCGCGAGGCGATTGAAAAACTGGTGCTTAACGATTCATCACTGACGTTTGAACCCGAAACCTCGCCCGCCCTGGGAATCGGCTTCCGTTGCGGCTTCCTGGGCCTGTTGCACAAAGAGATCATCCAGGAGAGATTGGAACGGGAATACGACCTGGCCATCGTCACCACCGCGCCGTCGGTACGTTACCGCATCACCAGAACCTCGGGTGAGGTATCGGAAATCGAGTCTCCGGCACAGCTTCCCGAACCGCAGTTCATCCGCGGCATCGAAGAGCCGATTATCGAAGCCATTGTGATCACCCCGGCCGAACATCTGGGCAATGTGCTCAAGCTGCTGCAATCGCGCCGCGGCATTCATAAAAAGATGGATTACATCAGCGACCAGCGCATCCACCTGACCTACGACCTGCCCCTGGCCGAAGTACTCTACGATTTCTTCAACAAGTTGAAATCGATCTCCCAGGGCTATGCTTCCTTTGACTACGAGTTCAAACAATACCGCGAAGCTCCGCTGATCAAGCTGGACATCCTCATCAACGGTGAAGCCGTGGATGCCCTGGCCATGATCGTGCACAACGACAACGCTTACCATGTCGGTTGCGCCGTCACTTCGCGCATGAAAAAGGTGATCCCGCGCCAGCTCTTTGAAGTGGTGATCCAGGCCGCGATCGGCAAACGCGTGATCGCACGCACCGTGGTCAAGGCCCTGCGCAAGAACGTGCTGGCCAAGTGCTACGGCGGCGACATCACGCGTAAGATGAAGTTGCTGGAAAAACAGAAAAAGGGCAAACGGCGCATGAAACGCATCGGCAAAGTCGACATCCCCCAGGAAGCCTTCCTGGCCGCGCTGGAAATCGAGGACTGACGGAGCGAATCAGCCGATCTCGAGCGCCGCGGCCACCGCGGCTTTGGCGTGGATCTCCAGGGTGTTGAAAAGCACGTGGGTGGTGTGCTCCGGCTTCACCAGCAGGGGGATTTCCGTGCAACCCAGTATTATGCCCTCGGCCCCGCGCTTGACCAGTCCGTCCATGATCTCCAGGAAGCGTTGCCGCCGCTCGGGACGGAATTCCTCGCGCATCAACTCATTGAAAATCGTGTGGTCGATGAAGCCGCGCTCGGCTTCGGGCGGCACCAGGGATTCAATCCCGGCCGCGGCCAGTTTGTCGTGATAGAAATCCTCTTCCATGGTGATGCGCGTACCCAGCAGCCCCACCCGGCGCATGCCGCGGCTGCGGATCATTTCCGCCGTGGCGCGCGCGATGTGAACCAGGGGCACGGACAATTCGCTTTCCAGGCGGTCCGCGTAGCGATGGGGTGTGTTGGCACACAGCATCACCAGGCCGCATCCGGCCGCCTGCAGCCCCATCGCCGCCCGCTGAAACGGTTCGTACAGCCGCTCCGCGTCATTCAAGCGCCGCAACGCGTCCACTTCTCCAAAATCCAGTGACCACAGGATACAGGGCGCGGTAAACGCGCCGCCGCGCAGGCGCGCGGCTTCGCTGTTGATGACGCGATAATAATCCACGCTGGATACCCAGCCCGTACCGCCGATCATGCCGATGGTTTTCATGAAGACCTCACTTTATGCGCTTTCTGCGACTGCCTCAAACTCCGCTCCTTCCGGCTTTGCCGGGCCGGATTCTTGCGGAAGCAAAGAACCACCCGGAAATTCCGGTTTTCACTATCCCGGGCGGTACGTGAATCGCCCTGTCAACGTAAGGGCGAAAAATTTTTCGCCCCTACAACTGTCACCTGTCACCTGATACCTGCGTGTCCGCCGAAGCCTTGGCGAAGGTGGGTCACCTTCGTCCAACTCTCCAACTTTCCAACTCTCCAACTTCTCAACTCTCCAACTTTCCAACTCTCCAACTCTCCAACTTTCCAACTTTATTCCCGTCTCAACCCATCCAGAAACCCTTACGGTGGGTCACGCCCAGCACCTTTCTGCATTGGGCGCAATAATAGATATACGCCTTCCCGAGCAGGGTCTGGATCCGGCGTTGAAATACTTCCCGCACTTCGGTCTGGCAATGGGGACACACGGGGTACACATCTCCCGGATCCTTCACCTGGATCTGCTGATTCGTTCCAGTTTCAATTGGACTCATCTATTCCTCCCCGGCGGTAAAAGCCGCCGCACGCCGATCCGGCCGGATCAGCGCCTGAATACCTTGCGCTCTCCCGCCCGCAACTCAAAAGGCATCGTCTTGCCGTCGATTTCGATGACATAACTCCCCGGCGGCAGGGGCATGGAACTGGCCGTATTGGATACCTCACCCACTCTGCGGCCATCCGTGGTTGAAATGACATGGCCGCCGTAATGGGCGCCGTCTACGGCGACGATCCCCGGTTTGAGCAGCAGTTTTTCTCCGGCAGCCACCCGCGCAGGCCAGGTCAACGGACCGAAAGTCACCAGGTAGTCGCCGGGCATGAGCGTGATCGAGGCCTGCGTGTTGGAGAGGGAACCGTGTTTGTAACCCGTTTCCGCCTCCAGTACATCATGTCCCCGAAAACAGGCTCCATCGATACTCAGGTACCCCGGCCGCAATACCGTGGTCCGGCCCGCCACCACTTTCACGCTCTTCCATACCGCTCCGGCCACGGTCACGTGGTAGATCCCCGCGGGCAGGTCGATGGTTTCCTGCACGTGGGAAATCAGAACGTCCAGGGGGCGCCCGCTGACGGCATCGATCACCTGGTGGCCGCGCAGGTCCGCCCCCTCCACCTGCAATTTGCCCGGACCGGGGATGTATTTCTGCGGCAGCTCTCCCGGGGTATTGGCCGCTTCCACCAGCGTGGCCCCGAGAATTTCCGCTTCATCCACGTCAAAGTACTTTCCTCCCGCGGCCGCGGCGATGCATTCCAGTTGTCCGCGCGTGGCGGCATCCACGCCCAGCCCCACACAATGGATCACCAGCTCAACGTGTTTGGCTTTCAATTGCTGTGCCAGCACACAGGGGTCACCGTCACAGGTTTCCCTACCGTCGCTGAGCAGGATGATGACGTTCTCTCCGGCCGTGTCCGCAAAGTCAGCGGCGGCCAGTCCGAGCACGTAAGAGATGGGCGTGAATCCCTGCGCTTGAATTTCGGGCAGCGCGGAACGGATCTTTTCCCGGTTCTCTTCCAGGGGCGCGAAGGGCACCAGCAACTCGGTGTCCGCGCAGTCTTTCTTGTCGCGGTGACTCTGGTGGCCGTAGGCGCGAAACGCCACCTCCAATCCCGGATCCAGGCAGCCCACCAGTTTGTCCACCGCCTCCATGGCCACGGTGATCTTGCGTTCACCCGACGGCAGCTTGCCCATCATGCTGCCCGACGCATCCAGCACCAGTTCCACGCGTTTTTCCACCCCTGCCGCAGTGGATGCAGACAGAATCACGCTCAACGCCAGTCCACAGATTACCGCCAACAGCCGTTTTGATGCCATGGCTTCCTCCTCCGGGCCGGAGCCGACCCCGCTCATGATACGGGAAGGCCGAAAGAAAAATCAAACTTATAAGGAAAGTTGGAGAGTTGAAAAGTTGGGGAGTTGAAAAGTTGGGGAGTTGGAGAGTTGGAGAGTTGGAGAGTCGGAAAACGGTTTTTACGTGAAATTTTAACTACTGAGATCGGGCGGGGCTTGACAAACGGATTTTAAAGCTTTTAGATAGGTATTGTATCGTTTGAATTTAACTTTAAGGGGCGTCATTTGCCTGATGCGAAAGCGGGAACAGCGCGGCATTCCAGTTTGACAACCACCTTGGGTCTGACCCATACCCGGGTGTTTTTTCAGACCCGCTCCGCCGGACATGTTTCCAGGGAAGGGAAAGGATTGGGAAATTGATAAAAAAAGACGGCAAATCGCGAATCGGCGTATATGTCTGCCACTGCGGGGGAAACATATCCGAGGTCGTGGATGTGAAGGAAGTGACCGCATTCGCCGCCCGCCAAGCTGACGTGGTGATGGCCAAAGACTATTCGCACATGTGCTCGGAACTGGGCCAGAAAATGATTCTGGATGATGTAAAGGCGCATCAACTCGACCGTGTGGTCATCGCCGCCTGTTCGCCGCAGTTCCAGGGAGGAACCTTTATGAAAACCCTGGAAACCGCCGGGCTGAGTCCATACGTTCTGGAGATGGCCAACATCCGGGAACAATGCGCCTGGCCCCATTATGAC
This sequence comes from Candidatus Aminicenantes bacterium UBA876, assembly GCA_002294665.1. GTDB lineage: Bacteria > Acidobacteriota > Aminicenantia > UBA2199 > UBA2199 > UBA876. The sequence goes on from DBFQ01000104.1 coordinate 5,067, forward strand.
TTTCCCGAGGGCGCGACCGAGAAGGCCAAGGACCTCACGGCCATGGCCATCGCCAAGGTCAGAGAGGATGAGTCCCTGCAGAAAAAAATGATGCCGATCGGGAAACGGGTGCTGATCATCGGCGCCGGCATCGCCGGTATCCAGGCGGCATTGGACCTGGGCGACGCCGGTTTTACGGTGCACCTTGTTGAAAAAGCGCCTTCGATCGGCGGCAAAATGGCGCAACTCTCCAGGACTTTCCCCACTGAAGACTGCGCCGCCTGCATCCTCTCCCCCAAAATGGCCGATGTTCCCGCCAACCCCAATATCGATCTGCTCACCTATTCCGAGGTCGAGAAGATCGAGGGTTATCTGGGGAATTTCAAGGTCACGGTAAAAAAGAAACCGCGTTATATCGATCCGACCCGATGCACCGCCTGCGGGATCTGCGAAGAAAAGTGTCCGGTCAAGGTGAAGAATGAATTTGAAGAGAACCTGACGATCCGCAAGGCGACCTACATCCCCTTTGGCTTTGCGGTGCCCTACAAAAACCTGATCGATGAAAATGCCTGCCTGCGGATCCTGAAGGGGGGCAAGGTGTGCGGTCTTTGTGAGCGGTTCTGCCCGGGGAACGCGGTGGACTTTTCCCAGAAACCCGAATTTATCGAATTTACCGTGGATACGATCATCGTCGCCACGGGATTCGATATCTTCGATGCCCGGCAGAAGTCCGTGTACGGTTATGGAAAATATCCCAATGTGCTGTCGGCCCTGGAAATGGAACGCCTGATCGTGCATGAATCAGAGGGAGCGCCGCTGCGGGATCTGGGAAAAAGAATCGCCTTTATTCAATGCGTCGGCAGCAGAGATGAACAGGTCGGCAATGAATACTGTTCGAGAATCTGCTGCATGTACGCGACCAAACTGGCCAGCCTGTTGAAGCATGCCCGGCCGGAAAGGGACATCTACGTGTTCTACACCGACCTGAGGGCCTACGGCAAAGGGTTCGAAGAATATTATAAAAGGTCCCAGAACATGGGCATCAAGTTTATCCGCGGCCGGGTGGCGGAAGTAATGGATGACGCGGATAACCCGCAACAGGTCACCCTCAAGGTCGAGGATACCCTGACCCGGCAAATCATCCAGGCGGCATTCGATACCGTCGTGCTTTCGGTCGGGTTGCGCCCGAATCAGGGCACGGAAAAAATCGCCGCCATGCTGAAGCTGGCCAAGAGCCCGGATGGTTTTCTGCAGGAAGCGCACCCGAAGTTCCGCCCGGTCGATACGTTGACCGACGGCGTTTTTGTTGCCGGGACCGCCCAGGGGCCAAAGGATATCCCCGATACCGTCGCCCAGGCAAGCGCGGCTTCTTCACGGGCGATCCGGCTGATGAACCGGGGGGAATATGCCCTGGATCCGATTATGGCCTTTGTCCATGAAGATCTCTGCGACGGCTGCGGGTTATGTGTCGACAAGTGCCCGGTACACGCGATATCACTGGATGGCCGGCGGGCGGTCATCAATGAAGCCTTATGCAAGGGATGCGGGAGTTGCATCGGCGCCTGTCCCAGAGACGCCCTGGACCTGCACGTCTATACCAATGCGCAGTTGCTGGGAGAAATCGAGTCCCTCACGCGCACAAAGAAAAAAGGCGAAACGAAATTCCTGGTTTTCACCGATGATGCGACCGCCTATCGATTGTGCGACAACGTCGGCACCGCCAAGCTTGCGTATTCGTTGAATTCACGGATCATCCGCGTGCCGAGTTGCAGCCGCATCTCCGCAAAACTGATGTTGCATGCCCTTGCGTCCGGCATCGACGGCATCCTGCTGGGCGAATCGGAGGCAAAATCATCGCCGTATCCCCATGCCATTCCGGAAATCGCCGCGAATGCCGCCAGGGTGAACGATATATTGCATGCAGAAGGAATTGGCGCGAGGGTCGAATTTGTCCAATTCGTCACGGTCATGCTGGCTGGTTTCGTCAAAAAAGTAAACGCCCTGGATGGAATCATTCAGAAATCCGGGCCGATTCCCGATGATAAGCGCAGGGCGCTGTCAAAGAGGATGTAAATGATCAAGACAATCGTGCTTGACGATAAAAACGTGGAATTTCTGCATCAGGTGAGCGACCTGAGCGGACAGCCGATCACCCGTTGCGACCAGTGCGGCGTTTGCACCGGCAGTTGTCCATTGGCACGCGAGATGGATATCACGCCTTCGCAGATGATGCGGAAGGTGCAGCTGGGACAGGAGGATGTACTGGAATCCAAGGCCATGTGGCTTTGTGCTTCCTGTTTCACCTGTACGGTGAGATGCCCGAGAGGATTGGACCTGGCAAAAGTGGCCGAGGCCCTGCGGCAGATCAGCCTGCGCAAAGCCGTCGACCATATCGATATCAACAAAATCCCCCGGGAAGAGATGGAAATACTCCCGCAGGTAGCCCTGATCAGCAGTTTCCGCAAGTTTACCGGTTAAACACCATGACCTGGACAGAGAGAGTGATGATGAATCCGGCGGCATTTCGTGATGGTCATTTCAGACAAGGACTGGTTCTGGTACCATGAAGATACCCTATTATCCGGGTTGCACGCTGAAAACCAGTGCAAAGAACTTTGAAGATTCGGCCCTGGCCGCTGCCGGGGCATTGGGACTGGAACTGGTTGAACTGCCGCGCTGGAATTGTTGCGGGACCGTTTATTCCTTGACATCGGACGATTTGATCCATCATGTCGCGCCGATCCGGAACTTCGTCCGCGTGCAGGAGATGAATCAACGCGGCGATGTCAAAGATGAATACCGGCTGCTCACGTTGTGCTCGATGTGCTACAACACGCTGAAACGGTCGAATCTTCGCGTCAGGGAAAATGCCGACGACCTCGAGAAGATCAATAACCTGATGTACCTGGAACAGGATTACCTGGGTGAAGTGACGGTCATCCATTTTCTGAGCCTGCTNNCCTCAAGGTGGCTCCCTATTATGGCTGCATGCTGCTGCGGCCGCAAGAAGTGGCCATAGACGATCCCGAGGATCCGACGATTCAGCAGGAATTGTTCGCGGCATTGGGCGCCGACGTTGTAACAAACCCATACCAGAAGGTATGCTGCGGCAGTTACCAGACGGTTCAGGACAAACGGATCGTGGCCGATCTGGCCTACGATATCCTGAGCCATGCGCAGAAGAAAGGCGCGGAGTGCGTCGCCACGAGTTGTCCGCTATGCGCCTTCAACCTGGATAACCGGCAAAAGGAAGTCAAAGAGATTCATCCTGATTTCAAAGAAATCCCCGTATTTTATTTCACGCAACTCATGGCTATCGCCTTCGGCCTGGACAGGAAATACGCCGGGTTCGATCTGAATTACATTGATCCGGAACCATTACTGCAAGAAAAACGGTTGCTATAGGAGATCACAATGAAGAGGGAAAAAGATAAAGTACTGGATCCGCAGGAAGTCATGGAAAGGATCGCGACTGCCGGCAAACCGGTTGTCGCCGGGATCGAGGAAAAAGATGTCAAGCACTGGGCGACGATTTACATCATGGGCAGGGGATACCGGGTCCCCGCCGATCTGACCATACTCACGGCGATCGAGTATGCCGGGTATAAATTCATCAGGGGTTGCGGATGCCGGGAAGGGTTCTGCGGCGCGTGCTCCACGGTTTACCGCCTGGAAGGGGACTATAAACTGCATACCGGCATGGCCTGCCAGACAAGGGTGGAAGACGGCATGTACCTGGTTCAGATCCCGTTCACCCCGGCCGTGAAAGCCGCTTACGACATCAACAGAGAGGAATACAAGGTCAATGTGTTTTTCAAGTATTATCCGGAACTGGCCAGGTGCATATCCTGCAACACCTGCACAAAGTCCTGTCCCCAGGGGCTGCAGGTGATGGATTACATCCAGGCTGCGATCAAGGGGGATTTCAAGAAGGTCGCCGATGAATCATTTGATTGTATCCAGTGCGGACTTTGCGCCCTGCGATGCCCGGCCGAGATCGTGCAATACAATGTCGCCCAATTGGGCAGAAGGATGTATGGAAAATACGGCGGCAGGGAACCGGAGCACCTGATCGAGAGAATCAGAGAAATAGACGCGGGAGCATTCAACCAGGAAATGGATGAAATCACCAGCCTTGACCGAGCGGAACTGGAGAAACGCTACGCTGAGCGCCGCAGAGAAGCGGATTAAGGGGGAAAACCATGGCAGAGCTGAAATACATCGAAGGTTACCCGGAGGACATGTACCAACTCATCGATCGCGTCCATCAGACCAGGGAAAAAAGAAAGGGATACACGCCCCCGGCCATGAGCATGCAGGAGCGGGAAGAAGTGTTGCAACTTCATCCCGATTACGTCGCCGGCGGAAAAAGAAAGATATCGATCGGTCAGAACAAGGGAGACTTCGGGGCAAAGCCGGTCGTCGACCTGCTCGAGGCATACCCCCTGGTGAGCGCCGATGAGGTGGACCTGTCCGGGATCGATTACAGCGTGGATGTACTGGTCATCGGCGGCGGACTGGCCGGCACGACCGCCTGCATCTGGGCGAACGAGAAAGGCATCGATCGGGACAAGATCCTGCTTGTGAACAAGCTGAGGCACGGCGACGCCAATTCGATCATGGCGGAAGGCGGCACCCAGGCGGCCGATCGCTCGGCTGATTCCATCCAGCGGCATTACCTGGATACCATGGGCGGCGGCCACTTCACGAACAAGCCGGATGTATTGCGGGCACTGGTTGAGGATGCACCGTTCATCATGCACTGGTTGTGCGAATTGGGAGCGATCATCGACAAAGAGGAAAGCGGCGACTTCGTGGAAAAATGGGGCGGCGGCACATCCATCCGGCGACTGCATTCATGCCGTGATTATACCGGTCTCGAGGAGTTCCGCGTGATCCGGGACGAATTCAGGAGCAGGAAAATCGGCTGTATCGAGCATTTCCCGGCGATCGAACTGCTTACCGATGAAGAGGGAAGGGTCAGCGGCGCCCTCCTGTTCAACCTGGAAACCGGGGAGTACAAGGTGGTGCAGGCAAAGGCCACCATCATCGCAACCGGCGGTTTCGGACGCCTGCACATCCGCGGATTTCCCACCACGAATCATTACGGCGCCACGGCGGACGGTATTGTGCTCGCCTATCGCGCCGGCGCAAAACTGAGAGATGTGGATACGGTCCAGTACCATCCCACGGGCGCGGCATATCCGATGCAGATCATCGGCTACCTGTTGACTGAAAAACTCAGAAGCTCCGGCGCCCAGCCGGTCAATATCGACGGTGAAGCGTTCGTATTCCCCCTCGAACCGAGAGACGTGGAGGCCGCCTCCTTTATCAGGGAATGCTATGTCCACAACAAGGGCATCACCACGCCTTCGGGATTGCGGGGCGTGTGGCTGGACACGCCGATGATCGAGGTCGTCAACGGCAAGGGCTATATCGAGAAGGCCTTTCCCGGCATGAATCGCATGTTCAAGCGTTATGACATGGATATGGCGAAGAATCCCGTGCTGGTGTTCCCCACGCTGCATTACCAGAACGGCGGCGTGGAAACGGATCCCTGGGGTCATAGCACGGTTGAGGGCCTCTGGGTGGCCGGCGAGGTTTCCGGCGGCGTGCACGGCAAAAACCGGCTCATGGGCAACTCCACACTGGATACCATGGTGTTCGGCAGGAGATCCGGGATATCGGTTGCCGAATACGTCAAGTCGGGGAAAAAACAGGGCCGCCTGACGCTGAAGCACCAGCAGCGCTATGTGGAGATGCTCAAGCGCGCGGAGATCAAACCGGAGCGGAAATCGCCCATGCTGCTGCCGGAATACCGCGGCAAAAAGGCCCTGAGCCGGCGGATCGAGATATTCTGATCAACGCCGCGAA
>DBFQ01000104.1:10971-44372 GCA_002294665.1 Candidatus Aminicenantes bacterium UBA876
GCCAGCATGCCTTCCGGGCGCAGCAGGCCGTACAACCGGGTCAGGTCGCGGCCGGGGTGGTGGAGGTGTTCCGCGGTTTCACACACGGTGATGAAATCGTATTTGTTTTCCAGGGCCGCCGTATCCGGAGCGTAGAAGGTGTCGTACAAGGTCATGCTGAAACCGGNNAACACCAGCTTACAGGTGGCGCATTGCACATACTCCCGCCAACGGTCCCGCCAGTAGAACCGACACTCCTCTCCCCCGCACACCGGACATTGCATGGCGATATTATCGCATATTTAATAACAAGTTGAAGAAGTTGGAGAGTTGGAGAGTTGGAGAGTTGGAAAGTATCACAGAATATATAATGTTTATCTTGTGGTTCACTTTTTCCAAAAAGTGAACCACAAAATCAGTATTGTGTAAAAAGTGAGTCACAAAAAGCAATTTATTACACTTATTGGGGATTTGAGATTCCCGACTTGACTCCGATTCTACGTTCTTGCACGGATCACCGTGGCGGACATAGTGGAATGGCCGCGGGACGAGGATTACAAGCCCTTCAAGTGGCGTTTTCCACCAGGGCGATTTCGGCTTGCGTTAAGCCATACAATTCGTAAACCAGGTGATCGATCTCCTTGTCCGTAACCTCGATGTGTCTCTGCAACACATCCCGGGCCTGGGGAGTCCTGGCCGTCGCCAACTGCTGGTTCAACTCCAGCATCTGATCCACCAGCTCCACCATGCGATTATGGCGATTCATATCCCCTGAATCACTATTCCTGGTCCTTCGAATGGGAATTCCTTCCATATATTGATAAATATATCGAAGATACCCGCCTCGGTAAGAGGAAGAAATCAATCGGTAATAGTAATCGATCAATTTGGAATTTAAGACCCCAAGAAGGTATTTTTCGGGGTTTGATATGATATATGCCGTATTCACACAGTATTTGCCGCCTTCTTCATCCAAAGTGAAGTTTCCACGCAAAGAGATATCAGGTAGCATGATCTTGGGAATCTCAAATTCATCGTAATAGTCGCATGCCCGTAACTCCCACCAATAATCCCCCTTGTCGCANNTCGGTTTTCAGCGGCTGGTAGCGCTTGATATCCCGGCCGAACATAAAAGGTTTAATGACGGCGTCACTTTGCGGGTCCGCTTCGATCAGCTTCTGCCGGGTATCCGCATCGATAACGAACGCCTCGTTCAACCCGGTCAGAATGCCTCTATATATTTTTCCGTCCACATATTCGCCTAAAGGCACGCCCTGGTTGCGCAACTTGTCCAGAAGCGCCTGCGATGCGGGTTCAACCAGTGCCCAGCCGTTATCGTTCAGGGCGCTGACCGGAACGTCAAACGCATTATTCTTTACATACTCTTCAAGATCCACAAAATCCAGGGTATCGACGGATACGGCACGAAAATCGGCCCCGGCAGACTGGTTGCGCGCAACCAGCACGCAGGGATAAGTGGTGGCCTGCTTGAACACGGGCAGGTCGCCGAAATCCACGATCTGCACGATTTGCCGCTTTTTCAACCAACCCCGCAAGGGGCTGCCGTAATTGGCGCGCAGCCACTTGTTGGCCACAATATAGCTGAAATAACCGCCGGGTTTCAGCAGGGATATCCCTTTTTCAATAAAGTAGGCATACAGATCGGCGATGCCGTGATACACCTTGTATTTTTCCTGGAAATAGGATTTGTACTCACCCAATCCCTCCTGCCGCACATAGGGCGGATTGCCGATGACGGCGTCAAAGCCGCCGGCTTGCATGATCCCGGCAAACTCCTTTTGCCAATCAAAAGCGTTAATGCGGAATGCCTCCTCTTCGTTGAACAGGTTTGCCTGGCGATGGCGGTAGAAATCCGGCCCGATCAGGGAGTTGCCGCACTTGATGTTGTCTGAAAGATCCGGCAAGACCCGTTCCCGGAACAAATCCATCTGCTTGCCGATGCTCTGCTCGTTTTCACCCTCCAGCACTTTCAGCAGCAACGACAGCTTGGTCACCTCAACCGCCTGAGGGTCGATGTCCACACCGAAAATGTTGTTCAGCAGAATGCGCTTGCGCTCATCCGTGGTCAGGCGCCATTCACCCCCCTGTGACTGGTACAGCCGCGGACTTTTCCCCGTCGCCCAGTTTTCCGGACCATCCTCAACGTATTGATCGCGGTGCCAGTCGAGCAGAAACTGGTAGGCCCCGATCAGAAAGGAACCGGACCCACAGGCCGGATCCAGGATACGCAAATGACTGACCCCTCCCCGGGGACCGGGTTTCTTTTCCGCAACCAATCTCCCCACGGTATTTTTGACGATGTAATCCACAATATAAGTCGGGGTGTAATAGACACCTCCCGCTTTGCGCACTTCGGGCTTGTCTTCAACCCTGGCCTGATGGCCGGCGGTCAGGCGGATCACCTTGCCCAGAAACTTTTCGTATACTCGGCCCAGGATGTCGGCGGGCAGCACGGAAAACTCATAAGGGCTTTCCGGATAGTAGAGGTTCTTGAAAATACCCTTCAAAGGCTTGTCGTCGACCTTCAGGGTCGGCGTCAAGTCATCGCAATACTCTCTTCCCTTCTCCAGTTTGAAATAAAACAGCCCGGAGTTGTATTTTTCATCGGCCCGGTCAAACAACTTGAACAAGCGGTCATAGACATTTCCGCCCTCCCGCAACGCCATTAATTCACCGTATTTTTCCATGCCGCGGTCCTCGCAGATACGCAGAAACACGATGCGATCAATGGTGCGCTGAACGGCAAAATTCAGTTCACGCTGGGAAAGTGATGGATTGCGCAGTGCGATATTGCGGGCCAGCATGTCCCGCCATCTCTCTATTTCCTGAAGGAAAGCGGCATCCACTTCGGTTGTCCCCTTCTTTGCGCTGGCGGATGCCACGAAGCGGTCAAAAGAACCCTTCAGCACCGCTTCGCGAGAAAAAATCGCGGCTATCTCATCCCAGCGTTGGAGGTAATCCCTGAAGGTGAGATACAAAATCCGCGAGTGGGACACTTTGTCGGATTTTTCCGGGCGGACACGGCAGTCGTAAACCGCGAATTCCTCGAAATCGGTCAGAATGCTCAACGGCAGTTTGGCGCTCCAGGCGTAGCGACGCAGTTGAAAGGCCGGGTGGATATCCCCGCTGATGTCGACCGACGGTTTTTTGGCTTCAAGAAAAAACATGCGCTTCCCGCCGATGCGGAAACAATAGTCCGGCGCCTTGGTCACACCGCCCACCTTGATGGCGTCCTCGTGAATCACATCCTTGTAAGATTCCGCGTAACCCCGGCGGTTGGCCACATCCCAGCCCAGAGCCTCAAAGAAAGGGTCGATGAACTCGCGTCGCACCTGGGTCTCTTTGTAGGAAACCCGTTTATAGGCATCCAGGTTGTCTGCAAAGGTTTCAACCAGTTTCTTGATCCCATCCGGTGAATTCATTTCCTCTCCTCAAGCAATCAAGCCCCGAGCCCTGCCTGGAAGTCCAGGCGCAAAACAATTGAACAGCCACAACCGTTCACTGCTTGAAAACATTATAGGCAACACGGCAATCACATGCCAATAAAAACAAAGGAAAAACCGGAGCAGACTTCTTTATGATAAAAAAACCGTGAAGAACTTTTCCTGACTACTATTCCGCCCCCAACGCCCTTAACTTCTTTTTCTCGACTTCTACGTTCTACATGGCGGTTCACGAACCACCCCTTCATCTGTCACCTTTTTTACTTCTTCCCTCTACAACTCTTCAACTTTTCAACTCTTCAACTTTACAAGTGGCGAAGGGCGGACAAAATAGAAATTTCCGTGTGTTCTGTGTGTTCCGTGGTTGCATCCATATTGCTTTTGTTTTGAATTTTGAACATCTGGATTTTGATATCGTTTCAGATTTCGGATTTCATGCTCTGAATTTCAAGGAAGTTGACAGGAGGCAACCCTTACTCGCGCCGGGAAGTGAAATCGCCCAGCACAAAGGCGTCGCCCACATCGTTGTACAAAAAGCCGATCAGGTTTCCGTCACCATTCATGGTGGCCGTAAACAAAAGATGTTTGGCCGCACCCGATTGCTGATCCAGGTAATAATGACAGGGGAAACGGATGTTCAAACCATCAAACACGTAGTCCTGCTTACGCTGGTTGTTCAGCCAGACCTCTCCTGCCGCCGTGAACGTGAAATTCCACTCTTGCGGCAGGTTGCCACGATATGCTTCGCTGCCGGCATGGAAGTTCACGCTGAAATTCCAGTTTCCCCCCACATCGTACAGCTCGAGTGCCGGAATCCGCACCGCCTCCACGACACCGACCCGGCGGCCGTCATCCTGCAACACGCCGGTCATTCTGCCGGCCGAATGCATGTTGCAGAGGAACTGGAACTGGTGGATGGTGGAACGGTATTTGTCCTCATAGGCAAACCCGAAACGGATCAGGCCTTCATCCACCTGATACGTCCCACTGGGCCTGTCAAACAGGTCCAACCCGCCGCCGGCATGCAAGGTGAGCAGAAAAACCCAGGGCAGGTTCAAACCACTGGATGGATCGTACGAGATCACGGCTCGCCAGACTCCCGCAACCTCCTCGAATGCGTTCCCAGTATCCACCTGCTTGCACCCCCACACTCCCCCAAGTAAAGCCATCACAACTACAAGCGTCATGATTCTTTTTTTCATATCCAAAGCATAATCCCGGCAGTCATTACAGTCAAGAATATCCCTGGAGTGCCCTCGCTTCTCGCCCCGATTCTGTTTATTATTTCTAATTGACATTGGATGGGGGCTTTTCTATAGTTTGTCGGGCGATACCGATTTCGGGGAGGTGCAGGTTGAAATCCTCTAAAATGTTGATGATCCTGCTTTTCTGTATCCTGGTTCCGCTGAATGTTTCGATTCCGGCCCAACAGGATCCGCCGCGAGCGGATTGCTGCTGGCAGATCTGGGCCGCGGGATGCAACCTGGGCTGGGCCACATCACTGATGTACTACACCCAGGTACGGCAAGCCTGGATGAGTGGTCCGGACGATGCCATTGTCCAATTCATCAATACCGCCGGAGATCATATCCTTACCGCCAACCAGGTGTGTTCGCGCCTGAATCCGGCCTGGCCGGGAGCCCCCTCCATGCGCAACAACCTTTACACCTGGTCGGCCAATTTCAGGCGCTGGCCCCACAGTCAGCACCGCCAGCAGTTGGCCGGATCTTTGCGCTCCACATACGGGAGTTTTGCCAGCCCGCTGATGACCATTGTGTTTCAATACCAGCGACAGTTCTACCAAACCTGCGCCGAGAAATACTACAAGATGGGCTGGCTGCTCAGTTATGCCCAACAGACGCTGAAGATCGCCAATGAACAACTCCGGAACGGCTATTCGGGCTGGGGAGTCACGGTCGCGGATGCACGCCAGCATTTAAGTTACTTTATCGGCATTCTCAACGAATATTTCCAGCTGCGCCCCCTCACCGGGCGCTGTGTGCGCATAGACGATTTCGATCCCATCAATCGCATGAACCGGCTGCTCCAGGTGGGCGTCAATCCGGTCAACCTGGGTTACATGATCAACGAAGTCGACAACCTGCACGCCCAGTTGCAACAGCGCCTGCCCCTGGACTGCGTTCCCGGTGGTCAGGGAGACCAGAATCGTACCGATACAGGCCTGAGCGACGTCACGGTCAACCACTACATGATCACGGTATCTGTATGGGATCACAGCTCGATCGACGGTGACCGGGTGGATGTCTATTTGAATGGACGGGTGGTGCGCCAGAACATATCGTTGCAAAGAGCGAAAACCACTTTCCAACTGCAGATCAACCGGGGCACGAATACGCTGGAAATCAGGGCGTTGAACGAAGGCAGTTCCAGTCCGAATACAGCCTCCATGGAGATCAGCCACGTTGTCCAGGGTCAGCAGAATCAGAAGTGGAATTTGAGAACCGGCCAGACCGGACGCCTGAGAATCACGCTGCAATAGTGGCCGCAGGTAATAGGTTATTTTTCCACTACCTGCAGAAATTTTTTTGAGCCCAGTTCTTGTGCCACCTGCCTGGGGGTTCTGTCTGCCACGGTTTTTTTGTCAAGATCCGCTCCATTACGCAGGCAAACGGCGGCCAGTTCGGCGTTATCGTTAAACGCCGCCTGGTGCAGCAGGGTATGGCCCTCAAGGTCCGGGCTGTTGATATCGGCCCCCTTCTGGACCAGCAACGCGATGAGTACTTCTCCCCAGGCCGGGGAGATCTTTTCCGTAAACAGGATTCCCGCCAGCCTGAGCGGGGTTTCACCACGGCTGGTGCGGGCGTTTACGCCGGCACCCGCCCGGATGAGCCGCTCTACCAGGCCGGCATTGGATTCACGGGTGGCGGCATAATGCAGGGCGGTCCAGCCGTCCTGATCCGCCCGCCCGGCCTCGGCGCCGGCATCCAAGAGCAATTGAGCCGTTTCCGCGTCAGCGGCCTGCATCAACGCGGTGATCCCGGAAGGGTCCACCGCGGCATTCGGGTCGATTCCGGTTCTGAGCAGTTCCTCTAACTGCTCTTTGTCGCCGAAAGCGGCGGCTTGCGACATGCGCATGATTTTCTGGGGCATTGGCTCAGCAAAAAACGCTTCATCATCGCCAGGGGTTTTGCCTTTCTTTTCTGCGGCCTGTGCAGATAATTCCAGCAACGAGCCGCGAGCCTGCTGCTTTTCCCGCTCCAGGAGTGCGGCAACAACTGATCCGGGCCTGGCCAACGTAAACGCCGAGGCGGTATCCTTGTTTGTCAAATGGGGGTCGGCCCCGTGTGCCAGAAGCAATTTCACCAGGTCCGGGTCGTCACCCCTGACGGCGGCCATCAAAGGTGTTTCACCGGTTTCATCAAAAAGGTTCACGTTAGCGTTTTTCCGGAGCAACAGGCGGGCGGTTTTCAGCATCCCCTGCTTTTTTTCCCGCTTGCCCGCATACAGGCAGGCCAATCGTCCCAAAGCGGTCATTCCGGAAAATTCATGGGCCGGGTCCGCGCCCAGGTCGATCAGGGTTGCGGCCACTTCATCAAAACTCTGATTGTCGATGGCAACCACCAGGGCTTCACTGAGCGATTCTCTGTTTTCCTTCAGGCCGAATTGATCGACAAAATAGAGCAACAGGTCCGATGATCCGAAACGCGCCGTCAACTGCAGATAGTAAGCGGAACTGAACAGGACCTTCCGGCGCAACTCGTCTCCACCCAGAGACAGGATTTCAACCACCTTGTCCCGGTTGCCGGCACGGATCGCCTCTTGGAAGTTCTTTTCCTGATCAACCGACAGTCCCGAAGCGCATACAACCGTTTTCATCAGGATAAAAACAAGTGCCAGACACTGAATGCAAAACGATCCGGAATGCTTCATCATTCCCTCCCTTCCAGCCTGAAAAAGTCGCTGCAACCTTTCACCACGCGTTGATGGTATTCCCGCGAAAAGAAAGAATCAAGCGGCTGAAAAAACATCGGGCCCCACCCCTGATTGTTCAACAGAATAACCTCAGGGCTCAATCGTAGGCGATTCAGATCCCCCCAGCGGCCCGGTGATGCGCGCCAGTACAGGGACGGAGACCAGACCGGCGATGATGTTGGCCAGGGCGGCGCCGGCGAAAATTCCCGCCAGGCCGAACCAGCGCGAGCCCAGCCAGGCCAGGGGAATGTAGAACAGCAAAAGCCGCACCAGCGCCAGTGAAAGAGAATGAATCGGACGCTTGAGGGCGTTCAGCACGGAAGAAACAAAAACCAGGAATCCCTGGAAAGTATAGCTGCCGCAGAGCAGCACCATGTAGGTGACGGCCACGCGGACCACCCCGGCATCCCTGCTGAAAACACCCGCCACGCTGCGGCCGAACAACAGGAAAACCCCGAGCATCAGCAGGCTCCAGAACATGGCGAAGCGGAAACTGATCTGCACGGCGCGGCGTACCCGGTCCATGCGGCCCGCTCCGCGGTTCTGGCCGGAAAACGGCACCAGTACGCTGGCCAGCGAGACAAGCACCATCATCACCAGCATCTCCAGGCGCGTGGCCACGCCGAAACCCGCAACGGCCGTGGTGCCGAAGCCGGCCACCATACGCGTGATCACGCCCATGGAAAGCGGGGTGATGATGTAGGTCAGGGCGGCGGGCAGGCCGATGGCCATGATGCTGCGCCAGGAGCGGATCAATCCGTGCCCGGAAATGCCCCTGACGTCCAGCATGCGTTCCCGCACGACCACGACGCGCAGAGAAATAACCATGCTCAAGGCGCGGGAAATCAACGTGGCCAGGGCGGCGCCCGAAACACCCAGGGCGGGGAATGGCCCGGGCCCGAAAATCAACAGCGGATCCAGCACGATGTTGATCAAAGCGGAAGCGGTCATGATCAGGCCCGGCACTTTCATGTCGCCGGTGGCGCGGATCAGGTTGTTGCCCACCATGGGCACCACCACAAAAACCAGGCCGGGATACCAGATGCGCATGTATTCCACGATGTATTCCAGCACCTGTCCCTCGGCACCCAGCAGGCGGAAAAGCGGGCGGATGGTCCACTCGCCGATGGCCGCCGCGGCCAGGGCCAGGATGAAGCCCAGCACCAGCGCGTCCGTACTCAGGCGCCTCACCCGCTGGCGATCCCCCGCGCCCACCAGGGTCGAAACCAGGGCCGCTCCACCGATACCGACCCCCATGGCGATGCTGTTCAGCACCATGACAACGGGGAAAGTGAAACTCAGGGCGGCCAACTGGGTCTTTCCCAGCCAGCCCACGTACATCGTATCGGCCAGGTTGAACAGGGTCATGCTGACCATGCCCAGCAGCATGGGCAGCGTCAGGCGCAACAGCATGGGGGGAATGCGCCCCCGGGTCAGGTCACGACTGTTTGCGGACATGTTCGGATTGCTTCAGGGCGGTCAGGATGTTTTTTTCCATGCGCTGCAGGTATTGCCACGCGGCCTGTTTTTCCTCAGGCAAAAAACCGCGGGTCAGCATTTCGCTGTACCCGGACAGAAGCGAATCCAGGCGCCCGCGCATGGCTTCGCCGGCCGCAGTCACGGTGATGCGATACGCACGCCGGTTGCCGGGATCGCGCCGGCGCTGGATATAACCGATCTTTTCCAGGCGCCGGATGGTACGCGCCAGGGTGCTGGCATCACCGCCGATGCGGCGCACGATTTCTTCCTGGGTGATACCCGGATGGTTATAGAGGGTGTGGAGGATAAAAAACTGTGGCGGACCGATGCCCAGAGCGTGGATGCGCTGGTGCAGGTATACCCGGCCCAGGCGCGAAACGACCCGGATCAGGCGCCCGAAGGATGGGTTCTCACTCAAGTCAACGTCTTTTTGTTGCATTTACATCTATTGTATATGCAACAAATATTTCCGTCAAGTTTGTTTCCGGCATGCATTGCTTCATGCACCCGCTGCCCCGTTGCGGATTCGCCGGGATCGCCGAATCATTGCGTGGTCATCAGGATTTGAAAGGCCCCGGGGCGGATCCCATTCAGAAACAAAGTGATTCCGATCATTATCGATGTCGGGGTTTTTCGCAGAAGTGACCTCCATTCCCGGTCCCGAGTTTAACCGTTTATACGCACCGGCCCCATATCGGGCCCGCGGCCGGTCAAGACCCCGACGCTTTGGCGAACAGGTCTACTTTTTTGAGTGTCAGGCTGCGTTTTTTGCCGTCCTTTTCCAGGATCAGGGAAACGCGCGGGATATCGCAATCGAGCAGCATATCCGTTAAGGCGCCGTTTCCCCACTCGGCTGCGGGACGGCCGTTGACTGCAGAAATCTCCTGGCCCGGTTTCAGGCCGGCACGGTCCGCGGGCGAACCCTGCCAGATGGCCTTGATCTTGACGGCCTTTCCCTGCCGTACCAGGTGAACGCCCGCGGAAAAGGCCGGCGAGCGCCGGCGCTGCCGGGGGATTTGTTCGAGCCGGACTTTGCGCGTGCGAAAATCCAGGGTGGTGGCAAACCCCTCCAGGAAATACCGCCCCAGGAGCATCACATCATCTCCCATCTGCGGCGGCAGTTCGGCGAACAAAACCGGCTGGTCCTTGAAGACGAAACGGCCGATGCGGACTTCCGGCACCGCGTACAGGTAGTTTTCATCCGTATCCGTCCATGGCCAGCGCGCGAAACCCCCCCGTGACTTGATCAGGCGCTGCTTTTCCCGCTCGGGCAGATCCCTGATCCGGGCCAGCGGCAACACCATCGCGTAGTGAAGCCCCGTATCAATCAAGCCGGGCAGCCGCAAGGAATCCCACAGCGTCACATCTATGCAGGGATGATAGGGTAGCCTGATCTGCATGGGCAGCAGGTCGCAGTTTTCCACCTCCGAGGTCAGCGGATTCGTTCCACGTTCGAGCCGGATATGGTCGTGGCGGTAATCAATGGTGATACGGAAAAAGCGCAACAGGTCGCATCCCACCATGCCCGCCGGGGCCTGCTCCTTTCCCTCCCCTGCGCCGGTTCCAAAACGGGAGGAAAAATCCATTACAAACGGGCGGAAATCCGTTACCGTCACACCGGAAAAATCGATCCGGTCCAGGTTCGTGATCGCCGTCTCCGCACCCATGTCCGTTACTTCCAGGCCGTAGTCGCGGGCGATTGCCTGATCCAGCAAGGTGACGCCGCCGGTATCGAAAATGAATGGATGCAGCTTGTCTTTGCCGTTCAGGCGCGCGAGCACGATCATGGTGTGGGACCCTTTGATGGAGACGGGCAGACCGACCCGGTCCACTGCCAGGGAGCCGCTCCCTCCCTTCAGGAAAAGAAACATCTCGGCTTCCTGGGCATCAAGGCGGAATGTCGCAAACACCGCCCCCAGGGTCAGCCACAAAAAGACAGTCCGGTGGATTCGTCGTGACATGGTATTCTTTTTAGAAAAACTCAGTCGTTTTTCGTGTTGCGGATGAGGGTGATGATGTTGACAAGCACGGCGCCGGTCAGCATGCCCATGGCAAAAATCATCCAGAACCCGGCATGGCCAAGGCCGATCAGGGGGTTACGCGAAAAATAGGTGCCGGCCATGACAATCAGCACAGCCACCAAAATCACCAACTGACGTACGATACGGTTCCGGATCATGAATGCCTCCCTCCCGGCGGAACCCGCCCGGATCATCACTTTACCACGCCTTTCCCCCCGCGGTCAATTTGCGTTTCGTCACTCCCGCAGGCGCCAGGCGGCGGACCCGGCTCCCCCACCGGGAAACCAGGTCCGCCGGTGTTTATCGAGAGGTGGAGGAAGCATGCATGGGTTTTCCCACCGCGTATTCCCAGTCAAAACAGGCTTCCAGGTAATCGTAACCTGCCTTGTAAAACCCCAGCAAAGCCTGGTCCATGGCTGCCCGCGCGTCCTTCAGGTCAAGCTGCGTGGTCAGGCCGTTGCGCGTGGTGGCTTCCGCGATCATAAAGGCTTTTTCAGCCACCTTCAATGTGGATCGGGCGGAATGCATGCGTTGCCAGGCTTCGTCCAGTTTCAGGAAAAGATCGCTCAATTCGGTGTCCAGGTCATCACGCATCTGCTCGATGCGGATGCGGACTTTTTCCCTTTCGATCTTCGCCTTGTTGACCTGGGCCCGGCGGTAGCCGCCGGTATACAGTGGAACGGACAACTGGATCCCCACCAGCCACAACCGGTTCTCCTCTTCCAACCGGAACGCGTCGGACTGGGCTGAGTAGGCGAACGCCGCCCGACCCTTCACCACCGGGAAGTAGGAACCCCTGACGGCCTGAATCCCGGTTTCGGCCAGTTTCTCCTGTTTGAGCAGGGCCTGAAAATCCGGCCGCGCGGACAGGGCCTGTTCAAGGGTTACCTTCTGCGGCAACGCCGGAACTGCGTCCAGCGTGCCGTTCAACTTGAGAGGCTCCTGCTGCTGTATTCCAGCCAGCTTTTTCAGGTTGTTTTTCAACAGGTCGAGGTTGCGTTCCGCCTGCCGGGTTTCCGGAATCGCCGCGCGCCAGCGGGTCTCCGCTCGAAGCAATTCGAATTCCGATACCTGCCCCTGCTCGTATTTCTGTTTCACGTCCCGGTAACCGGCCAGGGCGTTTTCTTCCGAGTTCCGCGCCACTTCCACAACCCGGTCCAGCAGGATCGCCTGGAAAAACAGTTTCCTGGCGCCATTCACCAGCGCACGTTCATTGGCCCTGAATACCTGATCAACCAATGCTTGGTACTGGCGCGAAGCCTTGACCGCATACAGCACCGTCGCGCTGAACAAGGTCTGGTCGAGACCGATCATGGCCGAGAACTCGTTGCCGCGCTTGAAAGGAACCTGTGAAACCATGGGCGGCCCGCCCATGAGCGAGGAAAGGTCGAAGTACATGTAGTAATCACTCAGGTTGCGGGTATATCCCGCCTCAACTCCGACCCGCGGCAATGCCCCGGCCCGCGCTTCGCGTTTCTGCTCGCGGGCGTTGTCCAGCTCTCTGGAGGCCAGTCGCAACGCCTTGCTGTTCCGCCGCACCGCGGCGATGAAGCCGTCCAGGTCGTATTCGCGTGCATACCCCGTCTGCAGGGCAAACGCCAGAATCATCATCACAATCACTATGCGGATGCGCATGGTTCATTCTCCTTTGCGGCGGGCGATTCGCCCCTCTCAGCTCCTTTTCCGCTCAACATGTCGTACAGAACCGGGATCAGGATCAGGGTGAACAGGGCGGAAACCAGCACGCCGCCGATGGAAACGATCCCCATGGGCTGGCGCAATTCCCTTCCGGAAGCGCCGATTCCCACCGCCATGGGCAGCATACCCAGGATAATCGCGATGGTGGACATCAGGATCGCCTTGAGGCGCGCCGGGCAGGCCTGCAACAAGGCGTCCCTGACCTTCTCCCGCTTTTCCCGCACCAATTGGTTGGTGTAATCCAGCAGCAGGATGGCGTTGTTGACCACGATACCGATCAACATGACGATGGCCAGCATGGAAACAATGTTCATGGTCGAGCCCGTCAGGATCAGAAAGTAGAACACGCCGATCAGCGAAAGGGGAATGGTGCCGAGAATGTAAAGCGGCTGGACCAGGCTCTCCAGAATCCCGGCCAGCAGCATGTAGGTCAGAGCCAGGGCGATGACAAACGCGCGCACGATTCCGGCCATGGTCTTGTCCATCTCTTCCACCATCATGCCCCAGCGGACTTTGTAGCCGGCGGGCAGATTCAATTGCTTTATCGCCGCCTCCAATTGACCGCTGATTTCACCAAGCACATAGCCCTGGGCCACGGCACCGGTCAACTGAATCGAGCGGTAGCGATCCTTGCCCAGGATCATGTTGCGGCCTTCGCGGAACTCAATCTTCGCCAGTTGACCCAGCGTGAATCTCCCCTGGCGTGAATAGACGGGAATATTGGCGATCTCTTCCGGGGTGTCGGTGGATTCATCGCTCAAGGTCACGCGGATATCGTATTCTTCGCCTTTGTCGCGGTAGTTGGTCACCACCAGGCCGTCAACAGCGGCGCGCAGGGAAACGGCCAGATCCGACATCGTCAAACCGGTCCGCGCCAGTTTGGCGCTGTCCGGGAAAAGGGTCAGCTCCGGTTTCCCCTGCCTGGAACTGGAATCGGCATTGATCAGGCCGGGTATGGCCTGCATTTTTTTCAGCAAGCGGCGGCTGTACCCTTCCAGTACGGCCAGGTCCTGGCCCTGCAATTGCACATCGATATCCACGGCGTTTCCACCCCCGAGACTGCGCAGGGATTCCACGCGGATGCGGGCGTTGGGAATATCGGCCAGATCTTCGTGCAGGAGCGAAACCAGTTCCTTGGTCGAGAATGACCGCTGGCCCGTATCCACCAGCTTGACGTGCGTCAGGGCCATTTCCACGCCTTCCCGCATCAGGCTCTGGGTCCCCAGGGTCGTCCAGAAACGGGAGACAGCGGGGATGCGTTTCAAGCGCTCCTCGATTTCCGCGACGGTCCGTGCCGTATCGATCAATCGCGCACCCGCGGGCATGTCCACCTTGATGGTCAGGTGGCCGTCGTCCGTGACGGGAATGAACTCAAAGCCGATGTGTCCGGCCACGAACAGGCTGCTGACAAACAAGGCCACCGCAACCAGGATAAAGGCCGCGCCCCTGATGCGCCTGTGCAGGAAAAACATGAGGATGCTGCGATAAAGCGACTCGATGGAAGCAAAGAGCGCCTCCATGCGCTCGCTGATGCGGAGCCTGCGTGGCGGCTTTTCCGGCAGGATCAAGGCAGCCAGCATGGGTGTCAGGGTGAAGGACATCAACAAGGAAAACAGGGTGGCATACACCACGGTCAGGCTGAAGTTGCGGAACATGATGCCGGCGATGGTTTTCATTGTGGAAAGAGGCAAAAAAACCACCAGGTTGGTTCCCGCTGATGCCAGCACGGCGAGAGCGATCTCGCGCGTGCCCCGCGAGGCGCTTTCGGCGCTGTTGAAACCCTGGTGCTTGTGGCGGAAAATGTTTTCCAGCACGACCACCGAGTTGGTGACCAGAATGCCCACTGAGGTGGACAGCCCCATCAGGGTCAGCATGTTCATGGAAAACCCGGACATGCGCATAAACAGAAAAGCGGAAAAAATCGACATGGGCATGGACAGGGCCACGATTATGGTGGAACGCAGGTCATGGAGAAAAAAGAACAGGATCAGGGCGGTAAAGAGGATGCCCAGGCCGATGTTCAACAAGGTGTCCTTGACCGAATCCCGGGTATAGACGGTCGACTCGTGGACCATTTCCAGCACGCATCCGCGGGGAAGGGAACGGCGGATTTCCGGCAGCGCATTGACGACTTCGTCGTAAGTGCGTACCTCGTTGCTGCCGCTGCTTTTGCGCAGGCTGATGAGGATGGCGTCGGAAGATCCGCTTTGGCGACGGGTGTTGAAATAGGTAGCCTGCTTGCGCACCGGTTTGCTGGTATCGCTTATCCTGGCCATGTGGCCCAGCTTGCGCAGACCGAAGGGAGTCGGCAGTTCCAGGTTGCGCAATTGATCCAGGTCCTGGAAACGGCCCTGCAGGCGCACGCTGATATCCATCCGGCCCGACTGGATATTGCCTCCGGGCATATCGATGTTGTTCATGGCCAGAAATCCCGCCAATTGCTGCAGAGACAGGCCGCTGCGCTGAAACTCGCGCAGGTCGAGCTCGACACGAACCTCCCTTTCCCTGCCTCCGGTCAGACTGACATCCGCGACCCCCTTGATCTGGGCGAAACGGTTTTTCAGTTTTTTGTCCGCCAGGTCATACAACTCCGTTGCCGGGATCGTTCCGGAAAGCGCCAGCTCCACAACCGGCAGGGCGAGCGGATCGAAACGCTGCACCAGCGGTTCTTCCGCCTCATCCGGCAGCGCGCCGGCAACACCGTCCACCTTGTCCTTGATTTCGTCCAGAGCCACGTACACGTCTTTGCCCAGGTTGAAAGAGATCATGATCACGGAGACGTTTTCCATGGAGTAGGATTGGATCGAATCAATTTCACTCGCCGACGACACGACATCTTCCATGGGCTTGGTGACCTGGAGCTGGACCTCTTCGGCGCCGGCACCCGGATACACGGTCTGGACCGTGATCATGGGCAGTGCCGTGTCCGGCAGGAATTGCAGGTTCATATTGAAAAACGAGATGAATCCGAAGAGAACGAATACGATCAGCACCATACTGACCAGGATCGGACGCTTGATCGACAGGTCCGCCATATTCATTTCAGTTTCTCCCGATCCCCGGCAGCGGTTTGAGCGGCAGCGGCGTTGATGATGTGGATCGGCGAACCGTCTTCCAGCAGCATCAAGCCTTCGCTGACAATGGTTTCCTGCGCCTCCAGGCCCGCCGGCACCTCCACCATCATGCCGATATTTCGACCGATGCGGATTGCGCGTCTGACGGCATGGCCGTCTTTCACCACAAAGACGAACGGCTGACCGTTTTCGAAACCGATCGACTCGCGTCCAATGCAGACGCCCTCGCTCTGCTCGGAGGTGAAGAGGGTAACCGCCGCGTTGACGCCCAGCAGGACTTTCTGATCCGGGTTATCGAACTCAGCCGTAACGCCGAAAGCCTGGCGCATGGGATTCACCGCACGGTTGACCCGCGTCACCCGCCCCTCGAGGACGACATGATTCCACTCGGCCACGGCTCGATCACCGCTCTGAATGTGAGCGATATCGTCCTCATTGACCCAGACCTCCGCCCTGAGACGATCGGTGCGGGCCACGGTGAACAACAGGGTTTTTTCCTCCACGGCATCCGATTCCCGTACGCTGATCTGAGTGATGATACCGGTAATGGGAGCGCGAACGTGCACCGATTGCTGTGCAGCCTCCCAATTGGCACGCGCCACTTCGCAGCGGGTACGGACCGTGTCCAGTTCCTGGCGGGAAACGCCGCCGACGGCATGCAGCTTCTCGATGCGCTCCAGGGTCGTTCTGGCCAGGTTGAAAGCGACACGGGCCTGGAAATACTGGGTGGCGGGACTGTCACTGGGGAAAGACACCACTACCGCGTCCTTTTTCACTGTATCGCCCACCCGGTAATGAATCCGCTGAACGGTGCCGCCGATTGGAGCACCGGCATTGGACTCCATGCTGCCGCTCAAGGCGGCAAAATAGGTGGTTTGCGGTGCAAACGAGCATTTCTGCACCTGCGAAATCCTCACGGGGAAACCCTTTTCACGGTACACCTGAATCATGCTTCTGCCCTTCGACTCATCCCGGCCGCACCCGGCAACCAACATGAGACCGGCAAGCGTTAAACCCGCGACATTCAACCACACTTCCTTATGCTGCTTCATCTCCGTTTTCTCCTGGAAATCACAAACCTTCTTTTTATACATTTTTGTATGTATGTATAATGAGCAAAAAAAATCATGCCTGGATTCCACGCATGAACAAGGCCTCGATCTGCTCCAGATTGGCCTGAATGGTTCGCGTCTCCTTGCCTTCCACCAGCATCTCCGCCAGCCCCACCATCAAGGCCATCAGCGAAATGACCACGGCTTCCGCATTGACGCCCACAATCTCTCCGTTTTGCTGGCCTTTCCGCACCACCTCCGCGACCCGTTTTTTCAATTGATCCAACTCCTCTCCCATCAATTGTTCCAGTTGCGGAAAAGCGCCGATATGGCGGCTATGAATAAACATCAGCTTCTGGTAGGCCAGCAGTTCAACGCTATGAATCAGGGCCGTCGGCACCTCGCTCACGATGGCCTTCAGCGTTTCCAGGGCGCCGAAGCCACGCGCGAGGATATGATCCACCACCTGGATAAATGGATCGATACGCGAGCGGATGAGTTCCAGAAAAAGATCTTCCTTGTTTTTGAAATGCCAGTAGATGGCGCCCCGGGTCAACCCCGCAGCCTCGGCGATCTCGGACAGGCGCGTGGCGGCATATCCCCTCTCTGCGAAAACGTCCAGTGCCGATCTCAGCAATTGACGACGGGTTTCCTCGGCATCTTCCTTGGTACGCCTCATGCGGCCCCACTGTTACATACATCCATGAATGTATTTTATCTAAACTTCCGCATTTGTCAACCTGTATTCGATTTTTCTCTGTCCCCGGGCGTAGTTTCACCCGCAGTCGCGATGTGGTATAACCAGGCGGGAGAGGTGATGCACGTGTTATTGCGTATTTTCCTGGTGATGGCGCTGACATTCTTTTGCACGCAGCCGGCACTTGCCGCAGACACCGCCGTCCCCTTTCGCGGGTTCCAGGTTCTCCGCACCCTCCCGCACGACCCGGAGGCATTCACCCAGGGACTGCTTTTTGCAGACGGCCTGCTGTACGAAAGCACGGGGCAGTACGGAANNCAGAGCTATTTGCCGATCAAGTTTTCTTCCCAGGGCTGGGGGCTCACCTGGGACGGCGATTCACTCATCGCATCCGACGGCGGCAGCACGCTGTATTTTCTGGATCCCGAGGACCTGTCCCTGCGTCGCACCCTGCCCGTGACTGCGGCGGGTAAACCCGTGAGTTACCTGAACGAATTGGAAATGGTTCAAGGCCGCATCCTGGCCAACATCTGGCAGGACACGCGCATAGCCGAGATATCGCCCCTTTCCGGAAAAGTGACCGCCTGGATCGACTGCACCCCGCTGGTTCCGAAAAACCTGCGCCATCACACCGAACTTGTTTTGAACGGCATCGCCTGTGGACCCGAACCGGATCAATTGTTCGTCACGGGAAAGCAGTGGCCCGTGCTCTATCTCATTGAGCTCAAACCCCTCCCCTGACCTCCCTGGGGACGGATTACAAAAGTATCAATTCTTTCGAGCATTGGCATAGATTTGAGACAATGACTTGTACTGGATATCCGCAAACAGGTCGATTTCGGAAATCTCTTTCAAAGTCAGCCCGGCCTTGTCGCGCAGCGCCACCAGTAATTCTCCTCGCAAACGCTTTCCCGCATATGTCCGTGTATCCATGTCATTGATTCGAACCCCCCTGGACTGTTCGAAGTTTCGCATCACCTGCTCGACAGGCAGAAAATAAAAATCGTCCTTGCGCCTGTGTTGAACCGGGTCCGGAGCGGAACGACGGTCAAAACGGGCAACAGCGGCTTTTTGAAAATCCGGGTCCCCAAGAACCGGTCCAAAAGCTGTGGCCCGGGCATCCAGGCGTGAATCGGTATACCGGGCGGCCGCTTGAAACAATCCCTTACGATCACCGAACCGGTCCAGTACATATCCGCTGTCCAGCCAGCCTTCAGCCTGCTGGGTTCCATACAGGGGGGCAGACGAAAACGGGTAGCGCTCACAACGCTCGACCAAACCGGCGCGAACCGGATTGGCGAGCACATACAGGATCGCCGTTTCCAGGTAATCCTCTTCCTGAATCAGGGTTGAGTGGAAGCGCCCCTGGAAAACATATCCATTACCGCCAAATGTCCACTGCAACCACGCGCCGTATTGAGAATTCAAACTGCGAAAAAAATCCGACATCCTGCCGGAAGAGTTCTGCAAAACAAGATGATAGTGGTTGTCCATCAGGCAGAAAGCCAGCAGGCGTACCTGATAACGACAGACTTTGTCTTGCATCAGCCTGATGAATTGCCGCTTCATCCGGACCTGCCGAAGGATCTTTGTATTATTGATTCCGCGGGCTGTACAATGGTGGAAAGCGCCTGGGTAAGTCAGTCGTGGCGTTCGCATGATCCCTGAGCAGGTACAAAGTTTTGATACTTTTGTAATCCGTCCCCAGGAGTGTCAGCATTTTTAATGCCGGATAACGGGACTCAGCCACACCGCATTGAAGCAACAATCATGACCTCATCCCGGACCGGCGCGTACCGCGTCACTTATTCTCCCATCACCCGGGCTTCTACGCGCGCAAAGAATCCATGCGCCCGTTCCATGCACAACTCGGCGACCGTGCCGTCCGGCGCGATCAACACGTAATGTGGAATGGCCGAGGCATTGAAGCGGTTATGCGTTTCCTCATTCTCCGCTACCAGAAAGGGCAGATCGATCGCCCTGGCTTTCAGGTAGTTTTGCAACAGCTTCAATTCCTCCTCCCTCGAGAGGTTCCGGCGTACCGGCGTTTCTTCATCGGCATAAAATCCATAGAAACGAGTAACCATGATGGTTGTCATCCGCTGTTTCAACTTTTCCGCCAATTGACGGAATTGGGGCAGGCTGTTCCGGCAATCCGGGCACCAGGGAGCGAAGAAATCGAGCAACACCCAGCGCCCCTTCAATTCCTGCAGTTGAACGGCCATTTCGCTGTTCAACCAGGTGCCGGGTTGATCCAGTTCCGGAGCGGGCCGGCCCAGAAATTCCAGAAATCCCCGCTTGCGTTGAATCTGATTCATGATCTGCGGACGATCAGCATACTGCTGTGCCATGCGATCCAGGAATATTCCCCGTTCACGGTGCCCCAACCCCCCATCGACGAAACGGATATGGATGGCCATGTTCAATGCCGCGTCGGCGCTCTGCGGAACCGGAACGGAAAGCCCGCGGTCGATCAGTTCCAGAGCCAGTTCCAGGTCGACATCGCGCATGCGGATGCCGCTTTCGAGAAGCAGCTGCGCCTCACTTTCCAGATTTCCCTCCAGAACTTCAACCAATTGCGCGTAATGGCGCCGCATCGAATCGGCATCCTTCCGGACGGCTGCGATCCGCATCAGGTTTTTATGAGAATCCCGGCGTACGGCCGCTTCGGTATGGGAGGCCAATGGCAACAGCAGGGCTTCAGCGGCATCCTCCCGGTTCAGCTCCAGCAAAGCCCGAGCATACACCAGGCGTGTCGAGTCGTTCAATTGAGCCGCTTCAACCGATTCAAGCAGAGATGTCAGTTTTTCTTTATATCGGGCGGCCTGCGCCTCCCTTTCTGAACGGTTGCCGCCGGCCGGCAGCGGTTCGAACTCCGCCTGAATCTGTCCCCACTTGCGCATGAAGCGTGCGTCCCGATCCGTCGAACAGGCCGCGAAAACGGCCAGAAGCAACAGCCAAACGGCCGGTTTCAGCTTTTTTTTCATGTTGAACCTCCTGTTGAACCTTGCATGATCTTTGCTTATCAGATCTTCTCGGCATCCCGTTGCCATACCGCGTGCCGCATGCGTTTCAATTGGTTTTCATAATAATCCAGGTTTTCATCCGCCAGGGCCAATGCTTCCCGCGCAGCGGCCACCGCCTCTTCCAATCGCCCATTGGCCAGCAACGCTTCCGCCAGGGTGTCCAATATATAATGGCTGCGCCGCATGTTCGCGGCATCACGAGCCAGTTTCAGTGCCAGGCGCGGATCGCGCAGTTTTCGCTGCGGACTGGTCAATAGAACCCAGGCGTAGTTGTTCAATGTATCCGGCTGAGCATATTGAAATTCGAGCGAACGCTGAAAAGCGGCGATGGCTCCAGGCCAGTTTTCACCCTCCAGGCGGATATTGCCCAGCAGAGACCACAAGGCGGGATTGCCCGGATTTTTTGCCAGCCTTTGGTTCACAGCCTGCTCCAGGCGGGCCAGGGGCAAGTCAACGCCGGCGCCCCGGTCAAATCGGAGAACCATCGCGCCGAAAACCGCCAGGACGAATACGAATCCGACCAGTCCACGCCTGAGCGTACGGTCATGACGTGCAATCAAGCCGGGGTCATCGCTACAGCGGCGCAGCCATTGAATGCGTTGGCAAATGGAATAATGGTGCCAGTTGCCTTTTTCCTCGCCGCCTCCGGTATAATCCCGGAGTTTCTCAAAAGCCGAGATCAGGTGCGCGGCGGGAATCCCGGCGCTGAAACAGAAATGATCGGCCTGCCGTTCGAAATTGCGCATGAACCAGCCGAACACGAAGCGGAAATAGACCACAAATAAAAAAAGCGAAAAAAACGCGGCTCCCCATCCCAGAAAACCGGTGTTCACGCGGCCATCCGCCCGCACCAGCATCGACAATGCCGGGGCCGTTCCGGCCAGCCACCCCACCACGCGGTCCACCAGCCCCAGGCTCACCACGACGAATCCGGCAAAGAACAACATGTAAAGCCACATGTGCCTCCGCTTCACGTGGGCCACCTCATGACCGACCACGGCCAGAAGTTCATCTTCGTTCAGCAATCGCGACAATGCGGGCGTGATCAGCAGGTAACGCAATCCGGGGACAAACCCCACCACACCTGCGGTTACCAGGCCGCGATGCATCGCGTTCCAGGACAGGATGCGCCGAAACTTCACCCCGAGTTTTCTGGAGAACGCATCCAGGCGATTCTCCATCTCACGGCTTTCCAAAGGAGCGCAATCCCACAAGCGAATCATGAGCACGGGAATAAAAACCGCCAGCATCAGGACAAACAAAGTGAAAAAAGCCGCCTGTACCGCGGGGCTTTGCATGGATGCGGCCGGAAGCGGCAACAGCCCGTACAGATCCGCCGCGAGTGAAAGCAGCAACCAGGGAATCACAATCACCAGGTTGAAGCGCAACTGGGAAATCACGTGGGCTGCGGCCGTGGGCGCCTTGCTCATCAAACCGTCAAAAGCCCGCCATGACCAGTACCATACCGCCATGAGCAGGATCAGGAAGAGGCCGATTCCCAGGGCATGACTCAGAAACAGCGAGGACCCGACCAGGGGCAATTGCAGAATCAGGGCCTTCACGGCAAAACCGCTCACGGCCAAAAAGAACACTCCCACCGCCAGAACGGATTGCACCAGTACGGCCTGGTGATGCATCCCCCTGACGGCGCTGACATCGCCGCCCCGGTCATGGAAACGCTTGCTCAGGCTTGAAAAACGCACGCGGTTCCATTCCCAGAATACCACCGCCAGAAACAGCGTGACCAGGAGGGCCCAGGCCCGCTCCACCGGCGGGGCAGCGTCCCCCGGTGCGGCGGCAAACACCGTGGCGGCAACGATAAAAAGAAAAAAATTGGTGTACATCATGGCGGGTCCGGATCCGGAATCCCATTGTAGCAGAATCCCCGCCTGGTGTCATGCCGGGATTTCGGCCTTTACTCGCACGCGGCAATGCGCTAGAATGGGGCTTCCGCCAATTCCCGGCCAACCTCAAGGAAAAATCATGGCAAACGAAAAAGCCTGCAACAGCATCGTGGAAACCGTTGGAAAGACCCCCATGATCCGGCTGAACCATGTAACCGCCGACCTGGGTCACGAAGTGTACGCCAAACTGGAATTCCTCAACCCCATGGGCAGCGTCAAGGACCGGATCGCCCGCTGGATGATTGAAAAAGCCGAACGTGAAGGAAAACTCCGGCCGGGACAGCTGATCATCGAGAACTCCTCGGGAAATACGGCATTGGGTCTGGCCATGATGGCGATCCAGAAAGGATACCGCCTGAAAGTTGTCGTACGTGACCGCATCAGCCCGGAGAAAATCAACCAGCTCAAGGTCCTCGGAGTTGAAGTCCACCTGGTGGATTCCACGCTCCCGCCCGAATCTCCCGACAGTTATAACAATATCACTCCGCGTCTGGCGGCGGCGACACCGGGTTGCTACTTCCCGGACCAGCACAACAACCGCGACAACAACGAAGCTCATTACCGCACGACGGGGCCGGAGATCTGGGAGCAGATGGAAGGACGCATCGACTTGTTCGTGGCCGGAATGGGCACCGGCGGCACAATCGGCGGCGTCGCCCGGTATCTGAAGGAGCAGGATCCAACCATCCGCGTGGTCGCCGTGGACCCGGAAGGATCGATCTTTTACGACTGGTTTCACCACCGGCGACTGGTTAACCCCGGCCCGTACCTGATCGAGGGGCTGGGCGATGAATTCCTGATCGGCTGCGCGGATTTTTCCAACATCGACGACGTGATCCGCGTCACGGATCGGGACGCCTTCCACGCCACCCGCGAACTGGTCAAGCGTGAAGCCGTGATGGCCGGAGGCTCCAGCGGCGCCGTTCTGTGGGCGATCCGCCAGTTGGTATCCAGCCTTGATTCCGGACGACCGTCCCGCATTGTTACGATCTTTCCGGACGGCAGTTCCCGCTACCTGAGTACGATATTCAACGATAACTGGATGAAGGAAAAGGGACTGATGTAACCCGCTCAGGCGCGGGAAAGCCAATCCAGAAGACGCTGTGTGGCGGCATCCACCGGGGGAGTTTCCCGGTTCATCCGCTTGAGTACGTTCTCGGCGATCACCTTGCCCAGTTCCACTCCCCACTGGTCAAATGAGTACACATCCCACAATATGCCCTGGACAAACACCTTGTGTTCGTACAGCGCAATCAAACGTCCCAGGTTAAAGGGAGTCAGGCGATCCAGCATCAGAATCGACGAAGGCCGGTTGCCGGGAAAAACACGCCAGGGGAGTTGCGCCGGCGGGACGCCGTCGGCTGCGGCCTCTTTTTCATTGCGGCCGAACGCCAGTGCGGCGGCCTGGGCCGCCAGATTGGCCAGCAGCATCCGGTGATGATCCGGGAAACGTTCGTTCCGGGGGCGGGCAAAACCGATAAAATCACAGGGCGTCGCAAAACTCCCCTGGTGCAGGTGTTGAAAAAAAGCGTGCTGGGCGTTGGTGCCCACGTCGCCCCAGATCACCGGCGCCGAATCCCGCTCCAGCGCGCATCCCCGGCGATCCACCGACTTACCGTTGGACTCCATCTCCAATTGCTGCAGGAAGGCGGGGAACCACCGCAACGCTTCACAATACGGTACCACTGCGTGGGAGCGGGCGCCCATCAGGTTCGTGTTCCATACACCCAGCAGGGCCATCAGAACGGGAATATTTTCGCGCAAGGGAGCGGCTTCGAAGTGAATGTCCACCTCCCGCATCCCCGCCAGAAACTCTTCAAAGCCCTGCGGACCCAGTGCCACCATCAGGGGAAATCCCACGGCCGACGCCAGGGAAAAACGTCCGCCCACCCAATCCCAGAACGGCAGCACCTGATCGGCAGGTACGCCCCATGCTTCGGCGCGGCGGGGGGCGGCGGTTACCGCCATGACCTGCGCGCCCACATCATCGCACCCCAATGATCGTTTCAACCAGGCAAGGATTGCAGCGGCATTGGCCATGGTTTCGCGCGTCGTAAAACTCTTGGAAACCACGCACACCAGGGTGTCATCCGCATCCAGTCGATTCAATGTGACCGCAAGCTCATCCGCGTCGAGGTTGGAAAGAAAATGGATATTTGCACTGGAGGCGCCGGCTTCCAGGGCATGCAGGGCCATGCGCGGCCCCAGGTCGGATCCCCCGATTCCCAGGTGCAGCAGATGCCTCAGCGGGCGCCCGCGCACGCCCCTCAAGCCGCCGGAACGCAGGGAAAGCGCCAGCGCAGTCATGCGCTCCATCACGCGGTTCACTTCCGGATCGCGCAGTTCAGGCGGCAGGCGCAGGGCGGTATGACGCACGGCGCGATTCTCGGTCGCGTTGACCGGCTCGCCGTTGAGCATGCGCTCCCGCTCCCGTTCCACGCCGCAGGCGCGTGCCAGGTTGATCAGCAGGTCAAGCGTTTCCCGCGTCACACGCTGACGGGAAAAATCAAACAGCAGACCATCCAACTCCAGGCTGAATGTAAAACTGCGGCGGAGATCCGCGTCAAACATTTCCCGCAGATGCAGGCCGGCCAGCCGGCGCGCATGATCCCCCAGGGCTTCCCAGGCGGCGGAACGCTCGTCATCAGCCCGATTCATGCTCTTTTTCGTCCTGGTTCATGATGTTGTGAATATGGCGGGAGAGTTGATTCATTTGAAACGGCTTGGCCATGAAATGGCGAATGCGCCGTTTGAAGTGCTTGCTCTCCAGGTATTCGCGCGAGTAGCCGCTGGCGAACAACACCTTGATGCCGGGGTGGATGTGGATCAGCTTCTCGTATACCTGATCTCCGGACATACCGGGCATCTCTATATCCAGAATGACCAGGCTGATCCGGTCCCGGTTTTCCCCGAAGATGCGGATCCCTTCTTCACCATCGGCGGCGGTCAAGCACTGGATCCCGAGGGAGTTGAGCATATCGGTACCGATCTCCCTGACCACCTCTTCATCATCGATGAGCAATACCCAGCCTTCCAGCAACGGCCTGACCTCTTCCTGGATCCGCTCCTGGGGGTGATCGGGGCTGGGCAGGGCAGCCGGAAGAAAGACATAAAAAGTCGCGCCCTGATCCACCTTCGATTGCACCAGGATTTCGCCGGCGAAGTCCTTGATGATTTCCCGCACGGTGGCCAGTCCGATGCCGGTCCCGGCCACCTGGGATTTGGTGGTGAAAAAAGGCTCGAAGATCCGCTCAATATGCTCCGGGCGGATGCCCCGACCGTTGTCGCGCACCCGGAGCAACACGTATTCCCCGTCCCGGATGGTTTCATGTCCCTGGATCCGTTTGCGTGCAGTAGCGATCTCGATCTCGGGCTCGGTGCGCCCCTTCAGGGCGTCACGGGCATTGACCACCAGGTTGATCAGCACCTGTGACAAACGCGTCCGGTCGGCGTGCACGAACTGATCCTCTCCGGCCAGGCGCCGCGTGACGCGGATATTGCGCAGGTGCGGTGATAGAAACTCCAGCACTTCGTTGATCACTTCGTGAACGGGAATGATTTCCCGCTTGGCCAGTTTCTTCCGGGAATACTCCAGGATCTGGCGGATCATCATCGACGCGCGATCGCTGGAGTTGAGAATCGAACCCACGTACCGTTTCAATGCAGAATCAGGCGGCAGTTTCTTGTCCAGCAGGGAAGCATAACCCATGATGCCGCTGAGCACATTGTTGAAATCGTGGATGATTCCACTGGTCAGCAGCCCCAGCGACTCCATTTTCTGGGCCTGCATCAGCGAATCCTCCAATTGCTTGAGCTCCGTGACATCCTGAATATTGATGACCACGCTGCGGTCATCGCTCTGCACCGGGTAAATGTTCAGATGAACCACGCGGTTGCGGTCGTTTTCCACCAGCAACATCTCGTCGTTGAGAAACACGGTTTTATTGAGGATCCGAACCTCGTTGATGATATCGCGGTAATTCGCGAATGCGGGGGATACGTCAAAAACCGGCACACCCAAGGCGTCCGCGGCGGAAACACCGAACATCTTTTCAGCGCTGCCGTTCCATACCGTGACCCGGTTGTCTTCGGCCATGGACACGATGGCATAGGGGCTGGCATCGATCAGTTTCTGCATGAATACCTGCAGATTCTGGATTTTCTGAGTCAGATCCCGCCACTCGGTGATATCGCGCACCAGAATCAAACCCCCGATCAGGCCGGAATGGGTCCGCAACGGCTCAATGATCAGGTCGACGAAACTCTCTTCCTCCAGGAACGGGTTGACCACATTGATCTGCTTGACGTCGCGGCCGTCGCGAATGGAGTTGCGCAGGAATTCGTCAAAGCCGCTTTCCAGCGAACGCTGCGACAACAGGTCCGCCAGATCGCGGTTGGCGGACAAGCGATCCTTCAAAAGGCTCTCCGCCTTCTGGTTCATGAAAATCACTTTACGCTGCATATCGGTGATCAGGATGATATCGGGGATGGTCTTGAAAATCTGGCGCGAAAAAGTGATCTGGTTGCGCAGGTTGACTTCGGCTTTCTTGCGCAGGGTAATGTCGGAAAACACGGCGATATACCCGAGACGCTTATTACCCCGCGAATCCGCTTCCGAAGAGATCGAGGCATCGACGTTCATGGTACGCCCATCCGGCAGGTAGATGACCAACTCGCGGTTACTGACGAAGCCACGCTCCTGCAACTCGGCCGACAATTGCTTGAGCTCACCCGCGCCGAATAGTTTTTCCAGGTCGATTGCGGCGATTTCATCACGCCGGATCTTGAGTTTCTCTAAACCGAAATCGTTGATATCCACCAGTTTCAGATCGGCATCCAGGACAGCAATGAACACGCTGACCGTTTTCATCAGGGTCTCGATATACTCCTTGGCTTCCCTGACCTCGTGGATGTTGCCCGTGAGGCGCTGCACCACCTCACGGGTATCCGCAAACAGGTTTTCAAGACTGGAAGAGACCAGGCTGCGCTGCATGGGCAGGTCGTTGGCCTGGTTGTCGCGACTGATCGCGCGCAGGTTTCCGCCCAGGCGACGCAGGGGGCGCAGAAAAGTCAGCCACCACAGCAGCAGCAGAAAGAGCATCGCCGCCACCGCCGCAGCCATGAGCAGGACCTGGTCCAATTGCGGTTCAAAACGCTTTAGAATATCACTGCTGCCGGCCATGTACAGGTAGCGCCAGCCGATGACCGGCATCTCTTCCTGCCAGACATGGAAATGCCGCCCGGCAAGTTCATGAAATCCCCTGCGCAATTCGCCTGACCGCAGGCGGTCGATTAATGCGCGCACCGAGGCCTCCTGGACACGCCCGCTCATGTCCAGGCTTTCGTTCATGCGAAACTCACGCCCGCCGATCAGCTCCAGGAGACTCGAATGCAGCAACAGGCGATTGTCGCGGTCCACCAGGATCAGCGATCCGAAACCACTCAGCGCGTGGTTGGAAAAAAACGGCAATTGATCATCCAGCAGGAAATCATGCCCGACTATCCCCAGGAACTCATTGCCCCGGTAAACCGGAATTACCAGTGATGTCATCCATTTTTCCCAGATGTCATCATAGTAAACCGGAGTAAATACCGGTTCCCGGGTGGAATTTTCTTCCGGAGTGCCGATGCGGAAAAAAACATCCCTGGTGAAATCATGACGGTCTTCAATCTGGCTGACCCACTTGGGAGGGTTGATTAAAATCCACTGCTGCCTGGAAATAAAATAGGTGTTGAACACCCGGTTGTGTATCTGGGATAGATGGTTGTCAAAGGTATCGATACCCTTTACGAGCTTGTCCAGCAGGGAGCGGGGCTGATCCGGATCGGAAACATACACGCCGAAAACCGTTCCGCTGGACGGAGCGGTGATCATTCCCCGCAGGCTGACCGAGCCGGAAAGCGCAACCGGCATGCCATCGGTCTGGGTGTCGAAGATGGCCAGGACAATTTCCGCGCTGCGACGGCCGATCTCCACCCGCCGGGACCACAACTCCTTTTCCAGCGAAGCGACATTCTGATTGAAATGGCGGTAGCCTTCTTCGATATGGTNNGGATTGCCGCGAGCGCGCAAGAATCCTCACTTTGATGGGCTTCCACTGGTCGCGATTGTGCACGAACGCCGCCTTGTTGCTGGCGGAGTAGCCGAATTCTCCTTTCAAAGAGATCTCGTCACTGGTCTTTCCCGGCCCCAGGGGTTCGCGCAGGGCTTCCGTTTCGCCCACAGTCATTTGACGCCCATCTTCCTCGAATTCAAACACGCCCTTCAGAATCAGGTTGTGCAGGGGGGCGTCGCCGGTGTTTTTCAGGCGGAAACGGATCACCGGTACGATCACCGCCTGGTTGCGCGTCACCAGCTTGTCTTCCCAGCGGGACTCCGCATCGATCACCTGCAGCGAACTCCCCAGTTTAAGCGCCTTTTCCATGCGCTCATCCGTCTCAATCACCTGACCTTCGCTGATATCGCCATCAATGCCCTCGATCACCTGGCGCACAGGAATCACTCCCAGGGGCGCGAAACTGTTCGAACTGGTCTGGGCCAGGATTTTTACCTTGATGGGCTTCCACTTACTCTTGTTCTGCATGAAAGCGGCTTTGGACGTAGCCGAGTATCCATACAAGGCATTGATGGTGATTTCTTCCGTGGTCTCGCCCGGCTCAACCGGCTCCGGCATCAGCGGCGTGACGCCGTCGCTCATCTGCTCGCCGCTGTCGGCGAACATGAAAATGCCGACAAACTTCAGGTTGCCGATGGTACGCTTGCCCTTGTTGCGCACCGTGAATGTGACCGAAGGCACGATCTTGACCCGGTACGGGGTCACTTCCTTGTTCACCCACCGCGTCTCGGAGGAAACCAGCTCCAGGGAACGGCTCAACTCATTGCTGCCGATGCTTCCCTGCTGATGGCGAATCAGCGCCCATACCAGCAGCACTCCCAGAATCGCCATGACCAGGGTGATCCAGAACTTGGGGCGCCGGTAGAAATTGTTCCAGGTCCACCCCTCGGTCTGCAGGCTTTCAATCAGGTCGCCGAACGCATTTTCGGATTCCAGTGGTTCTTTCTCTTCGTTCTCGCCAGTCATTTTCGATCTTCTCCTGCGCTTGCGGGCATTGCCCCACAGAAAGCCGGGGTGCCCCATGTGTAATATACATCGCGACCCGGGGAAATTCAATCCAGCACCCAGTTCAAGGAAACGGGGGGCCCTCCGGCCCCCCGTTTCTTATCTCAGGTGCAGTTATCGGAGTTTATCAGATCACACCGTAGGCCAGCATGGAGCGGGCCACTTTCAGGAAGCCGGCGATATTGGCGCCGGCGACATAGTCGCCTTTTGAGCCATAGGTTTCAGCCGCGTCCAGGCAGGATTTGTGAATGTTTTTCATGATCCGTTGCAGGTGAGCGTCCACCTCTTCCGCGGGCCATCTCATGCGCAGGCTGTTCTGACTCATTTCCAGGCCGGAAACCGCTACTCCGCCGGCATTGGCGGCCTTGCCGGGACCGTAGAGGATACCGTTCTGCTGGTAGATCTCAATGGCTTCCGGAGTCGACGGCATGTTCGCGCCCTCAGACAGGCAGAAGCAGCCGTTGCGGATCAGGGCTTCGGCATGATCCTTGTGGATTTCGTTCTGAGTGGCGGAAGGCAGGGCGACGTCAATCTTCAGGTTTTCATCGCGGATGACATCCCAGACACTCTTACCCTCATAGTATTGGGCGCCGAATTTATCGGCGTATTCACGGATGCGGCCGCGACGGATATTCTTGAGCTGCATGATGAAGTCCCATTTTTCGTCCTTGATTCCGTTCATGTCGACAATGGTGCCGCTGGAATCGGACATGGTGACCGCCTTGCCTCCCAGTTGCCCGACCTTCTCGACTGCGTACTGGGCCACGTTGCCCGATCCGCTGACGGCCACGGTCTTGCCTTGAAGATCCTGGCCACGGGTAGCCAGCATTTCGGCGGCAAAGTAGGTTTCACCGTAACCGGTGGCCTGCGGCCGGATCAGGCTGCCGCCCCAGTCCGCGCCCTTCCCCGTCAACACGCCGGTATGCTCGTTGCGGAGTTTCTTGTACATGCCGTACAGGAAACCGATCTCGCGACCGCCCACACCGATGTCACCCGCGGGGACATCCGTATCCGGCCCGATATAGCGGAACAACTCGCGCATGAACGCGTAGCAGAAACGCATGACCTCTGCGTCCGATTTTCCCTTGGGATCGAAATCGGATCCGCCCTTGCCGCCGCCCATGGGCAGCGTGGTCAGGGAATTCTTGAAGATCTGTTCGAATCCCAGGAACTTGATGATGCCGATGTTGACCGACGGGTGAAAACGCAACCCGCCCTTGTAGGGGCCGATCGCGTTGTTGAATTGCACGCGGAATCCCTTGTTCACTTGGGTTTCGCCCCGATCATCGACCCAGGGCACGCGGAAAATGACGGCCCGGTCCGGTTCCACAATACGCTTGTAAATTCCGGCCTGAACAAATTCGGGGTGTCTTTCCACCGTGGGCTCAAGCGTTTCGAGCACCTCCTCGACGGCCTGATGAAACTCCGGTTCACCGGGATTGCGATCCTTGGTCCAATCAATGATTTCATTGATGTAACTCATCCATACCTCCTTGGGTTTGTATAGGGGATAGAGTTTCCTGGATTCCGGGCAAGTAACTTTGACATTCCAGGCCGATTCTATTTTCATCCGTTCGAAAAGTCAACCGTTGCGCCTTGACAGTGCCGGAGAAAAAATCGATACTGTTGATGAATGGAATGACCGGAGCAATAAAAACACCATGAATTCCTGGGTGACTGAACGCATCGAGCAGCGTCTGCGGCTGTTGCAGGCATTCGAGAAGGCCGCTGTTCCGGTTGCGCAGGCGAGCGAATATCTCATCACCTGCCTGAAAAACGGCGGCCGCATCTACACGTTCGGCAACGGCGGGTCCGCCAGCCAGGCTTCCCATTTCGCCGCTGAACTGGTCAACCGTTTTTACCGTGACCGCCCCGGTCTTCCGGCAATCGCCCTGGTCACCGACTGCGCGGGATTGACCGCCATCGGCAACGATTCCGACTTCGAGAATGTCTTTTCCCGCCAGGTGGACGCGCTGGGCAATCCCGGTGATACGGCAATCGGCATCACAACCAGCGGCCGGTCGGCAAACGTGTTGAAGGCCCTGAAAAACGCCCGCAAAAAAGGCATGCGGACCATGGCCCTGTGCGGGAAACACACGGGCCCGCTGCTTGAAGCGGGAACGGACCTGATCCTTTCGGTACCGGATACGGATACCCCCGCGATTCAGGAAATCCACCTGTTCATCCTTCACATGCTGGCCGAACGCGTCGAAGCCGGCCTTTTCCCCTGATCCCATGGTTCTGGATTATCGCAACACCCGTTTCTCGTTCAATCAATTGCGCAAACGCCGGCGCCAGCAACACCTGCGCTGGGCCGCCGCCCTTTTGTCGCTGGCCGGGGTGACGCTGCTGATTCTCCATGGCGTACAACACCGTGAGTTCAGACGGGTTCAGGAAGACCTCCTGGCCGGGAAACCTGCCGCTGAAACCGTGCTGCAGACGGAATCGCGCGCGCTTTTCACCGCCGGGGCGATGCG
This sequence comes from Candidatus Aminicenantes bacterium UBA876, assembly GCA_002294665.1. GTDB lineage: Bacteria > Acidobacteriota > Aminicenantia > UBA2199 > UBA2199 > UBA876. Next base: position 42,897 of record DBFQ01000104.1, read on the forward strand.
CGAACTCCGCGCGCTTTCCCATCTGCTTGAGGGCCGGATCGAGATTGGAAGACAGGAACTTTCCGGGCATCGCCACGCAAAAGCCGTTGCTTCCCGCCGCTTCCTGGACCGCATGGTCGACCTGGGCCGCTATGATTCGCTGGGCCTTTACCTGGATTTTCTCCGTCAACAGGGATCAAGCAACACCTATCACCGCCTGCTCTTCCTGACCGCGCGCTATCGGCCGGGTGAAGCCCGCGGCCTCGCGGAGGATTTGTCGCCGGCTTTTCGCGAAAAACACGCCAAGGCCCTGCGCATCCTGGAAGAAATCTGGAAAGAACTGGAAAAAGGCCGCATCGCCTGCATTCACGATCACTCCGGTCAGGTAGTGGCCGAATACGAACCCGCAACGGCGACGATTCACTCCCGGGTTTCCGGCATGGATCTGTCGCCGTTCAAGAGCGTATTGCAGCAAGGCCTGCGTTTTTTCACCCTGACACTCGATGCCCGCCTCCAGGGAAAGGTCCATGCGGCATTCTCAAACTATCACGGTTCCTGCGTGATTCTCAATCCCAAAGACAACGCCATCCTGGCCGCCTATTCCAAACCCCAGGAACCGCAGTCGGGAAACGCGGCCTGGAAACAGCGCTACGAGCCCGGTTCAATCATCAAGTCATTGACCTACCTGGCATTCAGCCAGGCATCGGACCAGCATCTTTTCCCGCTTCAATGCCGCGGCAACACCACGATCGAAGGCCGTATCTTTTACGACTGGACCCGCCATGGAAAAGTGGATTCGCCGGAAACCGCGCTGGTGGTCTCCTGCAACATCGCCTATGCGCGCATGGGGCTGGCGGTCGGCGACGACAAGCTGGCGCAGATTCTGAGGCAATTCAAATTCAACTCCCCACCGCTGCGTGACCGTTGCCTGACTTTCGAGCTCGGTGATTTCAACCCGCCCCCGTTGCCTCCCCGCCGGCTGGCCGACCTTTCCGTCGGCCTGGAAGAAATCCGCATCACCACGCTGCATGGGGCTTTGCTGGCGGCCGCCTTTTCCCAGTCCGGCTCCCTGTCATCACCCTACCTGATCGCTACCGAAAAAAACATCCTCAAACTGGGAATCTATCATCACCAACCCCAGGCGCTGGCATCCATTCCCGGCGGGCGCATCTTCGCGCGGTTGCGGAATGCGATGGTAAGGGTGATCCGCGATGCCGAAGGGACCGGCCACCGCGCCCTGCTGCCTTCCGGCCCGGTCACGGCGGCCAAAACCGGTACCGCCGGCAACCCCGCCCTGGGGCTGGACGCGGTGATGATCGGCTTCCTTCCTGCGCAGCGTCCACTGTTTGCTTTCGCGTTCCGCCTCGAACATGGAGGCAAGGCGGAGACCCACGGCGCCGCGGTCTTGAAAGCACTGCTCCTTGACGCCCTTTCCATCGGGGAATAAGCCTTATTCGGCCATCACGAGGAACTTGACACCATCGGTTCAAGGTGTTA
>DBFQ01000113.1 GCA_002294665.1 Candidatus Aminicenantes bacterium UBA876
GTTGGAAAGTTGAAGAGTTGAAGAGGAAAGAAGTTAAAAATAGCATAAATCCCAAATTCGAAATCCCAAACAAATCCAAAATTCCAATGCTCCAAACAAAAAACAAGTTGAGGGCGTTTAGAATGAAGGCGAGGTGTAAACCCACCCGCATGCCCGTTGCCTTGTTTCTACTGTCACCCGCCTCTCGCCAATTGCCCATTGCCGATCGCCAGTGTCTTTTACTTTCAACTTTAGGTTCTCTTCCATTTTGTGTGGGTTTTGAGGTTATTCTCATTTTAAAAGGGATAAGGCTGCAGTAGAGTACCCTTTCGGGCATAAATCACCGCTCACCACTTCGGTCCNNGCGAATGGGTACGAGTGATGAGGGTACCCTATGGAGTTAACCGGGCTTTCGTCCTTAACTGGCTATGGCAAGAGGCTAAGGGTGATTGGCAAAAGGGAAAAGGCGGCAGGACGATTCTGCGGGCTCTGCAGGGCGGAACAAAGACAAACTGAAGGGCGAAACATCAGGCTCCTGTAGGGGGCACCCTACCTGCCGAAATAAAGAAACGACCTACAGTTCCTCATGGTTACGTCCTACAGTACGCGCGGTTGCGTCCTTCTTCTTTTTCCTCCCTCAACTCTCCAACTCTCCAACTCNNTGCCCTGCGGGTACTCATCATCGTAACTTCTTGCCAATCACCAATGTATGTTTACCCACACGAAACGTAATAGATCCCAACTTTAGACTTTCAACTTTCGACTTGGTTTCTTATAGCCGATCGCCTCGCTTGAAAAAGCGTCCTCCTACGTATACCATTGATTTGGCACTTCAAGGAGGCCCCATGAGACTCAACGCCCCACGCAAAGGATTGTGGATTTTCTCGACCATCCTGGCCCTGGCCGCCGTGATCGCCCACTTCATTGACCCCTCCGTTCTCGGAGTCGATACGGGTTTCTGGGTCATGGGGGGCTCCTGGCTGTTGCTGCTGCTGGCCACCGTGTTCAAGGGATATTAGCCCGGCCTCTTGCAATCGATAGAATGGGAAAAACCATGCAAACCATGCAGGAAATCAACTTACAGGTCGGAGAAGAGGTATTCCTGAAAAAAGGCATGATCACCCAGGTCCGCCTGGTTTATGCGGGCATGCCCGGACCGGACACCTTTTCAATGGCATTGATCCAGACCCAGGGAAACAACTCCCAGGCCTTCAACCTTTACTGGTCCAGAAACACGCGCCAGTTCAGGGTTCTGAACCGGGAAATTTCGGTGGTGGATGTATCGGCCCAGGCCATACGTTTCATGATTCTCTGAACCACCCAACCAATGATCCTGCCCATTGGTCACGAAAGCCAGGAAGTGCGGCGCCTGCCCTGGGTGAGTTTTGCCGTCATCGCCCTGTGCGTGATCACTCATCTGCTGGTTTCCCCGGCCGTCAAGGTCAACAGATCGGCATCAGAAGAGGCGGCCATTCAAGCCGTATGGTATTGGGTCGAGCACCCCTACCTGGAGTTGGACCCGGAATTCAAAGCACAAATTTCATTAAATGAAAGCGAATGGAACGATCTGAGGCAATCGGGAAAAGGCGCGAATCCGTCGCAGGACCCGGCTCAACTGCAAGCCGAACAGGAATGGCTGGACCACCTGACCGGGATTTTCCTGCGCACACTCCATAAAAATCCGTACTATCGCTGGGGATTGATTCCCAAACGCATTGGCTTTCCCGGTCTGATTTCCCACATGTTCATCCATGGCGGCTGGCTCCACCTGCTGGGAAACATGCTGTTTTTTTTCCTCACGGGACCGTTCATCGAAGACATCTGGGGACGCTGGCTGTACGGGTTTTTCTATCTCTCCATGGGTATGTTGGCGGGACTCATTTATTGTCTGCACTACCCCAATCAAAATATTATCCTGATCGGCGCCTCCGGAGCGATTGCCGGGGTCATGGGCGCGTTCCTGGTGTATTTCTGGAAAACCCGCATCCGCTTCGCTTTCTTCCTGACATTCCTGTTTTCCGGCACATTCAAGGCACCCGCCTGGATGATGCTTCCCCTCTGGGTGGGAGTGGAATCCCTGAACGCCCATACCATGGATCGCATCTCCCCCGGTTTGAGAGACGGCGGTGTGGCTCATTGGGCCCATGTCTGGGGATTTGCCCTGGGTTTTCTCGCGGCCATGGTGCTGAGATGGACCGGTCTTGTACAACGCCGCATCGCCCCTGCGATTGAAAAAAAAACCCGCCTCAGCGATCCCGGCCTGGAAACTTACGAGCAGGGCTTGATCCGCCTGGAAAAAAAAGATTATGAAGCGGCGCGCGACTCTTTCCTGGCCGCCGCCCGCTCCCACCCCGGCGACCTGGATATTCTGGAATACCTCGAAGTGGCCACCAGGCATACGGGTGAACGGGACCTGTTCCTGCGCCAGGCGGCCCGGGTCATCGAGCATCGCCTGCACAAAAAGGATACCGCCACGGCCCTGGCCCTGTACCACCGCCTGCGCCAGGACACCCCGGCCGAATCGATCCCGATCCGGGCTTCAGCCCTGTTGGTCCAGCCGCTGCTGGATTCCGGAAACGAGACTGAAGCGCGCACGCTGATGGATCATGTGCTGCTGAACTTTGCGCCCGACCTGCCCCACGGCTTTTTCTTCGCCCTCGCGGAACCGGCCCGACGCCTGGGAGGCGAACGCATCGAGCGCCTGCGCAACCTGGCGCAAAACCGGCCGGATCTGCCTGCACCTGTGCAGCAGGAACTGGACAAGAATCCCGCGGGCGATGATGGGGAAAAGTCTGCAAACTGCCGGCGGCGGCGTGAATTGCGCGTAACAACCGCTGTCCCCCTGCGCCTGGGAGCCGACCTGCTGGAGCTGCGCCTGGACAACGGAGCGGAACGCCGNNGGCAACGGCGGACGGCCCGCCGAACCTTTTGTTCGATCTTTTCCTTGACGACCCCGCCGCGGATGAGGGCCCGTTGCGTATTCTCCGGCTGGATTCAAAGGCGTTTGACCCCCGGCCGCTTGCCGCCCCCCATTCCGGTACCGCCGAGGCTTTCTCCGCTTTCGTTGACCGATTGCTGGAAAACAGCAGCGCCCGTCCCTGGCCGGATGCGCGCATCCTCGACACGCGCCGCATCCCGCAGTATCCGGACCTGGATGCCTACCACCGCGAGTTGGCGGGATCAACCGGTTGAAACTCAATCCCCGGATACCGGGCAGGCGGCGGTTGGGATCCGCGCCGAAGAGCTATTCGTCTTCCTCTGAAGAGCGCCGCTCACGGCGTTTGATCCAGATGATAAAACGCTCCACCACAAACGCCGCAGCCGCCAGAACCGCCCCCAGGAGAATCCAGTCTGTAATCGTCATGTCTGATCTATACCCTTTCCGCGACTCTGTTGCAAGTGATTCCCGGATTGACAAGGATCAGCGGCCAATGGTAGAGTAAAACCGTTCCTAACGGGGAGTCGCAATGGGTCAGAACAACATCCGGGGCATTCGCCTGGTCATACTGGGAGTCGCGATCTTCTTCGTACTCTACGCCTTCATCCGCATCTTCATGAACGAAAGCGAGAACGTCTCGCCACTGTTCGTCAACAGCACCACGCTGATCATTGCGCTCTGGACCATCATCATCCTGTTCAGCCTGACCTTTCTGTTCATGCTGATTCGCAATATCGTCAAGATGTACTTCGGCAAATCCCCCGAATACGCCGGCGGACCATTCAAGAAACGTCTGGTTTTCTTTTTTATCGCTTTTTCCATCGTTCCCACGTTGCTGCTCTTCTTTTTCGGTACCAATCTGCTGAACCGCGGCATTGAAAGGTGGTTCAACACCGATATCGATGCCATCATGCGCCAGGCGACCGAACTGGAAAAGAGTTATTACGAAAAAGCCAAACAGGAACTCCGGCATTTTTCCGACATCATCGCCTCGGACGTGCGCAATTTCCGCATGTACACTTACGAAAACCGCATCTGGCTGCGCAACGAGATGCGCAAGAAGATGAAGGAATACCGCGTAGACATCATCAACATCTACGACAACCACAACGAGACGTTCACCCTGCTCAACCCCATTATCAGCCTGCAGGAGTACAAGAACCTGCCCCTTGAGATCGTCTACCGCGGCCTGGGCAGCAGCGATTTCATGAAAGTGGATTCCATGAAAGGCGGCGAATTGATCCGCAGCGGTGTGGCTTTCGACGCTTCGCCAAACCGGCGCATCCTGCTGATCACCGGAAAGTTTTATCCGGAAGACTACATTGATAACCTCAAGCGCCTGACAGCCATGGTCAACCGGTACACCCAGCTCAAGTCGATCAAGGACCCGGTCAAAACCACTTACCTGCTGTTGTTCATCTTTATCACCATCCTGATCGTGTTCGCCGCTTCCTGGCTGGGGTTTTACCTGGCCAAAGGCATCTCTGTGCCCATCGAGAAACTCAGCGCGGCCGCCGCGGAAATCACCCGGGGCAACCTGGATGTCAGGATCGATTACGAATCCAACGATGAATTCAACAGCCTGGTGACTGAATTCAACCGCATGGCCGCTGACCTGCGCGAACACCGCGAAAAGTTGAACCGCCGGACAATGGAACTGAGCCAACGCCGTAGCCTGACGGAAACCATTCTGAAAAACATCACCTCGGGGGTAATCGCGGTCAGCCCCGAGGGCGAAATCGCGGACATCAATCCCGAAGCCAGGCGCATGCTCGCCTTCCAGTCCCGTTTCGTGGAAAAAAAGCAGTTTGCAGAGTTGTTTGCCGATGAACCCTACCAGGAGATCCGCGCCTTTATCCAGAAAGCGTTCAATTCCAAGTTCAAGATCATGGAAAAGGAAATCGACATCAAGATCCGCGGCCGTATCCTCAACCTGGCCATGAAAATCACCCAGGTACGCAACCCGGTCAACAAGAAGTTCGCGGGCATCCTGCTTGTGCTCACCGACCTGACGGAATTGATCCGCGCCCAGCGGCTGCTGGTATGGCGCGAAGTGGCCAAGCGTATCGCCCACGAGATCAAGAATCCGCTCACACCCATCCAGATCTCTTCCCAGCGCATCCTCAAATCGCTGGACCTTCCGGACGCCAAATTCCGCAAGGTAACCGAAGACAGCCTGCACATCATTCTCCAGGAACTGGATTCAATCTCCAAGCTGGCGGAGGAATTTTCCAATTACGCGCGCCTGCCGAAGATCCAGTTCACCCGCGGCGATATCAACCTGATCCTGGAAAAACTGGTCAACGTGTATTCCTCGATCTACGCCAACGTGGACTTCGACGTGAACCTGGACGTGGAAATGCCCATCATCATGAAGATCGACACCGAACAGATCAAGCGCATCTTTGTCAACATCATCGACAACGCCGTCGACGCCATGAACAAGAAAGGTCGTGTCGAGATCGTGACCCGGTATATCAAGGAAAGCCAGTTCGCCCGCATTGAGATCGCGGATGAAGGCCCGGGAATCAGCGACGTAGACAAGTTGAAGTTGTTCACTCCCTATTTTTCCCAGAAGAGCACGGGAACCGGGTTGGGCCTGGCCATTGCCCACAATATCATCGAAGAGCACAACGGCCAGATCACCGTGGTGGACAATTCACCCCATGGCTCCCGTTTTGTGATCGAAATCCCGGCGTAGAATCGGCGAGTGGCAAATGGCCAGAAGAGCATGATTTGAAAGTTTGGTTCTATTCCATTCTGTGTGGGTGTGGAGGTTATTCATATTTAAAAACAGGGAAAGGCTGTAAGCGAGTACCCTTTCGGGCATAAATACCCAGAGGGCACAAGTCACCGCTCACCACTTCGGTTCAGACCCATTGTGGTCTTCGGCGGACTAAAATGACCCCGGTGGTTGTTTGGGATGTAATCCGGGGCATCATTTTGCCTTTGGCCGTCCTGCCTCAGCCCATGGGTCCCCGGAACCTGCCGTTTGCGTTCGCTTATGCTTTATGCCCTGCGGGTACTCATCACAACAATTTCTCGCTCAGCATCTATGCGGATTTACCCACACGAAACGTAATGGATCCGAAAGTTTAAAGTTGAAAGCAAAAGACACTGGC
>DBFQ01000019.1 GCA_002294665.1 Candidatus Aminicenantes bacterium UBA876
TCGCGGCGGGCGCGCACATCCTTTATGGCGTCCTGGAATTGCAGGCGCGCCAGGTTGTCCACGAAATCGATGGCCCAGCGGGCGGAGTTTTCCTGGTACTTTTGCGGGTCATAGGTATTGTAAGTGGGGTCCACCGAGAGGTTGCCGGCGTAGATGGGAACGTAGGGGGAAAAATAGGGATTGTCCAGGAAGACGTAGTAAATGCCGCCGATGGCGGCGGGCAGCCAGCCGCGCAGTTGCGCCACCATGCCGTAATGGCCGCGGTGACGCGCCACCGGCCTGCGATTGGTGATGCGCAGCAGCCGCCGCAATTCGTTTCCGGGAAAGGGGGTGGCCAACGGGCTCTTTTTAAAGCCGCCCTTGCCGTCGAGCACATACCAGGCCGGATCCTCGCTCATGTCGTAGATGGAGCCTTCATGTACCGAACGCTGGAACGCCATGATGTCTTGGGGGGAAAGGGGTTTTTCCGGTTTTGCGGAGAAAGGATAGAGTGAGAGGGGTTCCACCACCTGGTAGTACTGGTTCAGGCCCTTGTGGGGATCCGTTCCCAGCCGGCGGTCGGGCAGGTGGACGGCATTGGGGGCGAATACGCGGAAAAACGACCAGTAGCGACTGGTGGCCCATTCCAGCGGCGGTGGGGCGTAGGCGTCCTGCCAGATGAACGGCAGGCCGGATTCGGGATTGTACCAGCCGCGGGCGACGGCTTCCGTTTGGTAATTGCGCGAAGCCATGAAATTGTCTTTGTCCTCGATGTGGATCTGCTTGATGGTGCTCCAGTTGGGGATCATGATCGCGTGGTCATCGGGCAGGCGTTGGGCCGCCCAGATGGCTCCCGGTTTGCCGCTTTCCGGTGTCCAGCCCGGGCCGACGGAAAAGACTTCGAATACCCAGGCTTCATTCGGGTCGGCAATAATGAGGGCTTCGGCGCCGTCCGCGCCGCTGGAAGGCAGAAAACCGTATCGGGTGCAGAGGTTCCCGATAAACGCGGTGGCTTCACGCGCGTTTTTGTGTCGTTGCAGGGCGAAGATCATGGCCTGCTCGATGGTCATGATCTGTTTGCCGGTTTCATGGGTGACCGCCAGTTCGGAGCGCATTGAGGTGGTGCTTTCACCGATGGCCAACTGGTGCTCGTTGATGTGGGAATAGGCGGAATGGAAATAGGCGTAGGTATATTCCACCTGGGGTATGTATCCCAGGATGCGTCCGTCGTCTTTCAGGGGCAGTTCGGCATCCTGGATGTCCAGGTAGACCGGGGCCTTGGCTCCGGGCTTGAATGACTGTGCCGGAACGCGGAAAATCCGTGAATCCGGCCCGGTATCCGTATGAGAAACCAGTACCGATCCGTCTGTGGTGGCTTTTTTACCGACTGCGATCAGGGTGCAGGCATTCATGAATCCCGGGCCGATGACCAGGGAAAGCATGATCAATGAAATGAACACTTTCATGATGACTCCTGTTGGAAACGGTTGATAGGCCTTCACTGTAGCGGGATTGNNCCCTCAACTCCCTCAACTTCTTTATTCCAGTTCAGGGTTGCAATCCCTTCCTCAATGAAAGCGGCGGCTCCAGATCCAGGTTTTGAACGTCTGTGCTTTGATGGCCATCATGGCGTTGTGGCGTACCATGTTGGCGGCCAGGCGGCGTTTGAGGCTGCGATTTTTCCGTGTGTCGTGAGTTTCCGCAGGCGCATCTTTTTCGACCAGGCTCTGCAGCATGCCGATAGCGGCTCTGCGCTGGTCCGGGGTGCCGAAATTCAGTGCCGCCCGGGTTGTCAGCCAGATCCCCGGGGCAGTGTTGATCTGTTCGCGTTCAGCTGGGGAGAACCGCGCCCAGTGTTCGATCAATCGCGCACGCAGGTCTTTGACGGCGGTTGGATCCGGAAGGGGGGCCGGATCGGCGTGAATGCGTGAGGCCGCATCCAGCATTTCCGCGTAGGCCGTGGCGGTGTGGGCGAAAAGCGGTGGAGGGCCGGGTGCAAGGGTCCGCCGGTTCAGGGCCGCCTGGGTGCGGATGGCGGCGGCTACCGGGTCGCCTGGGGGTGTTTCCACCAGCCATTCAGATACCGCGGAAGATAGTGTTGCCTGCAGCTCATTGATTTGTGTTTCATTCGCCTGCAGGATGACCTGAACCAGTCCCGGATACAACTCGAAAGCCTGCTTTTCCGCCGGTGTTTTCCGTTGCCACCAGTCATTTGTAAAAGCCTGAAGGATGATCCTTTCCTGGTCGGCGTTGAATGGCGTGGCCGTGGCAAATTCAAGGATAAACAAGAAAGCGGAGCGGATTTTTTGCAGGGTCGGACCTTGCTTTTGTGTGGATTGGGCGAGTGAGCAGCTGAGGCGGTTGATTCCCACCGCTTCTTCGGGTTGTCGCGACTCAAGGTCCGGATGGACGCGGTTCCCCGGACGGATAAAGAGGATCTGCTGCGCAATTCCCTCCAAAGGTGCAAAAACGATGTCTCCTGCTTTCACCATTGACGGGGACACTGCGCGTGCCGTGGAGAGGTCTACGACCCGGGTCGCGGGCGGAAGCTTCAGGGTTCTTTGCGAAATTGTTGATTCGGGGTTCAGGCTTTGCAGAACGATGACCGTGTTTGTTTCATCAAAGGAAAGCGCTGTAACCCGGAAAACGCCATCTGTTGAACTCGCAGGCCAAGATGCGGTGGTCAACGCCATTATCAGAAAAAGACACAATTCTGGCAGCCGGTTTCTCATGCAGAGATTGTATCATGACCTGTTTACACGCAGAATACTGAAAGCCACGAAAATCTCTGCTTGAAAATCTCCTGCCGGCGGATTGGAATGGTTGACGGGGAGTGCGAAAACCGATAGACTCTGCATGCGTTCCGGGAGGGAACACCCGGAGCATTTTTTCTTACTTGTCGGGGTCCGGGTACCTTGGTCTGAGAACATGGAAAAAGCGGTTGGCGCTTTTTTACGAGACTGAGGAGGACCTAGATGAAAGCTGTCGTTTATGAAGAATTCCGAGCCCCCCTGTTTGTTCGGAACGTTCCCGATCCCGCTCCGCGAGACCATGGCGTGGTTGTGAAAGTAAACGCCACCGGTCTGTGCCGCAGCGACTGGCACGGATGGATGGGACATGATCCCGATATCACATTGCCGCATGTACCCGGGCATGAACTGGCCGGTGGGATCGTGGCCATAGGCAAAGACGTCACGCTGTGGCATGAGGGCGACCGGGTTACCGTGCCTTTCGTGTGCGGGTGCGGAAGTTGCCCGCAATGCGTCAGCGGGAACCACCAGGTGTGTGATCACCAGTCACAGCCGGGGTTTACCCATTGGGGCTCTTTCGCTGAATACGTTGCCCTCGATTACGCGGACACCAACCTGGTGCCTTTGCCGGAAGCGATCAGCGATGTGACGGCCGCCAGCCTGGGGTGCCGCTTTGTCACCTCATTCCGCGCCGTGGTGGACCAGGGGAAAGTGACGGCGGGTCAATGGGTGGCGGTTCATGGATGCGGTGGCGTAGGGCTCTCCGCCGTCATGATCGCGAATGCGCTGGGCGCCAACGTGGTAGGCATTGATATCAAGGAAGATCACCTGGAGCTCGCCCGGCAAGTGGGCGCCGTGGCCACGGTGAACGCGACAGTCATCCCGGATGTGGTGGAGGCGGTGCGGGAGATTACCCGGGGCGGGGCCCACGTATCCCTGGATGCGTTGGGCAATCCACAAACCTTCTTTAACTCGGTGGCCAACCTGCGCAAGCGCGGCAGGCATGTCCAGGTCGGCCTGCTGGTGGCGGATCAGAGCCGGCCGTCGCTTCCCATGGACCAGGTTGTCGCCAACGAGTTGCATATCTTGGGAAGCCATGGCATGCAGGCTTTTCGTTACCGGGACATGTTCGCCATGATCGAGGCGGGGAAGCTGGCGCCGGAAAAATTGATCGGTGATATGATCAGCCTGGAGGAGTCCGTCGAAGCCCTGGTAACCATGGATCGCTTTGACTGGGCCGGAATTAAGGTGATCAATCGCTTTTAGCGCGGGAATTCTGCACGCATTAAAAGAGACACTGGTTTCTTGACTTGGTTATGATCGGGGGGTATAATAACCGGTTTTCAGGAAAATTTCATGTCACATATAGATCTTTTGCATGCACCAATTGACCGGGAAGTCGTGGTGATCGACATCCTGGCAGGACCTTATCCCCGCCGCCGGCTGATATCCATGGGCATTCATCCGGGTGACCGCCTGATCAAGTACAAATCCGCCAATTGGGGGCCCGTACTGGTCCGCAATGTCACGTTGAACGCCACGCGTATCGCCATCGGCAGGGGACTGGCCCAGAAAATCATCGTTTCCCCATGAAAAAGGCGTTTACCGTCGCCCTGGTGGGGCAGCCCAATTCAGGGAAAAGCACGCTTTTTAACGTGCTGTCCGATCGCAAGGTCATGGCTTCGAATTTTTCGGGGACTTCGGTGGAAATCAGTCGCAGCGACATGATGGCGCGGGGTCGCGTCTTTCATATCGTGGACCTGCCGGGGATCTATTCGTTGAATCCCGGTGATGAGGCGGAAAACGTCACCTTGCGATTCCTCATGGAACAGCCGGTGGACCTGATTGTGAATGTAGTGGACGCGTCGCTGTTGTCCCGCAGCCTCGAACTCACCGTTGAACTGGCGGAACTGGGCGTTCCCATGGTGATCGCCCTCAACATGTGGGACGAGGCGGGACGCAAGGGGCTGCAGATCTACCCTGAGAAACTGGAACAACGCCTGGGAATTAAGGTGAGGCCCACTTCCGCCCTGTACGGCAAGGGGGTCACGCGGCTGGTGGAAACCGCTTACCGGTGCCTGGTGGGAGAATGCGACCCACCGCTATTGCTGCCGTATACTTCTCACGTGGAAGAACTGGTGCGGGATCTGGAAGGGCGCATCCAAACCCGGATTCGCCCTCCCCTCAGGGGTACGCCCCGATTCTACGCCATCAAGTTGCTGGAAAACACCGATTTTCTTCCCGGCACGGTCATAAAAGGCCTCGGCCGTTATGTCAAACAACTGCAGGGGAAAATCCGCGATTCCCATCATGTCGAACCATACGAAGCCGTTGCGTATGAGCGCCACCATCTGGCGATGAAACTCACCGAAGAAATCTCCCACTTCGTGGATCGGCGTACCCGCTCGCTACGGGATCGCCTGGATCGTTACCTGCTGCATCCCATTGGCGGCCAGTTCTTCATGCTGCTTTATCTGGTGGTGTTCTTTGTGTTGATTTTCCAGGTGGGCAACCTGTTGAGCGGATGGATGGAGCCGTTTCTGGAGCGTATCCCCCCCCTGTATGCAGGATTACGCGCTTCTTCGCCCTTCTGGTGGTATACCGTCAACGGCGCTTTCGAGGGTCTGGCCGGCGCCCTGGGTATTGTTCTGCCCTATTTTCTTCCCCTGAGTTTCTTAACCGCGCTGTTCATGGATACCGGGTACCTGGCGCGCATGGCCTTTCTGCTGGACGGCGTGATGCACCGCATCGGCCTTCACGGTAAATCCGTGGCCCCCTTTATCATGGGCCTGGGCTGCTCGGTACCGGCCGTATATGCCACCCGGATTATCGAGAACCGCCGTGATCGCACGCTGACGGCGTTGCTGATTCCCTTTATCCCCTGCTCGGCGCGCACGGCGGTGATTTTCGCCCTGACCGCGGCATTCGCCGGTCCCATGGGAGCGGTTTTCGTTTACCTGCTGGTGGCGGTGGTCATCGGCGCGACCGGGAAGTTGATGACGATTTTCATGGGAAAGCCCACGGGCCTGGTACTGGAGATTCCCGATCTGCGCGTGCCGTCTCCGGCGGTTTCATTGAGCAAAACCTGGACCATGATTCGGGAATTTCTGTTTGTCGCCGTGCCGTTTCTGGTCGCGGGGAGCATCGCAATGGCCTGGCTGGAACTGGCCGAAATCGATCACGCAGTCAATTCGTTGCTGGCGCCGTTCCTGCAATCGGTGCTGGGTCTGCCGGCCGCGCTGGGCGCGGTGCTGGTATTCGCGTTTTTCCGCAAGGAATTGGTGCTGATCATGGCCACGGTGGCCCTGGGCGCGGCGACACTGTCCAGATTGCCGCTCACCACGGAGCAGGTGATGGTGTTCGTGGTTTTCGTGACCTTCTACTTTCCCTGTTTTTCCACTTTTGTGGTCATGTGGAAGGAATTCGGCGCCCGCATCGCCTGGGGTTCCGCCGCAATCAGTGTGGCGGTCGCCACATTGGCCGCGTTGCTGGTACGCCTGTTATGGTGATACCCCGCTTTCCGTTCACATCGCGACGCGACTGAGTCCGGCCGGAAGCATATGAACGCGCATGACCGGATAATCTCCCGGACGATTTGACCATTGGCGCAGGATCAGGCGGTTGAAGTGTCCCCATTGCAGCAACCCGTGCGCCGCGTCGGGTTCGAGCATCTCCGGTATCAGGCGGGCCAGGGTCTGGTCCAGGGGGATCCACCAGGTCCCGCAGGGAATTTTGCGAATTTCGGTTTTGTATTCACCCTCAACTCGAATCGGTACATGCCCCTGGAAAAGAGCGGGTTTTATCTCCACCCGGCTCATGGCAAACACTTCGACTTTCATCTCGATTTCGCGGTCTATTTTTTCAATCACCAGGCCATGATCACGAAGCAATTCGGCGCTTGCCTCTAACGCCGGTGGCAGCAAATAGGCCACGGGCAGATCCCGGGTGCGGGTTGCCCGGGTATCCGCGTAATAGGCCAGGCGATAGTCGCGATGTTCTTTGGTGGGACGGACAATGGAATCGCCATACCATGGAGGGTATTTGCTTTTCTCTTCGGGCGGAATCGGCGTTACCTCAAAGCGGAAACTTTTCAGTACGAAATCCAATAAAGGCACCACTTCGTAATCCAGGACAAACGCCGAGCCGCGGAATGCTTTTCGTGTGCGCCGGTCGGCTTCATCAGCCATGCGCCGCATCCGGGGCAGGTTTTCGGCCGTAAATGCAACGACCGCATGCAGAAACGCGTGGCAGGAGACCACCCGGGTACGGAAATCGGCATGGGAGTAATTTTCGTCCAGAATGGTGAAGCGATTGCGCAGGCCGACGTAGTTGGTGGAGTAAAGGGCTCCGAACGCGTGGTTGGACCAGCCTTCTTCCGGCTTTGCGCGATTCCGGAAATTGCCGTAAGGAACACTGTCGAAACCGAACTTCTGCTTAAGCGTTTGCTGGACCGCGGGAAACATCGTTTTCCACATGTATTCACGCAATGCCGGGTCACTGTTGGGGTTGGCAAGGGTGGTGAACGTAACCGGTTCGCGGTGGAAGGAACCGTTGGTGGTGTGCAGATCCATGAACAGCACGGGATCCCAATCGTTCAATACGCGCACCAGGCCCCTTACCTCCGGGCTCTCCAGTTTCAGGAAATCCCGGTTCAAATCCAGGTTCTGTCCATTGGCGCGGGTTCCCGCCAGTTCGGGCCCGTTGTCACCGCGGTTGCGTCCGAAACGATCGTTGCCGTCCGGATTGAAATCAGGAATGATCAGCAGGACCTGGCTTTGCAGTAATTCAGTGTCGTTTGCCAATACCAGGTCGCGGATCAGCATCAGCGACGCAGCCTTGCCCTCAACTTCCCCGGCATGGATATTGGCGTTGATCAAGACACAGGAAAGGTTTTCCTGGCGCATGGCCGCGGGTGATGCAATGCCGTCGCGGCTGACCACGATCATGGGGATCATGCGCCCTTCAGAGGAAACGGCAACCTGGACTACCCGTATCCGCGCGGATCTGGATTGCAGGCGCTGAACCAGGTCTAAAACCTCGGCGTGGCTGGATGTGCGCGTGAATCGACTCGATTCCGCAACGGTAAGCAATTCTTCGGGCGGTTCGGCCGCATTGAGGGATAGGAAAAGCAGCAACAGGGGGGAAGCCCATCTGAATGTTTTGGAAGGCATCGGTTCCTCCAAGGGTGGAATGGCAAAATTCTGGCACGATAAGGCCGGGCTGTCAAGGACTGAATCGAGAAAGGCGATAACAGGTGATTCCGCCGAAAAGCATTGTATATAGGCGTATTGCGAAATTCAGGATTGTGCAAAGCAAGGATAGCTAGGAGGGTATTGACTTCGCACGTCCCGGCATGTGAGATTTCCACATGAAGCGTTGAAAAGTAGCCGGACGTACAAAGTGGAAAGTGGAATACCCAGAGGGCACACGAGTGGAAAGTGAAAAGAAGGTATCAGGTGACAGGTGTCAGGGATTCAGGGGCGGTTCGCGAACCGCCCTGTAGAATGTAAAAAGTAGAACGTAGAAAAAAAAGTCATCACAGTTCTCCCAAGTACTTCATCACAGAACCGCAAGTTTCTCTATCACCGTCCGGCCGCGAACTGGAAATGTTTCCCGGCCGGTTACTTCATCACAGGAAAAGAAAACAGGTTTCAGGAAGTCGAAAGTGAAATCTTTATAGATTTTTTTGTTTCTTTCCACTCCAACTTTCCCACTCTCCAACTTTGTTTTTTCCACTTTCTACAAGCAAAAGGCTTGGGAGTCTTAAAATAACGACTGTTGGGTGAACAGGTCGGGGTATTTGCCGACCATCGCTTCGATAAAATACTCTTCGGCATCTGCATGAGAGGCAAAATCGCTGAGTTTGCGCACAACCCGGCGCAGGAACTTGTAATGCACGTGGGTAAAGAGGCGTTTGATTTCGATGATGGAAACCGGGTTCATTGATAGATGGGTATAACCCATGCCCAGCAGCATGAGCGCGGTAAAGCCCTGCCCGGCCAGCTCACCGCATACATTGACTTCCTTATCGATTGCGGCTGCTGAGGCGGCGATCTGCAGGAGTGCACGGATTACTGACGGATGAAACGGGTTGTACAGGTGGGATACCGCTGGGTTGTTCCGGTCTACGGCCAGAAGATACTGGATCAGGTCATTGGTTCCCACGGAAAGAAAATCCACGGCGCTGTTCAGGTGGGGGATCAAGTGAACCGCTCCCGGGATCTCAATCATGATTCCCAGGGGCGTATGCCGCAGGTTGTCTTTACCTTCCAGGCTCAGTTCGCGGCGGCATTCATCCACGATGCGGCGAATGGAGTGGACCTCTTCAATCTCGGTAACCATGGGAAAAAGGATGCGCAGATTGCCGCTTTCATTGGCCCGCAGCGCGGCCTTGAGTTGAGTGCGGAAGATGTCGGGGTTTTTGAGAAAAAGGCGCACCGCCATGGTTCCCAGAGCCGGGTTCGGTTCAGGGTGCTGCGAAAAGGTTCCGTATTGCTTGTCTCTGCCCACATCAAAACTGCGAAGAATCAGTGGCCTGGGGTAGACACGCCGGGCAAGATTGCGGTAGATCTGGAACTGCTCTTCTTCGGAATGGGCCAGGCCCGGGTCGGTCAGTAGAAATTCGGTCCGGAACAGGCCGATGCCGACGGATCCGTACGCCTGCAACAGGTCGACTTCCATGGGGAGTTCAATATTGGCGGAAAGTGTGAATTCACGGCCGTCAAGGGTGCAATCCGGTTGGGTCAGTACCTGGCGGCTGCGTTCGAGGTAGCTGGCGTATTTTTCGCGTTTGATGTTGTAAGCTTGACGGGTCCGCGGGTCCGGATTGATCAGTACTTCTCCGGACAGTCCATCCACAATCAGCGTGTCTCCGGAACGAATCCATGCATGCGCATCTTCAACATTGACGACCGCGGGGATTTCCAATGTGCGCGCCAGGATTACGGTATGAGAAGTTTCTCCGCCTTCGGACAGAACCAGGCCGCGCAGGTTGCCGCGCGACATCAGGTGGGCGGCTTCCGAGGGTGGAATGTCACGCGCCACCAGAATGACATTTTCCAAGATCGGCGCGGCCTCATCCCGGTTGCGTGAGAGGTTGCGTAACAGGCGCTTCAGCAGGTCGGAAATGTCGTTCGCCCGTTCGCGGAAAGTGGGATCTTCAATAGCGCTGAATATCCCGGTATATTTTTCTTCAACCCGGTTCAGGGCCCATTCGGCATTGATGTTTTCCGTACGGATCGATTTCTCGATTTCCGCGACCAGGTTGCCTTCTTCCAGCAATTGGGATTGGGTGGCAATGATCAGGGCTGAATCGTCTCCCATGGCGTCTTTGAGATTTGCCGCAATCGCCTTGAGTTGTTTGCGTGTGGATTGGATGGCGCGTTGCAGACGACGGACTTCACGCTCCCGCTCTTTTTCCGCGATGGCACGCTGAGGCACAATATGGTTACCCGGGTTGTAGATGAAGCAGACCGCCGCAGCGATTCCCGGGGAAACCGATTTTCCTTTGAGTTTCCGTACGGTATCCACGCTATCCGTCTCTGTGGCTAGTTTTCCTCGTCGAATTTGCGCTGAAACAGTTCACTGAGAGTCGCGACCGCTTCTTTCTCGTCTTTTCCGGAGGCGGATATGGTGATTGCCGTGCCCACGGACGCCGCCAGGGTGAGAATACCCAGCAGGCTCTTGGCGTTCACGCGGTCATCGTTGTAGATCAGGAATATGTCTGACTGAAAGCTGTTGGCCAGGTGGGAAAGCTTGGCCGCTGCACGGGCGTGGAGGCCCAACTTGTTTGTTATTTCAATTCTTTCTTCGACCATCGGATTTCTCTCCTAGGTATTCACCCATGATGTTGATGCCGTCGATCGCGCCTTTTCGGATCGTTCGAACCAGTTCCGGAAACGGGATATCCTTGTCACGGTAGGTTAGAAATTTCAGCAATCCCGGGAGGTTGATCCCCGTGATGACCTCGACATCCGCGCCGATAAATGGAAAGCAGACATTGGATGGAGAACCCCCGAACATGTCGGTAAAGATGATGACGGGTTCGCCGGAGTGTTTGCGCATGAAGGCCTCAATCTTGGCCAGGATGCGGCTGCCGTCTTCTCCCCAGAGAATGCTGATGGTTTCCATTTCAAGGTTGCGTTCCAGGATTTTTTCCGCGATTTCCTTTAATTCCCGGCCCAGGTCGCCGTGGGTGATCATCAGACTGCGGATGGGTTTATTCATTGTCGTCCTGCTCAATCTGCTGTTCGTCAAGGTATTCTATGAACGATTTGCTGCCGTTTTTTCGCGACATGAAATATTTGACGGCTACTTCAACCAATGTCGATACATTGCGTCCAGGGGCTACCGGGATCACAAACATGGGCATTTCCTTGCCGAGGATGTTGAAAGTCAGGCGGCCTTCTCCCAGGCGGTCGTATTTTTTTCGATGGCTCCACTTTTCAAGGCGAATGACCAGATCCAGTTTCTTTTCCGGCAACAGGGCGCCGATACCGAAGATATCCACGATGTTGATGATACCCAGGCCACGGACCTCGATCCATTGCTTGATTTTTTCAATTGAACGTCCCACAGGCTGATCGTAGGGATCCAGGTAGAACTCAATCAGGTCGTCTGAAATCAGTTGGTGGCCTTTGTTGACCAGTTCCAGGGCGGACTCGCTTTTGCCGATGCCGGAATCGCCGGTCAGCAGAGTGCCGACTCCCTTGACATCCAGCAGTACACCGTTGACGCGGATTTTCTGCGAGAAGTGGCGGTACAGGAATGAGGAAAGCCTTGAAACCAGCACCGATGTTGTCAGTCCGGAAATCAATACCGGAGTGTGGTAGCGCTGGGCGGCGTCGATCAGTTCTTTGGAACAGGTCTGGCCTTCAGAGATGATCAGGCCCGGAATGCGTGCGGCAAAGAATTGTCGCAGGCGTTTTTCACGCTCAGACGGGTCCAGCTGGTGAATATAACCGACCTCGGTTTTGCCGAAAATCTGGACGCGAAGTTTGTTCAAGTAGCGGTGGTAGCCGGCCAGCGCCAGGCCCGGACGCTGAGGACGCGGGTGCCGGGTCTGGTTTTCCAGCCAGCGGTCGTTGTGAATCTTATGTATATCCAGATCCTTCTGAACGCTGATTACTTTCAGTTCAATCCCGGTCTTTTTAATCATTCTTGTTTTCGTTGCGGCGGATGATTTCGATCACCGCCTCGCGCTTGCCGGCATTCAGAAGTTCGCGGATCAGGTTCCGGGAATGTTTGACCAGTGAAGCCGCTGCCGCCAGGATCTGCAGGTGAACAATGGGCGATTCTCTGGGGGAGAGAATCAGGATGGCCAGGTGCACCCGTTCCTTATCCTGTTCGCTGTAGCAGATGCCCTTGCGGGACAGGCCGATATACACGATCGGTGACGCCAGCCCGCGTATCTTGGTATGGGGAACGGCCGCGTGATGTCCGATTGAAGTGGAACCCATGTTTTCACGTTCCAGCAGTTTGGCGATAATGGCGCGATCGTTATTGATCGCCCCTTGCGCCTGCAAATCATGGACCATTTCCGACAGCAAGGCTTCTTTGCTTTCCGCATTGCAGTCGATCTTGACAAACTCGGGTCTTAAAACGCTGCTGAGTTTCACGATGCCTACTGGTTTGCCTGGATGATGGAGAGTTTACCTTCACGATTGCGGTAGAGAACGGCCATGGTATTGGTGTCCGCGTTGATGAACAGGTAAGCGTTATCGTTGCTTTCCCGCAGGTAGAATACGGCTTCCTCTAAAGAAAGCGGTTTGGGGGAGAAATTGTGGGATATCGCGATTGCTTCAGACGGTTGCTCGGCTTCGATGGCGGCGGGTGCCAGGTCGGGATTGGCCATGTTCCCGGAGCGCCTGAAGCGTTTTTTTTCTTCCTTGATTTTTTCCTTGTTTTTCTTGGCCTGGGATTTAAAGGTGTTGAGCGCGTTGCGCAACGCCTGTTTCAGTATGGGATCCTGGGCTTCGATATGATAAGAGAAATTCCGGGTTTTCACACTTAATTCCGTACGAAAACCGAGTTTTTCCTGATGCACGATGACGTCCGCCTCCATGATGTCGCCGCTGATGCGTTCGACCCGGCCGAGGCTTTTTTCCACGTATGCTTTCACGGGTCCGGGGATTTTGGTACTTTTCGCCGTAAAAGTGATGCTCATGTTATTCTCCTTTTAACTTGTATTCTTCGCGCCGTTTAGAGGAGTTTGAAAGGTTCATCTCCTCACGGTAATTGCGTATGGTTCTGCGTGAAATACGGATCCCCAGGCGATTCAACTGCTCGGCGATCATCTGGTCGGAGAGCGGGTGATCGCGGGGTTCGGATTCAATGATGCGCAGAATCTTTTCCTTGACCGTTTCAACCGAATGTTTGAAGCCGAATTCTCCTTTGATCCCGTAGGAAAAAAAACTGCGCAGCGAAATCAGGCCGCGATCCGAGGCCATGAATTTGTTTTTTACCGCCCGGGAAATGGTTGATTCGTTGTAATTCAACGCCTGGGCCACTTCCTTCATGGTCAGGGGTTTCTTCCACCTGGAGCCGAAGTCCAGGAAGTCTTTCTGCTGGGTGACCAGGTATTCCGCAATACGTACGATCATTTTTTTCCGCAGTTCAAGGCCATCGATAAAAAGAGCGGCGTTGCGTTGCCGCTCCTTCAGGTAGGAGCGGGTCTTGCGATCCAGCGGCTTTTCCAGCATTTCCTGGTAGTAAGAAGAAATCAACAGCCGGGGCATGCCCTCTTCAATGTAACGAACCTGGTATCCCTGGGTATCCTTGATCAAGAGCAGATCCACTTCGGCGTATTCGGTTTCGTCTTTTTCAAAGCGTGAAGCCGGACGGGGGTTCAGCCGGCGCAAACGTTCGATCAGGCGATTCAGTTCGTCCCTGTCGACGTCGAGTGCTTTCATGATCTCTTCATATCGGGAGCGGGCGAGGTCATCGAGATGGGAAAAGATCAAGCCGCGCAATTTTTCATTTTCCGGCTCTTCCGGCACCTGGGCCAGAAGGCATTCACTGAGCGAGCGAGAAGCGGCTCCCGGAGGGTCGAAGCCGGTGATGCGGCGGCGGATCTGCTCTATGGTTTCCGGCGTGGTCCCCAACGCGCTCGCAGCCGATTCGATCAATAAATCCAGATAGCCGTCGCTGTTGAGATTGAAAATGATATGGCGTGCAATGCGCAACTCTTCCGCTGAAAATTCAGCTCTGGCCTGAGCCATGAGATGATCGGCAAGGCATTCGCGGTCCGTGCTGAATAACTCGATGGCGCGGTTCTTGTCGATACGGTCCGGGTCCGGCTTGAGAAATCCGTTTTCTTCGTATTGCGATACAAACGAATCATCGGCTTTTCCCAATTTCCTTTCCAACAGGGTGGCGTCTTCTTCCCTGGCGGGAGCATCATTGTATTTGGTTACCGGTTCTTCGACTTCCAGCATGGGGTTGGAATCCACTTCGTTCTGGATGCGGTCGATGAATTCAAGCCGATTCAGCGGCAGCAATTCAAGGAAAGTATGCACCACGGGGTTGAGGATGATGCTGGTGGTCTGCTTGAGATGGAGCCGTGTCCCCATGCTAATTCCACCTGAAATCGTGCCCGAGGTACTCGGATTTGACCCGCTGATCGTGAATCAGTGCCGCGGAGTTTCCATGAAAAATGACGTCACCGCGGTTGATGATATACGAACGGTCCGTGATTTTCAGGATTTCGCGAACATTGTGATCCGTGATGATGATGCCCATGCCGCGCTCGCGCAATTCCAGGATCAGGCGCTGGAGTTCAGTGATCTGCAGGGGATCGATACCGGCAAAAGGTTCATCCAGCAAAAGAAAATCAGGCGTGAGAATCAATGCCCGCGCGATCTCCAGGCGGCGTCTTTCTCCGCCGGAGAGCAGGGCGGCACGCCGATGGGCCAGGGCGGTGAGTTTCATTTCAGCCAGGGCGCGATCGATTGCACCCCTGTCGATGTGACGATGCATTTCCACAACCGCCAGCAGGTTTTCCCTGACGGTCATATTGCGAAAAACCGAAGGTTCCTGAGGGAGAAAACCGATTCCCAAACGCGCGCGACAGTATACGGGAAGGCGCGTGATATCGTCTCCGTTCAGGCGGATGGAGCCGGACTCGGGGTTCAGCATACCGAGCATGAGGCGGAATGTCGTGGTTTTACCGGCGCCATTGGGACCCAGCAGGCCGATGATTTCCCCCGCGCGCACGCATAAATCCACTTCCTTGACCACCCGCCTCCCCTTGAACGATTTGCTTATGCGAATCCCTTCCAGTATCTTCATTGATCACAATTGAAATGGAGTGAAACAGGTAATGATTCTATCATCGGGCCAATCTCCTGTCAATAAAACTCTCCGCGACCCCACGGCCGGGTGGGGGTCGCCGCTGTTATCTCCTCGAGTTTCAGAGAGTGCAGGGAATGTCCGCTGAATCGCGAACGCCATGATACCAATATAGTTCAATCCCGGAAAAATATCTACCGGGAATTTTCGCAATCGCCGCGGCCACGTTCCAGAATGCGTTGCCGCAGTTCCCCGGGCGTGACACTTGCCGTGCCTACTTTCTCCACGACCAGCGAAGCGGCCGCATTTGCCATGAAGACGGCTTCTTTCAGCGAAGCGCCAGCAGACAGGGACAGTCCGATAACCGCAGCCACGGTATCTCCGGCTCCGGTCACATCGTAGACTTCATGGGCCCAGGCGGGGACGTGAAATGTGCGACGGTTGCGTTCCGCGGCGGTGATGCCGTTTTCACCCCGGGTGATGATCGCGAAGCGGCATCCGAGACGTCGACGCAGGCGACGCGCGGATGCTTCGATGTCGCGGATGGCTTCGCCCAGCATGGCCTCGCTTTCGGCCAGGTTGGGGGTGATCCCGGTTACCCCCTTGTACAGATGGGCGTTGGCCGGTTTCGGATCGACCAACAGGGGGATGGCGGCCGCCGTGGCGATTGCGGCCAATTTGTGCATCAGTTCGCGTGTGATGGTCCCTTTGGCGTAGTCGGATACCACGATGGCATCAAATGCAGCTGGGAGGGTGGCATTCAGCAGGCGTTGCATGGCTCCGGCAGCGGGGATGTTGCCGTCACTTTCCCGGTCAATGCGCACAATCTGTTGCCGCTGAGAGATGACGCGTGTCTTGGTGATGGTCGTAAATGCGGGATCCTCGATGACCAGTCGCTGGTCGTGAAAGAAGTGGCGCAAGGTCTTACCGGCCTCGTCATCTCCCACAATCCCCATCAATTGAACGTCACCCCCCAACGCAAGGATATTGGCGGCCACATTGCCGGCTCCACCGGGGCGGTTTTCTTCACGTTTGACACGCAGGATCGGAACCGGTGCTTCAGGGGAAATACGGTCTACTTTTCCGAACAGGTAGCGATCGAGGATCAGGTCACCGGCCACCAGGATGCGGCGGCCGCTAAAACGATTCGTCAGTTCAGCCAGACGCTTGCGTGAGATCATGAGAACTCCGTAACTGCGAAGGAGCCGGCGCATCCGGAACCCAGGCGGTTGTAGAAGGAAGGGTGATCAGGAAAAGAAAAAGAAACTGGATCTCCGTGTCTCCCCAGTTGTATTCAAACATTCCCGCCACCAGAAATGCGATCACCATGAAAAACGCACCCGCAGCCACGTGACGCTGCAGCGGGTTGTCTTTTTGTCTGCATTTGTGCAGGGAAAGAAGCAGTGAAATGAAAAAACACAGCAAGACGAAGGCGGCGGGAAGCCCGCGTTCCGCAAGGATCTGCAGGAAATTATTGTGAAGGTGAGGGTTGTCCTGATCCGTGTCGGGGTGGCGGTATTGTGGATACAGGGCTTTGATGGTGTTGGGGCCGGAGCCGGTCAGTGGATGGTCCAGAAAAATCCGCCAGCCCGTGTATACCATATGAATCCGGTCGCGATTGGTGGGATCGGATGGGTCCAGCACGGAGCGGACGCGGTTGGATACGGATTGGGGAAGCAGAAACCAGGTGATGACAATCAGCGGGATGATTCCCCATAAAACCCTGGGACGCTTGACTATGATGTAGAAACCGAGCGATACCGCCAGGCCGACCCACATTGAGCGCGTCAGGGAAAACAGGATGGCTGCGAGGATCAGCACCAATGCGGCTGCATGCGCATAGAGGCGGGGCGGGCGCAGTTCATGCGTCTGGGTGATCCAGACGGTAAAGAACACAAAAACCATCATCAGCAGCCCCGACCATGTCATCCAGTGAGATGTAAATCCCCGGATCCTGTGGTCGAGGCTGATCCCGCTGATGGCCGCTGTTGCAATCCCTGTGGCGGCTGAGAGTGCAGCGGAAATAAGTATGGCGGCCAGGCCGGTCCGCAGGCGCCTTGGGGTGTTGATGATTTTCTGAAAGACAGGGATCAACAGAAAGACCAGCAGTTCACGGTTGTCGGTGAGGCTGGACAGCGGAGAACGGGAAAAAGCAGTGGAAATCAGGGTCAGGGCGGCGTAAGCCGCTAGCCAGAAGACGTAGGCGGGCGGACGGGCAAGGGGTTCGCCGCGCAGCACGGCATAGAGCAGCACGGCCAGCGAAAGGCTGAACAGGATTGAACATGCCGCCATGGAAAAGGGAATCAGAAACAAGGCCAGCAACAGGGTCCACCATACCGGTTCAGCGGATATAGTGATCAACGGCTTTGAGTACGTCATGGGGCGAAATCTCCTGCATGCATCGGATTCTATCATAGCGGCAGCGATGCTGCGAACAGGGGCGGCAGGGCAGGTCAACCTGGAGAATGGTGACGTTTGCGTTGCGCCATGGACCGCTGATCGCGGGCAGGTTGGGCCCATACAGGGCGATAAGCGGGGTTTTTGTGAGCGACGCCAGGTGAAGCGGTCCCGAATCGACGCCGATGTACACCCCAGATGCGGCAATGAATGCATACACTTCAGGCAGCGAGAGTTTCCCTGTAAGGTCATCCACCGTAAACCGGCGGGACAGTTCCGCGGCGGTCGCCCGTTCCAGGTCGGAATGACCGATCAACGCCGCTCGCAGCCCCCTTTCGAGTATCCCGTCAATCAGGGTGTGAAAATTGCTTGCGCCCCAGTCACGAAAGCGGTTCCCGGCACCGACGTGAATCACGACCCGGCCGGGGTCATGTCCAAGAGCAAGATCTTCTCTCAGAACAGGGGACGACAGGCGCGGGTAAAACGGGATCGGTCGATGCGGGATGCCGAAATGCTCCAGCAGGCGTACCTGATTCGCTACTGAATGGCTGGGAGCATTCTGCGGGTGGCGGGGGGTGAGGTGAGTATAGGCCCAGTTCCGGTTCCGGGTATGATAACCGATGCGATAGCGAACACCGCTGACCCGGGTCAGCAAGGCGCTGTGGGGACCGGAGTGAAAATCCACCGCCGCCCGGCATCCCAGGCGTTGCACGCGGCGCCGGAAATTGAGCAGGGATCTTGCATTGGGGCGGCGATCCATGATCAGCACTTCGTGAATTGGGGGGAAAAGCCGTACGAGGTCGGCAAACGCCGGCTCCGTGAGAAAAACCACTTTCACGCCGGGAAAATGCCGGACAAACAACTCCAGCGCGGGTAAAGTAAAAATGATGTCACCCAGCAGTCGCGGACGCAGAAAGAGTACACATGAGCCGGTTTCATTTTTCGATAGAATGGTCGCATCCGCATCGGGGCGGGTATTCAAGGCATTCACCCGTTTTCGATCCGGGCTTCTTCGGGCAACATGACCGGGATTCCATCCCGCACCGGATAGATTCGGCGGCAATCTGTACAGCGCAGTTCCGGCGGTGGCCCCGGGATTTCCTGCAGGTCTCCGTGACAGACCGGGCAAGCCAGGACGGCCAGAAGTTCTTTTGTGATGATGTGTTCATTCATGCGTATTTTCCTGAGGCGTACCAGCCTTTATTCTCCCACGCCGTTGCCGGAGAAGTCAAACCGGAGCGAATGCATCGGGGATCAGAAGCGGTAGCGGGGCGTGACAATGCTCTTGAACAGGTTGATCGCGTAGTTGTCGGTCATCCCTGCGATAAAGTCGATGATGCGGCGCTCTTCAGGGTCGTTTTCCGGCCAGGGGTTGATGTAGGGGCCGGGATTGACGGTAAGGTGTTTATGGATGGTGGAGAGGATGTGGTGGATTTTATCCATTTCACTCTTCGCGTCCTTCACCCAGTATACCCGTTCAAACAGGAAGTCACGCAATTGTTCGAGTACATTGAGGATTTCCGGACTGACGGCGATATGCTTCAGATCGTTGTCCAGGGTGCGGTAGATGACATCTTTGACAACGCTGTCAATGCGTTTCGCGAAAGTGTTTCCCAGAAGATGGCGGGCGTTTTCAGGGATATCCTCGCGGGTGATCATTTCCGCGCGGATGGCATCATCGAGGTCATGATTGACGTAGGCAATAATATCGGAGATGCGTACAACCTGGCCTTCCAGGGTATAGGGCATTTCCGCATTTCCGGGAGCCAGAATCGGGCCTTTTCCCTTTGAATGGCGCAGGATGCCGTCGCGGACAGGGTCGGTCAGGTTCAGCCCCTTACCGTGGTACTCCAATTGATCGACCACCCGCAGGCTCTGTTGATTATGGCGGAAGCCCTCCAGTGACAATTCGTTCAAGACGTGTTCACCGGCATGGCCGAAGGGAGTGTGTCCCAGGTCATGCCCCAGGGCGATGGCTTCAGTGAGATCCTCATTGATGTTGAGCGCGCGGGAAATGGTTCTGGAGATCTGGCTGACTTCAAGCGTATGGGTCAGTCTTGTCCGGTAGTGATCGCCTTCCGGGCTGATGAATACCTGGGTTTTGCGTTTCAGGCGGCGGAAAGCCTTTGAATGCAGGATGCGGTCCCGGTCCCGTTGAAACTCTGTCCGAACCGCGGATTTTCCTTCTTGCCTTTGCCGGGATGCCTCGCAACTGCGGGCGGCCCGGAGATGCAGACTCAATTCACGTTCTTCGAGGTGTTCGCGGATAATCATAGGTTATTTTAGCCCAATCTTCTCATCAGGTAAAGCCGACGTGGTTTTGAATTGAAGGCGCGGATGCTCTATAATCGCCTGTATGCTTCTCACAATCGATATCGGCAATACTTCAGTGGGGGGAATGCTGTTTCGCGATCGGGTCGCCGTGCATTCTTTCCGTTTCGCCACTCCGGGGCCGGGAACATCACAGCCCTGGTCCGTTTTGTCGCAGGCCTGGCCCGGGGCGGCGATCGGTGCCGCGATCGTTTCTTCAGTTGTTCCCGAACTGAATGACGGGCTGACTCGCTTTCTGCGGGATAGGGGTGTCAATCCACGCTTCCTTGACCATTGCACGCCGCTGGAAATCGACCTGGCGGTGGATGACCCCGCAGAAGTGGGGGCGGATCGCATCGCCGACGCGGTCGGAGCGCTGGAATTCGCCTCGCCGCCGTTACTCGTGATTGATTCCGGGACTGCGCTGACGGTAGACGTGGTGGATGCGGACCTGCGATATCTGGGCGGAGTGATCGCTCCGGGCGCGGAACTCTCCATACGTTGCCTGGCCGCCCATGCCGCCCGCCTGGAACCTGTGGATTTTAAAATCCCGGCTTCGCCGCTGGCCAGCAATACCGCTGATTGCATCCGCGCGGGAGTTTATTACACCCACCTGGGAGGGTTGAAGTTATTGGTGAAAGAGTACCGGCGCATGGTGGGGGAGAAAGCGGCCGTGGTGGCTACCGGGGGTGCCGCCGGTCTGTTTCGCAGGGATTTTTCCCAAATCACTCACTTTGTCCCTGACCTGATCCACCACGGGTTACGCCGTATCCATGAGAACTGGGAAAACCCGGCGGCGGGGTCGACTTGATGATGAACGGGGGAGATTATGCGTACATGATCGATCTGATCGAGTACCTGTCGTCGCGACACGGAATTCGCTTCATGATTTCCAGTCGGGATTATGATCTGTTGGTTGGCTGGTGGGAGAAGAAAATACCCGTTCGTATTGTCCGTGAAGCGATCGATCGGGTGGTCGAACGCCGGCGCGCAAAAAGGCTTTCGATTGATTCGTTTGCTCCGTTTCGTTATGAGGTCCGCAAACAGCATGGCGCCTGGTTGGAACGCGGAGTGGGCGGCGGCAGCGGGACCCGGACCGGAACGGATCCCGTGCGGCGTTTCATGCAGGATTACCCGGCGGAATTGGAACCGTTGCGAATGCGTTTTGAAGCCGCCGCCCAGGCATACGACCGCGGCGAGAAGGTCGACCTGGACGGCTTGAAGAACGACCTGGTGAAACTGTTCAGGGAAGATGAGGAATTGAACCTGCGCGTGCGCATATTCATGCAGAACCTTTCGGCGCAATTGCGCCTGGCGGCCGTTGAGAAAGTTTACCGAGGCAATTTTTTGTGGAACCGTTTCCATATTCCTGAATTTTCCCCGCCTGGAGAGGCCGTGGAGTGAAGACATCGAGTACCCGCCTGGATATCGCTCTGGTTGAGCGCGGATTGGCGCCGTCACGGGAAAAATCCCGGGCAATGATCATGGCCGGTGAGGTATCGGTGAACGGGCAGAGATGCGATAAGGCGGATCGCAGGGTCGGTAGCGGTGATGCAATCGGTATCCAGGAAAGATATCCATTCGCATCCCGGGGCGCGTACAAGCTGACGCGCGCTCTGGAAGAGTTCAGCGTTGACCCCGGGGACAAGGTGGTTCTGGACGTGGGCGTTTCCAACGGCGGTTTTGCGGATCTTTTGTTGCAGAAAGGCGCCCGCCACGTGATCGGCGTCGATGTGAACATCGACCAGGTGGATGACAAATTACGCCGGGATCCCCGCGTGACCCTGCTGAAACGCAATGCGCGCCATCTGAATGCGGATGAAGTGATGGCTGTTCCCGATATCATTACGCTTGATCTGTCTTTTATATCAGTCACCAAGGTGGTGGAACGCCTGTCCGCCTGGCCGGGTGCGCTCGTTATCTGCCTGATCAAGCCGCAATTCGAAGCGGCAAAACACCATCGGCTCAAACGCGGGGTTGTCCGAAGCGGGGATGAGAGGCTGAACATTCTGCGCGAAGTGCGTTCACGGCTGGAATCTCTCAATTGGTGGGTGACCGGGGTATGTCCGGCCGGGGTGAAGGGTAGACGGGGTAACCAGGAGTATTTTTTTCGCCTGGAATATGGAAAATCTCCGGGCGTGAGTGATACAATACTGGCAAATGCCGTTTCCGCCTGATCAAGTAGGCATTATCGCCAAGCCCCATCCCCAGGCGTTGCCCTATATCCGGGCGTCTATCGAGGCATGCGCTTCTCACAATGTCCCCTGTCTCCTGGGAGAGCAGGCTGCCAGGCTCCTGGGCAGGAGTGACGGCTTCGAACGAAACAAGCTGGCGGCTGAATGCGGCATGATCATCGTGATTGGGGGAGACGGCACGTTTTTGTCTATCGCCCCTGCGGCTGTACGGTATGGAGTGCCCGTGGCCGGGTTCAACCTGGGTACGCTCGGTTTTCTGACGGAATTGGGGACCGATTCGATCCGCGCTTCCCTGGATGCTTTGCTGACAACCGGCATGCGTGTATCCGAGCGCAAGGTTCTGCGGGTGGAATTCGCCGGTGCTCAATACCTGGCCCTGAACGATGTCGTCACTTCCAAAGGTAATATCGCACGCATCATTCAACTGCAACTCGCGGTAAACCATACCCATATCACGCAGATCCGCGCAGACGGACTGATCATATCCACGCCCACGGGATCTACCGCCTATTCTCTTTCCGCGGGCGGGCCCATTGTCAACCCGGAAGTAAACGCCCTGGTCGTTACCCCCATCTGCCCCCATTCACTCAACCTGCGCCCGCTGGTGATTCCCGACGGGTTGATGCTGACTGTCGCCCGCGATGACAGTGATAACGAAGTGTTTGTCACGATTGACGGACAGAAAGTGATGCCCATGAAAACGGGACAGATCATCCAGGTCAGTGTGGACGAGAAACGCCTGAAGATGATTGAATCTCCTGAAATGAATTATTTCCGCCTGCTGGCGGAAAAACTCAACTGGGGTTTTCACAAGTGATCCGAAAGCCGGGTGAATGAATGTGAAAGATCTTGCCGCTGCTTGCTCCGCCGTCAGATCCGGTGTTATGGAAGAAGGATCCCCGGCAGGCTTTTCCCAGGTTTGTTATACTGCTGTCAGCGGGTTGTGCATAGGAGATAGTCAGCCATGAAAAGATGGTTCATTCTGATTCTGCTGTTTTGCTGGGCTCCGATCCAGGTTGAGGCGGCCGGAAACGACGATCTGATCCGGGGCATCGTCTATTTCCTGGTTGATGACATGCCCGCGGCACGTATGTTTCTGGAACGGCATTTCCAGAACCACGTCAACCCCCAGGTGCGGCAAGGGTATATGCTGCTGCTGGACGGCAAGCATTGGGAGGCCACCCGCCGTTTCAGCTCCTACCTGGAAATCAATCATCGCTCCGCAATGGCACTGGTGGGAGTCGGACTGTCTACCAGGAACACAAAAAACAGCAACGCCGCTGAAAATTTTTTTCGCGCCGTACGCCTTGAACCGGGGTTTTCCGCCGGACATGTCTGTCTTGGATGGCATTTTCAGCAGGCCCGGGATTACGACCAGGCCCTGACCAATTACCAGGCTGCGCTGAGCGGTTCCGCGGTGGCCGATATCAGGATTCTCATGGCGGGATTGTTTGTTCACATGCAGCGCCCGGATCTGGCCGAGGCCCAGGTGCGTGAAGAAGCGGACGCGCATCCGGACAGCTTCCACTTCAATTACATGACCGCGCTCGCCCTGGTGAACGCGGGGCAGGCCGAGCAGGCGGGACGTTATCTCGCAACCGCTTTGGAAATTCAGCCGGAACACCGTGAATTGGGTGTGCTCAGGGCACGTTACCTTTACCGGCAGGGAAAACTGGCTGAGGCGCGGTCACTGCTGTCCGGCATCCAGGCGGGAAAGTTTCATGAAGATTACCTCAAAATCTATTCGCGAGTGCTGATCGCATTGAAAGAATCCCATCAGGCCAGGCCGATGCTGTACCAGTTGTTCGGCGAATTGCCCTGGGATGCGGAAGTCAATCTGTTGTTGGGGGAATATACCCGCGCATTCCGGCCCCAGGAAGCGGGAATGCTTCGGCATTGGGCACGGCGGGCGCTCCTGGCCGGAGCGGGAAAAGCTGAAGTGGAGTCCTTGACCGGGGAAAAACGGGCAACTGATCCGCCGCAGACGATCGGCTTCTTCAGTGTCCGCGCCATAGCCTGGCCGTTTCCCGATCAACTGGTACTGGTCGGCAAACGCTCGAACCGTGAATCCGAGCAACTCTATGTGGTGAATCCCCAAACCATGCGTTTGACGGCCACCTTCAGTTTCCGCGGCGGTTTTCAGGCCTTCTTTCGCCCCATGGCGACCGGAAGCGTTTTTTTTACAACCAGTCAGGTCGGCGAAGAGCGTACCTTTCTCTATCAATTGGAACTCCACAAAGCCAGAATCCGTTCGCTGCTCTTGACACCGCAGCCCCTGCCGTTCCCGTCGATTCTTCTGGGGACCAACGCGGCGGAAACCTTGATCTATGTCACGGATTCCCGCCTGGGGCAACTCGCCTTCACGTCTCCGTTTGCCGTCACTTCGCAATTGGGTGAAAAAAAGCCGCTTTATCCGGCATCTCCTTTTCCCATGCTCATGCTGAACCGGCGCGTCGGACGCTGGACGCAATTGAAATCCGCTGAGATGCTGGATGCAGTGCCGATTCCCATCTGGAAAAAGTATCGCCTTGTTCAGCGTGCCCGAAGCGAAAGCCGGGACGTGGACGCGTTGATTCAACGCGGCATGGAATTCGATATCGCCTCGCCGGAGATGGTGCGGATCCTGGTTGCGCCGGATAACCAGACGTTGC
The DNA here is from genome assembly GCA_002294665.1 of Candidatus Aminicenantes bacterium UBA876. Taxonomy (GTDB): domain Bacteria; phylum Acidobacteriota; class Aminicenantia; order UBA2199; family UBA2199; genus UBA876. The sequence continues at coordinate 24,571 of DBFQ01000019.1, forward strand.
TGCTGTATCTGGCGGACCTGGAAAATGCTTTTCAGGCGGTGATCTATAACGGCAAGTCGAAAGAAACGGTTCATTGCAGCCAGCGTATGTTCCTGGGCGCGAAGTCATTTGCGGATGTGGATGTAAAAGGCATTGATCCGGTTCGCCATCGGCTGCTTCTGGTAACGCGGGATAAAGACCGCGAAGCGATTCTCTTTCATTACCGGTCGCGACTGTATCAGAGCCTCGGTCTGGGAGTGATGGATGTCCTGCGGGATACGGCCTGGCGGCGTCTTTACCTGTTGAAGGAAACGGGCAGTCGCAAGTACGCGTCGGAGACCCGCCTGGACGAAGTCAACATGTCCCCCCCTGTCGTAAACGCCATGACCGCTCGCACCAACCTGAAACGCCTGGTGGAAGTTGATGCGCAGGGGTATGTGGACGCGCTCACCCATGATGGGGAAATCGTCCGCATCAAGGAGCCGGAAAAAGAAGAATACCTGGGTGTCAGCCTGGAGGGGGCACTGCATGCGGTGTCTCCCGATCAACGTGCCCGTGCCGCCTTTATCAACGACCGCCTGGTGTTGATCCCTCGACCGGGCGGATGACGCATGTCGCTGCTGCAGCCCTTTGACAGGGTCAAGCCGTTCTGCGGCCTGATATTCGCCGAGCCGTCCATGCTGGATTCAAGCCTGAAGCGCCTGGAAGAGTTTCTGTCCCCGCAGGAGCGGCGATCGGATTTCATGCCGTTCACGTACACGGACTACTATTGCGCGGAGATGGGCAAGCCCTTGTTTCGTTGTTTCGTTTCTTTTCGCGACCTGATCGATCCGCAGTTCTTGCCGGCCTGCAAGCGCCTGACCCAGGAGTTGGAAGCCGGGTTAGCGGTTGCGAATCGGCGCCGTGTCAACCTGGATCCGGGGTATATATCGCTTGCTTCAGTGGTGATCGCGACCGCCAAGAACCACAGCCATCGAATTCCACTCCGGGACGGCGTGTATGCCCACCTTGAGTACGTGGTCCGAAACGGCCGTCTGCAGCCGCTGGACTGGACATATCCGGATTTCCGTTCCATCGATTACATGAATTTTTTTACGCAATTGCGCCGAGACCTGAAAGACCAGTTGCGGCGCGAGTCGGCCGTCGCTCCGGATTGACACCCGCAGACCCCCGTGGTAATGTGGTGCTGATCATCACAGAGATTTGGAGGAGTCCGCATGGAGGAAAAAATCAAGGCCAAAATCATGGATTCCCGGAAAATGGAACGTGCGCTGGCACGCATGTCCATGGAGATCCTGGAACGCAATCGTGATGCAGGCAGCCTGGCGCTGATCGGAATCCAGACCAAGGGCGTATTTGTGGCGCAACGTATTCGTGCCCAGATCAAGGCGCTCGAGAACGTGACGTTGCCTTTGGGCATTCTGGATATCACGCTGTTTCGCGACGATCTGCATCTTCAGGAGCACCATCCCAAAGTGGAAAAGACGGAAATCGATTTTTCCGTTGAGAACCGCCACATCGTATTAATCGATGATGTGGTCTTTACCGGTCGCACCATCCGCGCCGCCATGGATTCGATCTTTGAATTGGGGCGCCCCGCCAGCATTCAACTGGCGGTTTTCATTGACCGGGGTCATCGCGAACTGCCCATTTGTCCGGATTTCAAAGGCAAGTACCTGCCGACTGCACGGCGGGAACGGGTTAACGTGATGCTGAAGGAAGTAGATGGTTCCGACCAGGTTTTGATCATGGAACCCACGAGGTTTTAATGGCGAACGCAGCATTCAATCAACGTCATTTACTGGGTATTGAGCACTTGGACGCCTCAGAGATCGATCACATCCTGGACACTGCGGACTCCTTTGTCGAGGTCTCCACCCGCAGCATCAAGAAGGTGCCGGCCTTGAAAGGCCGTACCGTGGTCAACCTGTTTTTCGAGAACTCCACGCGTACGCGCAGTTCTTTTGAAATCGCGGCCAAACGCTTGAGCGCGGACCTGATCAATTTCAATTCATCCGTTTCCAGTTTGAAAAAAGGGGAATCGCTGAAGGACACCGTGCTGACCCTGGAAGCCATGAATCCGCGTATCATTGTCATTCGTCACAGTGCCGCCGGCTCGCCCAAGTACCTCACTACTTTTGCCCGTTCTTCCATCGTCAATGCCGGTGATGGTTTTCATGAGCATCCCACCCAGGCCCTGCTGGACGCCCTGACCATCCGCCAGCGTTTTGGAAAGTTGCGCGGGCTGAAAATCGCCATAGTGGGAGATATCCTCCACTCCCGCGTGGCCCGGTCCAACCTGATCCTGCATCAGAAAATGGGGAATCCCGTCCACCTGGTTGGGCCGCCGAGCCTGGTTCCAGCGGAGTTTGAACGCATGGGAGCCAGGGTCTTCAACAATCTCTCAGCCGGTGTGTCGGGAGTGGATGTCGTCATGATGTTGAGGGTTCAGGAAGAAAGGGGAGCCGGCAATTATTTTCCTTCCATCCGCGAGTACCGCCGGTTATTCGAAATCAACGCCGAAGTGTTCGCCCAGGCCGCTCCTCATGCCATCGTCATGCATCCGGGACCGTTGAACCGCGATGTGGAGATCGAGACTTCGCTGGCTGATTCCGATCGATCCGTTATCCTGCAACAGGTCAATAACGGCATCGCCGTGCGCATGGCGGTGCTGTATCTGCTCAAGGGAGAATCCAATGAAACTGCTCATTAAGAACGGCAGGCTGGTCGATCCCCTCAACCACACGGACGATACTGTGGATATCCTGATTGACGGGCAAAGCGTTGCCGACATCCAGCCACGGCTGGATGCCGGGAAAGTGGACCGTTTGATCGATGCCGCCGGCCTGGTTGTCTGCCCGGGGTTCATTGATATGCATGTACATCTGCGGGAACCGGGAAATGAAAACAAGGAAACCATTCAATCCGGTGTTGAAGCCGCGGTCCACGGCGGGTTTACTTCCGTTGCCTGCATGCCCAACACAAGCCCGGTAAACGACAACCGCACCGTCACTGAGTACATTATCGCCCGGGCACGCAGTGTCGGACTGGCCAACGTGTTCCCCGTGGCCGCCATCTCGCGAGGATTGGAGGGGCGGAACTTGACCGAGATGGCCGACCTGGCTGAGGGCGGCGCAGTCGGTTTTTCCGACGATGGCTCCTGCGTGATGAGCGCTGACCTGATTCGCAAGGCGTTGGAATATTGCCGCATGCTGGGCCTGCCCATCATCGAGCATCCGGAGGATCATTCGATATCCGGAGAAGGCCTGGTGAATGAAGGCCTGATATCCTACAGATACGGCATGCGGGGAATCCTCAATGCGGCCGAGGAAGTGATCGTCGCGCGGGATATCATCCTTCAGGACCGGATTCGTTCGCGTCTGCACCTGACGCACATCTCCACGTCCAGGGCCGTAGAGCTGATCCGGGATGCCAAAGCCGGCGGAATTCCGGTGACCGCTGATGCGACCCCCCACCACTTGTTGTTGAACGAGGAAAAGATCACCACCTATGATACGGTTTACAAAGTGAAACCGCCATTGCGAACGGAAGCCGACCGCCTGGCTCTGGTCGAGGGACTGAAGGACGGGACCATCGACTGCATTGCTTCGGATCACGCTCCCCACACCCGTGATGAAAAAGACAAGGAGTTTGAATACGCTCCCTTCGGCGTGATCGGGTTGGAATCAACCGTTTCGGTAGTCTACGATCGCCTGGTGCGCACCAAGACCATTTCCCTCAAGCGCATGGTTGAACTGTTGAGTACAAACCCGGCCCGCGTGCTCAATTTGAAGGACCGCGGTCAGGTCACATTGGGAAAACCCGCGGATTTGACCCTACTCGATCTGAACAGGCGCTTTTCCATTCAGGAAAAGGATTTTCGCTCCAAGGCCAACAATTGCCCTTTTTTGAATTGGGAAGGCATGGGGAAAGTGGCGTTTACCATTGTGGGCGGCAAGGTGGTCTACGAATCAATTCCCTGACGATCATCTCGGGACCAGATTCTGCTCACCTGGATTTCCAGGAATGGATGCCCCGTACGTGCGGCCGCATCGGCGTCGGGGGCATGGCCGGGAAGCCAGAACGGGCGGTCCGTTGCGTCGCAGAACAGGGGGCGCAGGGATCGCAGCGGAGGCGGCAATCCGGCTGCGCGAACCATCTCAACCACCCGCTGGGAAAAGCCGCTTCCCTGTTTGCGATACCGGTCTGAACTCCGCGGCGACCGGACACGCAGAGGGAAGCGCATACTTTGTGCGTCGACTTCTATGGCAAAAACGGACCGATCACGCCGGAGCGATGGGGCAGATGCAGCTTTTGCCCCCGGAACAATCCGGATATGCGCACTGACTTCAGGAATAACGTACTCTCCGCAGGCGGCAAGGTGATGATGGTAATCCGGGGTCGAATAGTCTTCGGGAAACAGGAAGCCTTTCTTGCGCGCGAGGGAAATACCCGGAAGGCTCAGACGCTGCTGGCGGAGTGAGTTGGAGGGCATCAGGGCTTCAATATGGGCCAGGGAAATGCCCCACAGGTTTCCCCGCAGGCGTCGCAGGTATTCCCGCAACACGTGGCGCTGGAGGGCGGGATGAAGTGAATCCAGGCTTCCGGGCGGAAGGATGCAGCCCTGCAGGATGACCTGTTTCAGTACCCGGCTTGCCTGAATCTGAAGAAAATCCGCCTCGTCTTTCAGAATTCGCGTGGTGTCCTGGATACGCTGATCCATGCAGGGGAAATGGCGCCGCAAGGCCGGCAGGATTTCATGGCGCAGGCGGTTGCGCAACAGCTCGCGATCATGGTTGGATGGATCCTCGTAATGACGCAGTGCGCGGCGTTTGAGAAACGCGCGCACATCCGCTTCGGAAAAAATGGTCAAGGGGCGGATGATCCTTTTTTTGCGAAGCGGGTGGATGCCTGACAGGCCTGCGGTTCCGCTTCCCCGCATCAGGCGCATGAAAAACGTTTCCACCTGATCGGAAAGCGTGTGGCCGGTGGCCACCCAATTGGCATCGGCAGCATTGACAAGTCTGGAGAAAAATGCGTAACGAGCATGGGAGGCGATCGCTTCCAGATTCAGGCCTTCCCGCCTGGCCAGCGCGGGAATGTCCGCCGCCTCGGTCAGCAGGGGGATGGAACGGTCTGCGCAGAATCGCGAAACCCATTCGGCTTCCATGGGCGCGTCAGCGCGAATGCCGTGGTTGAAGTAAGCGGCTTTGAGGGTGAAGCCCAACTCGCTGGTCAGCGCGGACAACAATGTCAGCAGGGTGACTGAATCCTTTCCCCCGGAGAAAGCGACGAAAATCGTGGTGGCGTGAATGTCGGGAAGCAGTTGAAGCAAGCGGTCCCGGAAAGACGGGAGCAGGATCTCCATGGCAGGCGGTTGGAATAGCGGTGGAGGGACTTGAACCCCCGACTTATCGGATATGAGCCGACTGCTCTACCGGCTGAGCTACACCGCCATTCAGCCGCATTGTAACCCAAAACCGCCACTGAATCAATAGCGCACAGCGGGCGATTGCGAAAAAGAGGTCAATCCCTGACGCCCAATTCGCGGTCCAGCATGAACAGTCCCTGACCCCGATCTCCGATGAGTTTGAGTTTCTCCACGATTTCAGAAACTCCGGCTTCCTCTTCCACCTGTTCGTTGACGAACCATTGCAGCATGTTGATTGTGGCGTAGTCCTTTTCCCTTACGGCCAGGTCCATCAATTTGTCGATGCATGCGGTGATGTGCTCTTCGTGAGCCAGAGACTCGCTCATCATCTGCAATGCCGATTCCCACTCTTTCTGGGGGCCTTTTATGGGTTGAAGCTCGACGCGGCCGCCGCGCTCGTTGATGAAGTGGAAAAACTTCATGGCATGCTCCACCTCTTCCTCGGCCTGCTTTTTCATCCAGTGCGAGAACCCACCGAGGTTCATGTCCGCGAACTGCGCGCTCATCGACAAGTACAGGTAAGCGGAGAACAGCTCTTCGTTGATCTGCTGGTTCAGGGCATCTATAACCGTAGTCTTCATCATTTCAGTCTCCTTGACGGAATAAAGAATGTGGTGAGGTCCGCAATCAATCTTCCATGGGCTCGAAATCTTCTTTGCCGACACCGCAAAGCGGGCATTCCCAATCATCCGGGATGTCGCTGAACGGAGTACCCGGGGCGATACCGGAATCGGGGTCGCCCTGTTCCGGATCATAAACGTAACCACATACCGTGCAAACGTACTTTTTCATTTTCTATCTCCTTTACGTCGGGTTTGACCATTATAAAAATCAAATCCTGCAAAATCAAGCACAGACGGGATTAAACGAGTGAGCGGATTTTTTCGACCAGCATTGATTCAGGAGCGGCGCCTTCCAGGAATTCCGTTTCGTTGATGATGGTGCGGGGCACGCCCATGACGCGGTATTTCTGGGATAAATGGGGAAATTCCGTCGCTTCCACCATGTCGGCGGTGACGCGCGGGCTGTATAGCGCCATGCGGTGGGCGAGGGTCACCGCAGCCGGGCAATAAGGGCAGGTCGGGGTGACATATACCTGGAGATGGATGTCGTTTTTCAGATGATCCAGAAAATCCCGGGTTTGTTGACTCAAGCCGGCGTCAGCGCGGCTGACCATGCGGATCGCGTCAAGCAATGAAGAGAATTCGTAACCGCTGGGTATCCCATAAAAGCGGATTCCCCGGTCCTCTCCGGCCATTACTACGGTAGCTGGAATCTTATCCACGCCCAATTGCGCGGCGCGATCCGCATCGGCCTGAAAGTCCAGAATTTCCAGCTTGATTTTGTCAGAAAGGCCGCTTACTTCGGTCAGCAATTCGCGGGTTTCCGAACAGAAGCGGCATTCGGTTTTCTGCGTGAAATATACCAGCTTCACCTCCCCTTCCAATTCGGCGAGGAACGGTTGCAGCTCTTTGCGCAAACTGTCATTGATGAAAGCCATTTGTACCTCCTTTGGGTTCATGCAGAATATAGCATAACAACTCTGAAATTTCAACAAGATTGTATTCGTTACAGCAATCAGGGAGCTTGAACGCCTGCCGCGGCCGTGCTAGAATCCACTATCCGTTTTCAGCGGAGGCTTTTCGGACACGAGATGATTGTAGAACAATTCCTGCCGGCCCTTCATTGGGGTGACGCCATCGGCAACTCCACGTTGCATTTCCACCGCTTTCTGAAATCGCAGGGAGTTGATTCGCGGATTGTGGCGCTTTCGATTGACGCGGCTTTGCAGGAGATCGCCCTTGATTTCAATCAGTACAGCGAGTGCGCCGACTCCATCAAGGTGTTGCATTTTGCCGTTCCCTCGGTGTTGACGGATTTTTTTATCTCGGCACGGGGACGCAAAGTAATGATCTACCACAATGTCACCCCGCCCGAGTTTTTCGTGAACTTCTCTCCGGAGTTGACCCGGTTCACCCGAACGGGGAGGGATCACTTACAGAAACTGAGCCGAACTTTCGATCTGTGTGTGGCCGACTCGCGGTATAACGCAAACGAATTGCTTGAAATCGGCTATGAATGCGATATACGTGTCTTTCCCATCATGATTGACCCCGCTGAGTACGATCATGCTGAATCCATTGCGTACAGGCGATTGCTGAGCGATGAGCGCGATACCATTATTTTCGTGGGACGGGTTTCCCCCAATAAAAAGATCGAGGACTTGATCAAGGTGCTGTTTTTTTACAAGAAATACATTTCTCCAGCGATTCGCCTGGTGGTATCGGGGAAGACCGATACCCTGCCGGGATATTTTTATGCGCTCAGGGATCTGGCGGGACGCTTTTATCTGGATGCGGAAGACATTCTCTTCACCGGTCATATCCCTTTCAGCGAATTACTGGCGGTTTACCGCAGCGGCGACGTATTCCTGTCGATGAGTGAACACGAGGGGTTCTGCCTGCCCCTGATTGAAAGTTGTCTCTTCAAGGTGCCTGTGCTGGCCTATGATGCGGGCGCGGTGGCCGAGACTCTTGACGGCGCGGGGATTCTTTTCCGGCAGAAATCCGTGGAAATGGTGGCGGGAATGGCGCAACGCCTGATCGGTGACCAGGAAAGACGCGCCCGTTTGAAAAAGGCTGCCGATGAGCGTATGGCGGCCTATCGCCGCCAGTCCAATCCGCAACGCCTCCTGGAGTGGCTGGCGGAAAAATGATCCGTATCGGCGCGGTTGTGCAGCGCTATGGAGACGGAGTCGTCGGCGGCGCGGAAACTCTTGCGCGCGATGTATGCGAACGGCTCAATGCTTCCGGATGCGACGTGACCGTTTTCACCACGACCGCAACCGATTACATTACCTGGGCGAATGAATTCGCGCCCGGGGAATCGGTGCTGCGGGGCGTGCGGATCCTGCGTTTCCCGGTGGACAGGCAACGGGATATCGCCGCCTTCAACCGGTTTTCGGAGTTGTTCTTTCAGAGTCCTGCCCGCGAACGCGACGAGTTGCTGTGGATATTTGAACAGGGCCCGCAAAGCCCGCAGTTGCTGAAAGCGCTCGAAAGTGAGTACCGCCATTACGACGCTTTCCTGTTCTTTACCTACCTGTATCTACCGACCGTGCTGGGTATGGAAAAGATCGATCGTCCGATTGCATTGTTTCCCACGGCCCATGATGAGCCGCCGCTTTACCTTGAGATCATGCGTCCGGTTTTTTCACGTCCCGAGCGACTTTTCTTTCTGACCGGGGCGGAACAGGAACTGGTGAAGCGCGTTTTCGGGCCACGCCCGGGAATGGAGCTGGTGCGCACGGGCCTGGACATTCCGGCCGGCGTTGACGGCGAATCGTTCCGTCGCCGGCACTTGATCTTTGGCGCTTACATGCTGTATGCCGGGCGCATCGAACGCGGAAAAGGCCTGGAAGAAATTTTTGAGGTATATCCTTCGTTGCGGAATCGCCACCTGGTGGATCTGGTTCTTCTGGGGCGCAAGCTCATGGAGATCCCCGATCTGGAAGGGATCCGTTATGCCGGTTTCGTTTCCGAGTCCGAAAAACTGTCCGCTTTTCGGGGCGCGGCTTTTTCACTGCAACCATCAGCACTGGAAAGTCTTTCCATCACCACACTGGAGTCTTTCGGACAAGGGACACCCGTGCTGGCCAATCAGCGCAGTGCGGCGCTGAGCGAACACGTGAATCTTTCCGGGGGAGGCTTGCTTTACGCCGATTCCGCTGAACTGGAAAGCTCTGCGGCACGACTTTTATCCAGCCCGGGATTGCGATTCAGGATGGGAGAAAAAGGGCGCGGATACGTGCATACATACTTTAACTGGGAGCGGGTCATCAGCGCGATTCGTGCCGCAATCGTGGAAATGACCGGTCGGCAATAAGTGTCTTTGGCGTATTCGTCGCGGAATGAGCGAAAATGTGATATAATCGGATTTCTTTTCTGATTCCCCATTCATTTGGATCCCCGAAATCAAGGAACCCTGAAAATGCAGAATATCAGGAATATCGCCATCATTGCACATGTTGATCATGGCAAGACCACGCTGATTGACGCCATCCTGCGCCAGACCGGAGTGTTTCGCACGAACCAGACGGTCGTTCCGCGTGTCATGGACAACACGGACCTGGAAAGGGAAAAGGGGATCACCATTTTTTCCAAGAATGCCGCCTTTTTTTACCGGGGATACAAAGTGAATGTCGTGGATACCCCGGGACACGCCGACTTTGGCGGGGAGGTCCAGCGTATCCTGCGCATGGTGGACTCGGTACTGCTCCTGGTGGACGCGTTTGAAGGACCCATGCCGCAAACCAAGTATGTGTTAAAGGAATCGTTGCGGCTCGGACTGGCGCCGATTGTCATCATCAACAAAATCGATAGACCCAACGCACGTCCGGACGCGGTTCTGGACGAAGTATTCGACCTCTTCGTGGAGTTGAATGCGGATGAGAAGCAACTGGATTTTCCGGTGGTGTACACATCTGCCCGGGATGGCTACGCCCGGTTCGACCCGCATGACGGAAATCTCGATCTGGCACCCCTGCTGGATTCGATTGTCAAACGGGTCCCCGAACCCGGCGGTGACAAAAACGCTCCGTTGCAGTTGCTGGTATCGGCCATCGCTTATGACCCCTTTCTGGGAAGGATCGGTACCGGCGACATTCATAACGGCACCATCCGTCGTAACCAGGATGTCATGCGCATCCGTTGCAGTGGTGAATATGATTCCTTCCGTGTATCCAGGTTGTTCGCCTACCAGGGCCTGGAGCGGAAGGAAGTGGAATCGGCCGGTGCGGGTGAGATCATTTCCGTGGCCGGTATCAATGATATCGACGTGGGAGAGACGATTTGCCTGCGCAATCATGCCGCCCGGATCCCGGTCATCCACATCGATCCGCCGACGATGGCCATGACTTTCATGGTCAATGATTCGCCTTTTGCCGGGAATGAGGGACGTTTCGTTACTTCCAGGCACCTTCTGGCCAGGCTGCGCAGTGAACAGCGTGACAACGTGAATCTGCGCCTGGAAGAGACCGCTTCGCAGAACGTTTTTCAGATCAAGGGCAGGGGAGCCCTGCAGTTTGCCGTCCTCATGGAAAAAATGCGCCGTGAAGGATACGAGTTTCAGGTTTCCCGTCCGGAGGTAATCTACAAGGAATCGCCTCAAGGATTGCTGGAGCCGGTGGAAACCGCCACTGTTGATGTGGCTGCGGAATACGCCGGAGTCGTGATCGAAATGTTCGGTCAGCGCAGGGGTGAGCTGGTTCACATGAGCAACGGCAGCGGCGGGNNGCGTTCCCGCCCGCGGGCTGATCGGAATGAACGGTGAATTCCTGGCCGCCACCCGGGGGACGGGGATTCTGAACCATCTGTTTTCTGACTATGAACCCTGCAAGGGCGATGTCCGGCGGACGGTCAAGGGCGTGCTGATCGCGCTTGAATCCGGTGTCGCAGTCGCGTTTGCCTTGAACAACCTGCAGGAACGTGGAACCATATTCATCGAACCGGGCACTCCGGTATACCCCGGCATGATTGTGGGCGAACACAGTCGGGAAAACGATCTTGTCGTCAACGTGTGCAAAACCAAGAAATTGACCAATATGCGTGCAGCGGGTTCTGATGACGCGGTTCGACTGGCACCGCCGCGGCGGTTTTCGCTTGAGCAGGCGATCGAGTACATCAATGACGACGAGCTGCTGGAAATCACGCCCGACAATGTACGCATGCGCAAGCGCCTGCTGGATATTCATGCGCGCAAGCGTGAGAGCAAAGCCCGCTCAGCCTGACAATCAGACGGCTTGGACGGATCACGGATTCATGGTACTCTTTTCCTGTCTGCATCACCCCGGTGAAAACAGGAAGGAAATGTGGAAAACAGGCCGATAACGGCGGTTGTAATATGCAACGGCGAGCTTGACGACGCCAGACATACCCTCAGGCTGATCAGGCGGGCCGACCTGGTGATCGCCGCAGACGGCGGTACCCGTCATCTGCATGCTTTGCGCTGCAGTCCGGATGTGATCATCGGTGACATGGATTCAATCGAACCGTCCCGCTCAAGTTCTTTTCCCACTGCGGAATGCGTTCGTTTCCCCGTACGAAAGGATCAAAGCGACACGCAATTGGGGATCGAACTGGCCGTGAATCGCGGCGCAAGCCGGGTGATTCTGGCGGTNNATTCGGCGGCCGCCCCGACCACATCATCGGCCACATCTCGTTGCTGGCCCGGTACCCCGGCATCCTGGAAATCCATGAACATGGCATGGTGATCCGCTTTGTCGAAGCGGGCGTAACGGCCGGAATCGATGCAGGTGCAGGGATGCTGGTGTCGCTGGTGCCGTTTCCCGCCGCAGGCAAAGTAACCACTTGGGGACTGGAATATCCGCTGGCTGGGGAGCGTTTGGATGCCGGTACGCGGGGCATCAGCAACCGGGTGGCGGTGGCCGGCGCCTGGGTGCGCGTGGAAGATGGGGGCCTGCTGTTGTGCAGTGCGCGGAATCTGGAGGATGGTGACGATCGTGAAACCGAGATATGATTTCGGCCCCGTGGCACAAGAATACGACCAATGGTACGAAAGCCGCGAAGGCAGGCGGTTTGACCGCCTGGAAAAAAGCGCCGTCAGCCGCTTGCTGAAGCCGGAAATCTCCGGTCCCGATCTGCTGGAGGTCGGGACGGGAACCGGTTGGTGGAGTCGATATTTCGTCGAAAAAGGCTTTTTGGTCACCGGCGTGGATATCTCCACGGAAATGGTGGAAACGGCCCGAAAGAAATCCATTGGCGGAGCGGATTTCCAGCAGGCCGACGCCCATGAATTGCCGTTTGCGGACGATCGTTTTGATGTTGTCGCGGCCATCACATCGCTGGAGTTCACCACAGATCCGGTCAGGGTGCTGGGAGAAATGACGCGCTGCGCCCGTCCCCGGGGCCGCCTGATTCTGGGAATCTTGAACGCGGAGTCTTCGCTCAACCGCGCGCGCATGAAGGTGCCGGGATCCCCGTTCGCGGCGGCCCAGTTGATGACCGCTGCGCAATTGCGCACGCTGCTGGCCCCCATGGGTGCTATACGCATGATCCCATGTGCGTTTCCCCTTGCCGTGAAGTTTCCCGAGCCCGTCTCTGCATGGATCGATTCGCTGTTGAGATGGAGCGGGTCCCGCGATAATGCGTTTCTGGCGATTGAGGTGAGATTGTGCAAATCCAAGCCGAATTGAGTTTTTACCCGCTGGGAACGGATGCGGTGGGTGAACGGGTGAATGCCTTTATCGAGGGGCTCAAAGACCCGCGGATCCGCGTGTTCCCCGGCCCCATGAGCACCGTGATCAGTGGCGAAAACAGCGATGTTTTCGCGGTTGTTCAGCAGTGTTTTGCCGTTTCGGCTCGCTCGGGAGCCGGGGTCTTGTGCGCCCGTTTTTCCAATGCCTGCCCGGCGGTGGATCAATCGGACCGGCAGGAATGATTGAGACGCAGGCGCAGCGCAGGAAAGTGATGGAACCGCGGGTCCGGTTTTTTTTCCTCACGGTCCGGCCGGGCTCACTTCCGCGCCTTCATCGGGATTGGAACAGGTTGAAGCTACCCGTTATTCCAGGTGGGGTCCGGACATGAAAAAGCCGGTGATCATCCTGATCTTTATTCTCTTGCTAATGGTTTTGCGCTGGGGCTTTCTGGCGCAGCCGGCGTTTGCGTTCTTCAGCTCCGATGATTCCGTACCCCTGCTGATGGTGTGACCGGCAGCCAGCGGGACAGCAGGTCCTCCAGTTGGACGGGCGTCAATGCCCCGCTGTGGCGTTGAACGGGACGGCCATGCATAAACAGGATCAGTGTGGGGATGGCGGAGATATCGTAACGCGAAGCCAGTTGGGAATTTTGCTGGGTATCGACTTTGGCTACCACCAGGTCGGTGCGGCTGCGCGCAACCCGGTCGAGGGCAGGGGCCATCATGCGGCAAGGCGCGCACCAGGGAGCCCAGAAGTCTACCAGGACCGGGCGCTGATGGCGCGAGATGAAATCGAAAAATCTGGGTGCATCAAGGATTACGGGAGCGCCCTGGGGCAGCGCCTGGTGGCAGCGGCCGCAAACGGCAACAGCCGCGCGCTGCGGGTCCACGCGGTTGCGGATGCCGCAGGAGGGGCAGGTTACCAATGGAGCCATGAGGAGCGACTAACCGGCTACGCGCCAGATCCCCTTTTCCACTTCGAGGCGGTTGCCTCCGATGATTACTTCCGCGCCGCATCCACCGGGGCGGAAATCAACCACAATGTCTACATGCTGGGCGGACCGGTTCAAAATGCCCTCCCGGGCAAGGGAGTCAAGGATGGCTTTTGCTTCAGGAGCATTCGCATCCCGTACATAGCATTCGGGGTAACTTGCGCCGATAGCGATATGCAGCGTGCCACCCACTTTTTCCACAAAAAGGGGATGCTTGAGGGCCCGGGTGAGGCCGGCGTTCATGCCCAGGGCGACTTCGCCGATGCGACGGGAGCCGGCATCGGTATCGATGATACGGCGAAGGGTCTCCATTTCACGCTGGGCAGAGAAATCGATGATTTGTCCTTGTGCCAGTTTCAGGTAAATGCCCTGGAGCGTGACACCGTTGTAAAAAACCGGCAGGTCGACAAAAATTTCTCCCTCCGGTGTGCGTGCATCCGGCGAGGTGAATACTTCGCCGTCCGGGAAATTGCGTTTGCCGGTGCATTTGACTGCGTGCCGGCCTGCGATATCCATATGCAACTCCAACAAGCGTCCATCGCGGGGATCACGGGTATGGATCGATATCCAGTCGGCCTGCTCCATTACCCGGTAGATCGGTTCTTCAAGGGATTCGAGTTCAGAAGGGTCGGTCGTTGATGCCTGCACAACCAGGCGGGTGTACTCTTCCAGGCTCATTCCCTCGATCTCTGCAAAAGCGGGGGTGGGGAACAATGTCAGCACCCAGTTCTTCGCCAGGCGGATGGATTTGAACGGCTCATCCGCACGCGCGATGGCCGCCTGAGCTTCAGGAGGCCAGCCCGTGAAAGATTCGGGGTTTTCTGCACCGAGAATCTCGATGTATCCGGTCATGGATTCGTAGCGCTGCCGATGCCATACCGGAACGGCCCTGATCTGCTCAGGCGTTCCCAAACGGGCCATCGCCGCTCCCCAGACCTGGCCGCGATTGTTGTCAGGGGGGACCAGGTACAGGTCGGGAACGCCGCCCCGCCGGATAATCCCTTGCTGCAACACATCCATCAGCGGCCAGGTTATCGGTTCTCCTTTAAGCATGATCCGGTCGCCGCTTGCGATTCCTCCCAGAGAATGATCCAGAAGATAATTCGCCCAGGCAGCCAGTGCGGCCGGTTCGATGAATGCCGTCATGCGTGCCTCCTCTTTGATCCGGAAATCGATTATAGCAGAAGTCCGGGTGAGGGAAAACCGGCTTTGCCGGTAAGTCCGGAGATGCTATAATCATTGCAAATCAGAGGTTCCATGCATCGAAAACGCAAAGCTCATGTGCCGCCGCGCAGTCGCTTGGTTTTCGGTCTTGCGCGCCGCTTCGGTATCATGGGTTTTCGCCTCTGGTGTCGCCCGCATATCGAATTCAACCCGGAATTGAAAAAGCTGGCAGAAGGCAACGCGGTTTTTCTTTATGCCGCTCTGCACAAGAGCCTCTGGGAAACCACCGGCATTCAGGTGGCGTTGACCCTGTCTGGAATGGATGTGCCCTGGGTGGGGATGGGCGATAACCTGGTGCGCGGTCGTTTTTTTCAAGCGATTGTCGAGCGCGCCGGGGGATTCCTGATCCGGCGTCCGCGCGGGCGCCGGGACCTGATTGTTTCGGCCAGGCAATTGCGCGATTCGGTGTTGTCCTTGCTGGAAACCAGGCGCTCGGTGCTGGTTTTCCCGGAAGGCACTCGTCGCGGGATCCCCGACCATCATTGCCACGGGCCTTTTTTCCCGGCTGTATTCGCGGCCGTATTGGAATATGCCCGGGACCTGGCCGATCACGGGGACAGCGGAAAACCAGCGGTTTTCATCGTCCCGGTAAACGTCGACTACGCCAAGGTCCGTGAGGATCGTGAGATGATCCGGCGCAGGAACGGCCCGTTGACGCTGCACCTGCTGGATTCATTAAAAATGATCCGTCATATCGGCGATGTTTATGTTTCATTCGGCGCTCCCATGAACGTGAGTGAATTGATCCATCTGGACCGGCGTGAATTGGCGGAACAGGTGCGAACCGCCTGTCTGGAGCTGGTGAAAGTGTTACCCGTCAACGTCGTGGCCCATGGAGTGCTGCGGGCTGAGCGGGAAGGCAGCATGGAATCCTGCCGTGTTCACAGGGGGATCAGGTCGGTTCTGGTTGACTTGAAACCCCATGCGCATCGACTGCGTGGAATGTCGCTCGAGGATGAGCCCGCGGAGTTGATCCGGCGCGTGGCACTTTTCAATCCACTTTTTCAGAAATTTACGCACTCGATGTTACCGGTTGCCCGCTTGTATGCGGACTACATCGCTCAGTTTCTGCCCCTGGCGGATGGTATGGAACAAAAAATTGAAGAGTTGAAAAGTTGAAAAGGGACGAAGTTGAAAAAGGGTGGTTCGCGAACCGCCCGCACGCCTGTGACCTCATTTTTCTTTCCCCTTGCGAATCGCCACTCGTCCTTGCCAGATCCTCAGTCGAGGGAGTTGAGGGCGGGAACCCGGTTGCCTGATTCCTTCTCCTTTATTCCTTATCCACGCTCTCCCTGTCATTTGCCTTCCCGCCTCCCGTCAACTGATACCCGACAACTTGATTCAAATCCGCGGTTCTGGATTTGAATCGGATGCCGGGAGGTTCCTGCCGGGATCGTCGATTTCGTGTGAAAACGCCATTGCCTGTGGTATACTGGCAGCCAGCATGAATGCCATGAAGATCGTTTTCACGGGCGGTGGTACAGGCGGCCATGTTTACCCGAACATCGCCATATACGAAACCATCAAGGCCGCCCATCCGCAGGCGCAGTTCCTGTATATCGGCACGCGGCGCGGGGCTGAGTCCCGGATCGTTGGCAAGATTCCGCAACCGATCGACTTTGTCACCGTACCCTCGCGCGGGCTGCCGGGCCGAATCCGCAATTTTAAAACCTTATGGGCCATAGCGGTCATTTTTGCCGGAGCAATTAAGAGCTATTTTATCCTGAAACGTTTTCGACCCGATGTGGTTGTGGGCAGCGGCGGATATGTGGCGGCGCCGGTGCTGCTGGCCGCATCTTTGTTGAAACTGAAAGTATTTGTCCACGAGCAGAACGCGGTTCCCGGACGTTTGAACCGCATGATCTCCCGCTTTGCTACCCGTATCGGCGTATCGTTCGCTTCATCCGCCCGGTTTTTCCCCAGCGAGAAAGTAGCGGTTACCGGCTATCCGCTGCGCCGCTCGATTACGGAAGCAAGCGGCGATGATTTGCGGCGGAAACTCGGGATTCCGCAGGAAAACCGGGTGGTTTTCGTATTCGGCGGCAGCGGGGGCTCCCGGACCATCAACCAGGCCATGATCGAGCTGATTCCCATGCTGGTAGCTCAGCCGCGACTGACGCTGATTCTTTCTACCGGAAGGGGGTATTCCCGCGAATACAAGGCCTATGACGATACGATACGGGGACTGGAGCGAATCCATTGCCCCATTGAAATCTCCGGCCGCCTGATTATCCGTGAATATTTCGACAATATCGATGAGATCTATGCGATTGCCGATTTGGTGGTTTGCCGGGCCGGTGCCGGGACCATCAAGGAAATCACCACGATCGGCCTGCCTTCGGTTGTTATTCCCAAGACCGACCTGCCCGGAGATCATCAGATATTAAACGCCATTGAAGTCGAGAAATCCGGTGGCTGCCGCGTCGTTTATGAAGTCGTCAACCCCTCACCGGGACGAAGGGAATTGGAGGTACCTGAAACCACCCTTTTCGAACGCATCATGAATTTGTTGGGCGACGACAACATCCTCAAGTCCATGCGGGAAGCGTTGAAAGCCTCCGATTCGCGTGAGAGCAATCAGAAAATCCTGAGCGAGATCGAAGGACTGGTCAGTGGTTCCCCGGAAGATGAAGAAAGAGACGTACGCGTGTATTATCTGCAGGAATCCGAGAATGAAATCACGCATGAATTGATTTTTGAAGCCACCACAGTGGGCAACACTCTCTGGAGTGATATTACACTGGATGTGCGCGGAATGGACGTAATGGCGGAGATCCGCCAGTTGGGGAACGGAGAACGCCTGGTCATCAAGCCCCTGCGGGGAACGCTCCGTGTCAATCAGGAGGCCGTATCGCAATGGACCGAGGTGGTGGCGGGAGATACGATCGAGATCGGTCCATCTTTACTGCAGTTAAAAAGTTACCAGGAAAAAATCCACAGTTTACGTGACCTGAAATCCACCACTTCGATGATGATGGGTTCTTCTCTGGGAATCATTTTTTCGCGTGTCAGCGGGTTTTTACGCGAGATGGTCTCGGCTGCGGTCTTCGGCGCCGGTCGTGCGATGGATGTGTTCGCGGTCGGATTGACAATCTCGAATTTCATGCGCCGTGTCGTGGCTGAAAACGCCCTGGATAACGCCTTCCTGCCCATTTTTCTGCGCTTGTTCCACCGCAGCCCGCGCAAGAAAACCTGGGAAGCATCATCTTCCCTCATCAATTTCACGCTGCTGTCCGCTTTGCTTTTGACCGTGGCGGGCATACTGTTGACTCCCATGTTGATTCGATGGCTGTATCCGGGATTTGCCGCCAAAGGCATCGTGCCGTTGACCGTGAACATGACCCGCCTGATGTTCCCTTATTTATTCCTGGTCACCGTGGCCGCCGTACTCGCGGTGTGGCTGAAAGCATTCAACCGTTTCGGATTGGCGGAATCATCCGCCGCTTTGTTTTCCATCGGCGCCATCGCCGGGATCATCATGGGACACTCGTGGTTGGGTGTCTATTCACTTGCGGCCGGTGTGTTGCTGGGAGGGCTGTTGCAGATCGCTTTTTTAATACCATTCACCATGCGCATCCTGCGTCAACCGTCCCTGGGGTACTTTCATCGGTCCCGGATTCATTTCTCGAGCAGCGTGAACAAGAAATACTACCGGCAACTGGGGCCCATTTCCGTGGACGTGTTTTTATCCAACACGTCAGAGATCGTCAATCAGTCTCTGGCATCGACTCTGCCCAGCGGATCGATTTCTTTTCTGTATTTTTCCCGCAGAATTTTCAGCCTGCCTTTCGCGGTGATTTCTCAAGCCATCAACAGTGTGATCCTGCGTCAGTTCTCCGCCAAGATCGCCATTTTCGATCGCGAAAAAGCCAAGCGGCTGTTCCTGGACGGAATCCGTATCAATCTTTTTCTGCTGGTTCCGGTATCGATTCTGATGATCTACCTGGCCACTCCCCTGGTTTCATTGCTCCTGCAACGGCACAGTTTTGATTCGCTGGCCGTCAGCCGCACGGCATACGCATTGCAGTTCTACGCCCTCGGCCTGGTGGGATGGGGAATTCATTCCCTCACGGTGAGGATATTTTCCGCGCGCCTCGACATCAAGACTTCCATGAAACTCAACCTGTTGATGCTGGCCGTCAACATTGTGCTGGCGGTATTGCTGGTGAGGACCTCACTGGGTTACGCGGGGCTTGCGCTTGCCGCATCGATTTCTTTCATGGCGTTTGCATTCATCCGTATCGCCGTGTTGCGCCGCCGCTTGTCACGTGAAGAAATCAGCGTGGAGAAGAAAGAATTGCTGATCAGCCTGGCAAAAACAACGGGAGCCGCGTTGATGATGGTCATTGTACTCGCCGAGTCCAGGCAATTGTTCTCAAGGATTGCGTTCGGTTCACGGATTCTGGAGCATTCGGTTACCCTGCTCGGTCTCTCGTTCGTGGGCCTGGCGGTTTATTTTCTGTCTTCTTTACTGATGAAAAATACCGAAGTGCTCTTTTTCCGGCGACGCTGGTTGCGGTCTCAAGCCCAACCGCCGATTTCCATGCTTTCTCCGTTCCGCTTCCTGGAACGGGTCTCAACCGACCCGGAAGCGTATCGCCGAGATTTCCATTACAAAATCAACCTGTACGGCTCCAGCCCGGACTGGGAGATCCGCAATGTGGGGGTCAAACTGATTGGATTGTTTCAGGATACGTCAAAGACATCTTTTTTGATCAACCTGTTGCAGAATCCGCGTGAAAAAGGTTTTATCCGCCGCAACGCATTGATTTCTCTTTCTCAGATGAAAAGCTGGGATCCGGAATGGCGCCCGTTGTTCAGGCGCCTGCTTCAGGATGGCTATTATGAAGTGCGGGTGGCCGCCTTGAAACACTTGACGCTGACCCTGACCGATGATGATTTTTCCGGTTTCAGCGACCTGGCCAAGAAACGCTTACGACGCGGAGGGGTAGAGGAATGCCTGGCCGCGATGGCGCTTGTGGCGGCTCACGGGGCAAGAGATGATCTCGATTTTCTGGAATTGTTTTTCATGCACCCGAATTCACGCATCCGGGAAAGCCTGGTGGAATTATTGCGGGCGTTTCATCGTCGCGGGCTGATCAGCGGTGAAGAGGTCAAAGAATCCATTGCCCGCATTTTGATTACATCAAACAACATGCAACCTGAATTCCGGCTCAAGGCCCTGATTCGGCAGGTTTACGAGGAGATTGAATAGAGATGGTTCATTGGCTCTTTCAGTGGATGGGGTCTCAATCCGGGCAGCGTCTTTTCGGATACATCAGTTTCCGCGCATTGCTGGCCATGCTGACGGCGTTCATTCTCGGCGTATTCCTGGGGCGGCACCTGATCAACATCATTTTTCAGTTGCGTTTCCGTGACCGCATCCGCAATTACGGCGATATATCGAGTCGCGACAAAGAAGGCACTCCCACGATGGGCGGCCTGATCATATTTCTGGCTTTTCTGCTGGCATTGCTGATGTGGTGTCGCCTGGACAATGTGTTTGTCGGCATTATCGTGTTCGCTTCCTTCTGGTTCGTATCCCTGGGATTTCTGGATGACTACCTGAAACACATGCGCGGGAACAGCGACGCCGGGCTCAGTCGTACGACCAAGCTCTTTTTTCAGACCGTTTTCGGATTGATTCTGGCCTTGCTGGTTTTGTCGCCAGAGAGCACGCCCTTTCCCGCGGATATCGTCCGTAGCCTGTTTGTTCCGTTTTTGAAAAATCCGGTATTGGACATGGGGGTTTTTTACTATCTCTTTGTGATCCTGACCGTGATCGCAATTTCCAATTCAATCAATTTCGCTGATGGTCTGGACGGTCTGGCAACGGTTCCCGTGGCCTTGCTGGCCGTGGTTTATGGCATCTTCGCCTATATCATCGGCAATGCGGTGATCGCGGACTACCTGTTGTATCCATACATACCCGGCACGGGGGAGCTGGTCGTAGCCATGGCGGCCCTGGTAGGCGGGCTGGCTGCTTTTTTGTGGTTTAACGCCTATC
Source organism: Candidatus Aminicenantes bacterium UBA876 (assembly GCA_002294665.1). Classification (GTDB taxonomy): domain Bacteria; phylum Acidobacteriota; class Aminicenantia; order UBA2199; family UBA2199; genus UBA876. Next base: position 45,419 of record DBFQ01000019.1, read on the forward strand.
CGGCGCAGATTTTCATGGGGGATACGGGAGCGATGTTTCTCGGCGGCGTGATCGCAACCACCGCCGTGTTGTTGAAAAAGGAATTGCTTTTCATTATCGCGGGTGGTGTTTTCGTAATGGAATTTTTGTCCGTGTTCATTCAGGATTATGTGGGAATCAAGTGGTTGAAACGCCGGGTTTTTTACCGGGCTCCCATCCATCACTCGTTTCAATTTCTGGGCATTGCCGAACCCAAAATCGTGATCCGTTTCTGGATCGTGTCGATTTTGTTTGCGCTGGTCAGCCTGATCAGCATCAAATTGCGCTGAGTGTCGATGAAAATGGATAAACTCCATTCTCCGCTGCAGAAAGCCCTGCATTTCTTGAGTCAAGACATCTCCGGGTGGATGGTCTACCTGGCCGTTCGCGGACTCTTGGTGCTGCTGACGTCGGCTGTGATTTTTCTACTGATGATGGGGGCAAGATCCGGTCCGAACGGGTGGTTGTATGCCATGTTGATCCTCCCTCTGCCGGCCTACTGCCTGTCCCGGCAGGTGTTGTCTCGGCGTGAGTGGCGCTGGATATCGATTTTTCTGGCGGGAGAGCCGATTCCCATGCCGAAACGTGGAACGTGTGTCGCAGCCGGGTGGAGAAGCCGGCTCGCGTTTCTGGAGGCGGAATGCCCCTCACTGCAATCCACCCCGCAGAAGAACCATCTCATCCGTTTGTGGCGCCTCCAGCGCCTGGCAGTGGAATTGCTGATCATGGCGCCTTTTCTTTTAACGGCCCTGGCGCTGGCCTGGAACGCGCCCCGGCCCTTGCTGGCTTACGTGGTGTTGAGCGCGATTGTCGTCGGCGGCGGATTCGCCGCCGGCGCGGTGGCACCGGTCTTTATCTTGATTCTGGTTGCGCGGGTTTTTCCCGCTGCCAGGAGTTGACACTCAACCATCGAAAAACCGCCTGCAACGGTACTGCAATGCCTCCTGAATGTGGACGGTCTGGATCTGAGTGGAGTTTTCCAGATCGGCAATCGTGCGCGCGGTTCGCAGTACGCGGAAATATCCCCGCGCACTCAAACCGAAACGCTCGACCGCAGTATGCAGGAAGCGTGCGGATTCCGCATTCAACTCGCAATGGCGGCGAACCAGGGGATTTCCCATCCGGCCGTTGGCAAAAACGCCTGCTTCAATTTGTCCGTGGAAGCGCTCCAGTTGGATCTTGCGGGCGCGATTCACGCGTTCACGAACCCGGCTGGATGCTTCGGCGGGCCGTGTGGATGCAATGTCCTGCAGGGGAACGCGTGGGACTTCAATCTGCAGGTCAATACGGTCCAGCAGAGGGCGGCTGATGCGTCTGGAGCAGGAATACCTTTGCGTGCCGGAAGCGGAAGCCCAGTCATCCCGGCCGCTTTCGGAAAGCGGATTCATGGCGGCGACCAGCATGAAGCGGGCGGGAAATGTGACCGAGGTCAGGGCACGGGAAATCGTGATGCAACCATCTTCCATCGGCTGCCGCAGCACTTCCAGCGCCGACCTGCGAAAAAGGGGAAGTTCGTCCAGAAATAGTACGCCGTTGTGTGCCAGTGTGATTTCGCCGGGAACCGGGGATTTTCCCCCGCCGCTGATGCCGATATCGGAGATCGTGTGGTGGGGAGAGCGAAACGGACGCTGGTTTTTCATTTCGTTTCCGCGGTTATTAAGCATACCCGCCACGCTGTAAATCAGTGAAGTTTCCAGGATTTCCTCATGCGTCATGTCCGGAAGGATTGAAGGCAAGGACTTGGCCAGCAGGGATTTGCCCGATCCGGGAGGGCCGACCATCAGCACATTGTGGAATCCGGCGGCGGCGATCTCCAGCACCCGCTTAGCCGTGTATTGGCCGCGGATATGCTTGAAATCCGCCGCAGTTTCCGGCCGGGCCGCAAATGCGCGCGGGGCTTCCGGAAAAAATTCACCGTGATTGAGCAGGAAGGCCATCACGGTTCGCAGGTCATTGAATCCGTACACTTCAATTCCCTCTACGTAAGCGGCTTCAGCGGCATTGGCGGCCGGCAGTACGATACCCTTCAGGCGACTTCTGCGCGCGAACATGGCCAGGTTCAAGGCGCCGCGCACGGGTTTCAGGCAGCCGTCCAGATCCAGTTCGCCGGCGTAGAGAAAATCACTGAGGCGGGGACCGGCATGGATGCGAAACTGGTGCGCCAGCAACGCCGCCGCGATGGGCAGGTCAAACGCCGAACCCTCTTTGCGCAGATCAGCCGGGCTGAGATTGATGACAATCTTGGTTGCGGCGGGGAATTCGTAGCCGGCATGACGCACGGCAAAGCGGATCCGCTCCCGACTCTCGCGAACCGCATTGTCGGGCAGTCCGACAATGGTCATGCCGGGAATGCCTCTGGAGAAGCCGGCTTCAACATCTACGGGAATTACTTCGATTCCGCAGATTGCGGCGCTGCGGATGCGGCTGATCATGTGCCCTCCCCCCGGTCAGCCGCCGTGCGTCCATTTCCATTCTAGGATCGACGGGATGAGTTGTCAACCGAGACGCAGGAATTGCGTCCATGCCTTGATGCGGAATTCAAAACGGCCACGTGCGCCATTGCAGCAGATTCCCTGGAGAAATGCAGGCTAGCGCTTTAAATCGAATACCAGCGTCACTTTGCGGGTTTCCGGCTCGAGAGGAAGGTCAATGCTTTGAATGACACTGTCTTGGGCATCGCGGATATCCACCTTCAAACGTGAATCGGTGATTGGGAGCTTCTGAATCAGGGTCAGGCGCGACTTGTCTTCAAACCCGTCGAGAAATTGTGCCGCCATATCGCGGATGGAACGCAGGGTGGTTTCCTTGCCGTTACCGTTGGCCGGTTTCTGATCCGCCGAAACGACGGCGGGAATGGAATCCGTTCCCGGCTGCGAAAGTGGAGGTGATTTGAGTTCGTCCAGGCGCTCCACGGACAATTTGCGCACGGGCAGGGCTGCCTTTTCAATGATCTGCTGGCTGGTATTGGTGTCGAATTGGACCGGGGCGGTGATTGACACGGCCATGTCCTGTTGTGCGTGGATGGAGGATTTGATCAGTGCCAGGGTTTTGCCGGAAATCTCACGCAGGGTTTCAATCACTCCGGTTCCTTTGGTGGCCACCGCTTCAAAATAGGGCGCATCGAATACATTCAGGGTCTGGTTCAGTACGAAGGTGGGGATGATACTGCCCAGGTCGCGTTTGTTGTATTGAAAAACCAGCGGAATTTCGTCGATGTTTTTTCCGCAAGCCGCCAGGTTGACTTTCAGGTTCTCGAGGCTCTGCGTGTTGGCCTGGCCCATGAGTTCCTGAGAATCGGCCACAAAAACCACGCCGTCCGCTCCCTTCAACACGAGTTTGCGGGTGGCGTCGTAGAATATCTGCCCGGGAACCGTGTAAAGCTGGAATTTCGCTTGATAACCCTTGATCAGACCGACGTTCATGGGCAAAAGGTCAAAAAACAAGGTGCGTTCGATGTCCGTCTCGATGCTGACAAGCTCGCCGCGACTTCTGGGATTGGTGATGGAAAAGATATACTGCAGATTAGTGGTTTTTCCGGACAGCCCCGGGCCATAATACACGATCTTGGCGGTAACCTGTTTTGCGGCGTGATTGATAAACATGTCCGGTTTGCCATGATTCTGCCATGATCATGGTGATGTGTCAAGAGATCCTTCCGCTGCAATCAATGAAAGCGGGCGTACTGCCCGGGGAAGCGCCGGCTCAGCCAGGAGAGGTATCGGCGGATGTCATCGCGACCCGAACGCCATTGCGCCGTGATCAATCCGTTTTGGTGCATTTGACCCAGCCGTTTTTCCGACTCTGTTCCCGGATAGGCGGGCAACCGCTCATGAAGCGCCGTGCCGGGCAATGGGAAGAAATGGTGCACCTGGGCGTGGATGCGGTATTTCTGATGCAGGCGTTGAATGAAATCAAGGGTGGCGCCCAACTCCGGTTCGGTTTCATCGGGGAGTCCGATAATAAAATCCAGGTTCACGGTGAAACCGCCGGCATTCGCGGATTCAACGGCGTTTTCCACATCGCCTGGCAAGTGCCCGCGACCGAGAGATTTCAAGCGCTTGGCGCATCCGCTTTGCGCGCCGATCGTCACCCGGCGGTTGGATACATATTCCCCCAACAGGCGCACCCATTCAGGGTTCAATGATTCGGGACGGATTTCACTGGGGAAGATTCCGTATTCGATGTGGCGGAAACCATTGCATCGGGCTGCGTCCAGCAGGTTCGCCACGGATTGCCTGCAATCCGCACCGGATTCCGGGTCACGATACTCCAGGGCGGAAGGACAGATGAAGTTGATGCGTGTGGCATGGACACGGCGGAGGTGATCCAGGTAGCATCGAATCGATTCCAGGCCCCGGAAGCGGGGCCTTCCGCTTCCATGTACGGCACAAAAGGCGCAATTGTGGCGACAACCGCGCATGATTTCCAGGGGAGGTAGTGTCGGTATGGATCGACTGACGGGGAGCCATTGGGAAAAATCCTGGCCCGGGTCGCCGGGATATTCCGCTTTCAGGGGAATACCGGCGGCCAGATCGGTTGCCATTCGTGTCAGCGCGGTTTCGCCGTCGCCGCATGCTACGGTGTGGAAGCCCAGTGCGCGGGCGAAATCCGCAGCGGCCATTGCATGGTGACCCCCGGCTGCAAGCGTGACACCCTTTTGCCGCAAGGTGCTGATTTCAAGGTCCAGGTCCGGCAATTCAGTTGTCAGAAAAGAATACATTACGATGTCTTCGCGCCCGGCATCGGCAGGAAAAGTGTTGACAATGCGAAGAGGAGGTGCTCCGGGGGTCGTTTCCCAGATACTTGACAGCAAAGGCGCGCTCAGCCGTGTCAGCGGCGTCACGCGGAGAAAGACGCGTTGATTGCGCATGCAGGCTGATTGTACCACGGCGGGCGGGTCTGGATAAGGTCATTGCATTGACAGGCTGGGGTGGGGTGGAGTAGGATAACAGCCGGGATCGAGACGATTCCCGAGTTCAGCTTGAATCAGAGGAACCACAGGTGGATGTAAGCATAGTGATTCCCGTACGCAACGAAGCCGCTCATATCGAGGCCTGTCTGCGCGGGGTGATGTCTCAGCACACATCCATGGGAATCGAGACCATCGTCATCGATTCCGGCTCGACGGACGGCACACCTGAAATTGCGGCGCGGTTTGCTAATGTCCGCCTCATTCACCAGACCGAGGCCGATTTCGGACACGGGAAAACCCGCAACCTGGGTGCCAGGCTGAGCCAGGGCAAGTGGGTCGTGTTTTTAAACGGAGACGCTGAACCGGATGGCCGGTATTGGCTGGAGTCGCTGGTGCGTCCGCTGCGGCGGGATAACGCCCTGGCCGGCGTGTTCAGCCGTCACCTGCCGCGTGAGGAATGTCCGCAATACATGCAACGCGATCTGATGCGCGCGTTCCCCCCCGGTGAAGGCATATTGCTGAAACCGGAGGCGAGCGTGAATGCGATTTCCTTTTCCACCGTAAGCGCGGCCATGCCGCGTGCGATCTGGCAGGAGTTCCCCTTCAGCGATACGATTGCGATTGCGGAAGATGTCGAATGGGCGCAACGCACACTTGCAGCCGGGTACCCTATCCTTTACGAGCCGCGCTCGCGTGTGTTTCATTCACATCTCTATTCTCCGCGGCAGATTTTTCGCTTGAAACGCGCGATATCGCGAGCCACTCCGCGGTTCAGCAATCGCGTTTCAGCCCTGTTCCTGGGATTCCCCCTGTGTGCCGGCGGCGGTTTGGCCCGGATCGCCGCAGATATTCTTTTCATTCTCCGCCATCGGCAACCGAATCATCCCATCCACGTTGAAATCGCGCGTTCCCTGGCGGCGCGGATTTTTTCTTTCAGCGGCCGGTTCAGCGGCTGGTTGTCCGCTGCCGGTCACAGTGATTCCCGTCGATGAATCTCAGACAATTGCTGCAAAGCCTCGCGCCCGGCTTTCTGCCGCTGATCGTTTTTATCCTTGCGGACGCCGTGTGGGGGACACGGATCGGACTTCTGGTGGCCGTGACTTTCGGTGCGTTCGAACTGGTGGTTCACTGGGTGCGAAACCGGGTCCTGGATCGTTTTCTGCTGCTGGATCTGGGCCTGATCATCTTTTTGGGCGCCGCATCCATGCAACAGGGCAATGACCTTTTCTTTAAGTTGAAACCCGCTTTGATCGAATTGATTTTTTCCATCTTGCTGGCCATCTCCATCTGGTCCCCCAAGAACATCGTGTGGATGATGTCGCGCCGCTACCTGAAGGATCTGCGCCTGGATCATGGCGCCATGAAAAGGATGCGCCGGGGCATGCGGGCGTTGTTCTGGATGCTTCTGGCCCATGCCGGGCTCACGGTTTACGCGGCCCTGGCAATGAGCCGCCACGCCTGGGCTGTCATCAGCGGTGGGGTATTCTATCTGATGTTTCTCGGCTTCGCCTTGAGCGGGGTTTTGCGTAAGTACTGGAGAAAGTCGCGTTGGAACTATCAATACCGCCATGACGAATGGTTCGACCTGGTAGACGAGTCCGGCCGTGTAACCGGGAAAGCGCCGCGAACGGTCTGTCACTCAACTCCCGGTCTGCTTCATCCGGTCGTTCATCTGCATGTGCTGGACCGGCGTGACCGGATTTTCCTGCAGAAACGGCCGCATTTCAAACAGATCCAGCCCGGCAAGTGGGATACGGCGGTCGGGGGACACGTGCGGTCCGGAGAAAGCATCGGCGACGCCTTGAAAAGGGAAGCGAAAGAGGAGATCGGCCTGGAAGAGTTTCACGCGACTTTACTCGGGGTCTATCGCTGGGATTCTGAAGTGGAATCCGAATTGGTTTACCTTTTCATTACGCGCGCATGCGGCCCCTTTGCGGTAAACCCGGATGAAGTGGAGGACGGGCGTTTCTGGCGCATTCGCCAGATTCGTGATCAACTTGAGAGTGGTGTGTTTACGCCGAATTTTGTGCAGGAATTCCCCTTGATTGCAGACAATCACCAGAAGTTTCACAACGATTCGGGCCGGATACCTGGAAAAAATGATTCAGGCCTGTCTACTCAACGTCGATTACGCACTCAGCAATAAACTCTTCCGACAAGTTCAGATTCAGGGCTGAAGCGACGATGCGGTTGATGTGTTTCTCGACAACGTTGTCCCGGACAATGATACTGAACAACGCCCCCAGGAGCGTGTCCTTGTCGCGGTTACTGACCACCGGGATGTTGGAAGAGGTGAACTTGTCAATGACGAACTTCACGTCTTTGGCTGTCAGGATCGATTCGTCCGTCATCACAACGGCGACAACGTTCTTCATGCGACGGATGTTGAAGACAGCGTCAGAAAGTTCACTCATGCGGGAAACACCGTAAATCGTAACGTTCTTGCGGGTAACCAATTGGGCGGTTCGGGCTTCGGCCGTGTACTTGGACTTCATGTGCTCGGGGTAAATGACGGCAATGTTTTCCACGTCGGGAATGGCGTTCTTAATGATGAATCCGATCTGGGTCACGGTCTGGGTTTGCGCCAGGCAGCCCAGCACGACCAGCGTCACAATGATGAATGCGGTTTTCTTCATTTTTCCCTCGTATCCTCAAGTTCTATGCTGAATGTATAGTAGTCGGGAAAAAATGTCAACTCTGCAACTTTCCAACTCTCCAACTNNCTCTCCAACTCTCCAACTTTATCCTATTTGTTAAAACGAAAATGGACGATTTCTCCGTCCTGAACCGGGTAGTCTTTGCCTTCCAGGCGCAGTTTTCCCGCTTCTTTGGCCTGGGGGAATCCTCCGGCGGACAGGAAATCGTTCCACGGGATCACTTCGGCGCGGATGAATCCCTGTTGAATGTCGCTGTGGATTTTCCCCGCCGCAACCCAGGCGGAATCTCCGCGGCAAATGGTCCAAGCGCGTGTTTCGTCATGCCCCACCGTAAAGAAGGACGCCAGGTTCATGAGTTCATAACTGGTCTGGATGAAGGTGTCGCGGATGTAATGATAATCAGCCAGTCCGTATTCAGATTGGAATAGGGCGCGTTCCTCCGCATCAAGTTCCAGTAATTCCGTTTCCAGGCGGCCGCAAAAAACCTGTACGGTCCGGCGCCGTTCGGGAGGGCAGGCCAGCTTCTGGAAGCTGCGGTAATTGTCCTCGTCGGCGTTGATCAAGTGGATCAGTGGCTTCTGGGATAGAAATGCGAAGCCGCGGAGCCGCGATTCTTCGATCTCCGTCAGGTTGAATTCTCTCAAAGGATGGCCGGCTTCAAGGTGAGCCTGCAGGCGCAGGGTGAGGTCGAGTTCCTCTTTCAACTCACGGGATCCTGTGCGCCGCATTTCGGCGGTCAGTTTTTCTCTGCGCTTGTCCAGGGAAATAAAATCGACTGTAATCAGCTCTGATTCCATTTGCGCGATATCTCTGGCGGGATCCACTTTTCCGGCAGGGTGGGGGATTTCGGCGTCGGTAAAACCGCGAACAATATGCACCAATCCGTCTCCACGCCGGAGGATGTCCACGAATGTGCTGTTTTTTATTTCTCCGTAACCCATCGATCCGGTATCCAGGTATTCAATCTTGGCGAACACGGGCGGCGTTTCAAAGTAGGCGGCCAGGCTTTCGAGCCGTGAATCCGGCACATCAACCACCGCCTTGTGCAATTCATTGTGCGATGAAGAGAATTTCGAAACGATTTCACGTTGCCGGGTCAACAGGTTGAATAATATTGTTTTGCCTGTCTTGGGATAGCCGAAGATGGTGAGTATCATACTTCAGTATAGCGGAAAATCCCTGTAGGGACAAGTGTCCCGGCTATCGAGCCAGGGAACTGATGTGGAAACTGTTGCCGTTGAAAAAGAACAATTCGATGGAATGGTAGAAAAAATAGACGGAAAAGCCCAGCAGCAAAAATCCCAGAAAGCGGATGATTCTGCGTGTACGCCCCGGAGAAAAAAATGACTGCATGCGTCTGGCGATAAACACGATCAGCGAGAAGTAGGTCAGGGCTCCAGCCGTGACCACGATGAAAAACAGCACTTCGTAGCGCAATTCCATGGGAATATAGACTTTTACCCGGCGCAGAAAGGAAAGGCTGACCATCCAGGAGACAATCCCCAGGGGGTTAACCAGGACCATGGTCAGTCCCTTGAGTACGGCCCAGCGTTTGCGGCGGATTTTGGTAACCAGTTCTTCTTCTTTTTTTTCAATGAAACGTGCGTCTTTCAGCGCGATAAAACCCAGCACTGCGGTGATGACGGTGGTGAACAGGAAAAATGACGCTTCCATGTAGCGCGAGGACATGAAAGGCGATATGCCGAAAAAGGCGCAAGTGGCCCAGACGGCGTCGCCGATGGATGCCCCCGCGGCTATGCTGACCGCTTGAATGTGGTGCTTTTTCAACGCCGTGTGCAGGATTTCCAGATTGACCGGCCCGATGGGGATGCAGAGGAGAAAAGATATGAAAAAACTGGCTACGTAAAAGAGGGCGATCGAAATCATGAAACGTGATTCTAGCAAATGAAGGCAAAAAGTCAACCTGCCGCCTGCGAAGTGGCCGGCGGAAGCAAGAGAAATGCCGGGAGCGGGAATCGAACCCGCACAGGGATTGCTCCCCGAGGGATTTTAAGTCCCTTGCGTCTGCCAGTTCCGCCATCCCGGCACATCGCCACTGTATCACAAGCGGTTGAACGGATTCAAGTGAGAATTCTCTCAAGGCCCCTGTCGGCGGGGAATCCGGCTGTGTCCCGGTGCTCTTGATTTGCCCGGGTAAATAGGCTACACTGCACAAAAAGGCAACAACATGACGCAATTGGAACAAGCTCGGCAGAAAAAAATCACCCCTCAGATGATTCGCGTCGCGGAACGCGAAGGCCTGGAAGTGGAGTACATTGTCACTGAGCTGGCGGCAGGCCGGATCGTGATCCCGGCCAATCGCATGCACGCGCACCTGGATCCGATTGGAATCGGTAAAGGGTTGAGAACCAAGATAAACGCCAATATCGGAACATCCAGGGATTTCCCCACCGTTGAAGCGGAACTGGAAAAACTGCGCATGGTCATCAGTTACCGGGCCGATACGGTCATGGATCTTTCCACCGGTGGTGATATCACGGCGATCCGCAGGAAATTACTGGCCCAATGTCCCATTCCCTTCGGCAATGTGCCCGTGTATGAGATGGTGGTTGACTCCAATCGCAGGCAGATTCCTTTTGTGGAAATGGATGCCGAGGGAATGCTCGCTTATATCCGCAGCCAGGCCGAGGACGGCGTGGATTACATGACGGTTCACGCCGGATTGACCCTGAGAGCGGTGGAATTTCTGCGCAATCAGGGTCGAACGGCAAATATCGTTTCCAGGGGCGGATCATTGATGACGGGCTGGATGCTGCACAATGGCAGGGAAAATCCTTTTTTCGAGCGATTCGACGACATATTGCGAATCGCCGCGGAGTACGATGTCACGCTCTCGCTGGGAGACGGCCTGCGTCCCGGCTGCCTGGCCGACGGGACGGATCGAGCCCAGGTGGAAGAGTTGATCACACTTGGAGATCTGGTCCGGCGCTGCCGTCAGGCCGGAGTGCAGGTCATGGTGGAAGGTCCGGGTCATCTGCCTCTGGACCAGGTTGAGACCAACATCCGTCTGCAGAAATCACTTTGTGACGAAGCTCCCTTCTATGTTCTGGGTCCGCTTGTCACGGATGTCGCTCCCGGGTACGACCATATCACCGCCGCCATCGGCGGAGCCGTGGCCGCTGCCGCCGGAGCTGATTTCCTGTGCTACGTCACACCCGCGGAGCACTTGGGTCTCCCGGGAGAGGACGATGTGCGCATGGGGATCATGGCGGCGAGGATTGCCGCGCATTCTGGTGACATTTCCAAGCATTTGCCCGGCGCCGCTGATTGGGACCATCGCATGGGGATGGCCAGGCGCAATCTCGATTGGGCCATGCAGGAGCAACTGGCAATGGACCCGATGCAGTTCCGCCGGGTGCGAGCGGCCCGGGGAACGGCGACGGACGCCTGTTCCATGTGCGGAGATTACTGCGTGTATAAAATTCTGGAAGGCAAGCTCTGATGAGTGATTTTTCGTTTACCTGCTACGGTGTGCGCGGAAGCTATCCGGTAGCCGGCGCGGAGTTTTTGAAATACGGGGGCAATACTTCATGCCTGCTCTGTTCCACTCCTGATACCAACCTGATTCTGGACGCCGGTACCGGCATCATCAATCTGGGCAGGCAACTTCTCGCCGGTCGCAACACGGACCGGGAGATTCACATTTTCATTTCACATTATCACATGGACCATATCCAGGGGCTGCCGTTTTTCCTTCCCCTTTATGAACCCGGCTGCCGCGTGGTGATCCATGCCCCGCCCAATCCGGATTCCGACGGCGGTTCTCCGCTCATCCACCTGTTTTCTTCCCCGCTTTCGCCGATCGGCTGGGAATCGATCAAGGCTGATGTGGAATTTTGCGGACTCAAAGCGGGAAACGTTGTTCCCCTGTCAAAAACCACCCGCGTGGAAACGGCATTCTCCGCCACCCATCCTCGCGATGGGATCTGGCTATTCCGCGTCGGCGTCAACGAAAGCAGCCTGGTCTACGCCACCGACGTCGAATTTCCCCTGGGAATGGATGCCGGAATTCAACGGATGTGTCGTGAAACCGATGTGCTGGTGCACGACGCGCAATACCTGGATAACGAATATTTCGATACTTCCCGCCCAAGGAAGGGTTTCGGCCACAGCACCGTTTCCATGGCCGCACGCGACGCTGTCGCTCTGGATGCGGCCAGGCTGTTTTTGTTTCACTACGATCCGGGACATACCGACGAGATCCTGGAATCGAACCTGGAGCATTGCCGGACTCAATTTCCTTCATCTTTTCTGGCCAGGGAAAATCAATGTATCGAGATTGGTTAAAAGGAGCGTAAGCATGTCAGGTCATTCTAAATGGGCTTCCATTAAACACAAGAAAGCCGCTACGGATGCCAAACGGGGCAAGACTTTTACCCGTTACATCAAGGAAATCACCGTGGCTGCGCGCATGGGTGGGGGGGATCCCGAAAGCAATCCGCGTTTGCGCCATGCTGTGGATGGAGCGCGGGCGGTCAATATGCCCAACGACAACATCAAAAAGGCGATCATGCGCGGAACCGGGGAACTGGAAGGCGTCACTTACGAGGAGATCACGTATGAAGGCTATGGCCCGGGGGGCGCGGCCATTCTCGTGGAAACCCTCACCGACAACAAGAATCGTACTGTAGCGGAAGTGCGGCATACTTTTGACAAGTACGGCGGAAAATTCGGCGAGTCCGGGTGCGTGGCATGGATGTTCAGCCGTACCGGCCTGATCGAAGTTTCGCGGGATGCTGCGGATGAGGATGTGCTCATGGAAGTGGCCCTGGAAAACGGGGCCGAGGATTTGCGCAGCGAGGATGATGTGTTTGAAGTGATTACTCCCGTCAAAGAATTCGACGTGGTGCGTGACGCTATTGAAAAGGCGGGGATTCCGGTAGCCAGTGCCGAAATTTCCATGCTGCCGTCGACAACGGTCAAGCTCGAAGGCAAGCACGCGCAGCAGATGCTGCGTTTGGCCGAAAAACTGGAAGACCTGGACGACGTACAGAATGTGTGGTCCAATTTCGATATCGACGAAACCGAGATGGAAGAGTATCAGTCCGGTTCATGATCGTTATCGGATGTGACCCCGGTTCCAGGCGTTTCGGCCTGGCGGTTCTCGAGGATCGGGAAGGAACGATCCGCATGTTACACAGCGAGACCATATCATTGCTGCATGCCGATCTTCAACAACGCATGCATACTTTGTGGCACAAACTGGAAGCGATACTGCCGCGCTTCCCCTTGGATGCTTCCGCTCTCGAAGAAGGCTTTCTGGGTGTCAACGCGCGTTCTCAGAATGTGCTGGCTCAGGTCCGGGGCCTGGTCATGGCGTCCATGATCCATCACTCGATTCCGCTTACATTGTATTCACCCCGCACGGTCAAGCAGGCGGTCAGCGGTAACGGCAACGCGGCCAAGGATCAGGTACAACGCGTGATGGAGCGGCTGTTGAATCTGGCCGGGGGAGTTTACGGAGAGGATGAGACGGATGCCATGGCCGTGGCGTATTGCCACCTGTTAAGCCGTCCCCGTGGCCATGCATCGGGCGAGCGGCGGTTGATGCCGGGGAGACGCTCATGATTACCGGGGTAAAAGGACGAATCCGGGACAGCGAACCCGGAAAAATTTCCGTTGAAACCTCGTCCGGACTGATTGTTCGCGCGTTGGTGCCGGTTTCCGCTTTTCCGGAATTCGCGCCGGGAGAGGATGTGGAGCTGTTTACCACCCTGCGCCTGAAAGATGACATTTTTCAGTTATATGGGTTCTTGTCACGGGGGCAGCGCAGCTGGTTCGAAGAACTGACCGCGATATCCGGTATCGGGGGAAAAACGGCTTTGGCCTTGATATCCGCCTTTTCCGACGAAGAGTTGGCGGAAATGGTTGAAGCCGGTGATTTCATGCGTTTGAGCAGTGTGCCCGGGATCGGCAGGAAAACCGCTCAACGCGTGGTGCTGGAAATGAGCGGACGGCTGGGGCGTTTCGGGGAGACGGATTTCAAAGCCCGGGGTTCCGATGTCGAGAACGACCTGGTGTCGGGGCTGGTCAACCTGGGGTTTTCCGCCCGGGCGGCCCGGGACGCGGTGCGAAAAGTGCTCCCACCTCCGGGTGACAGCGAGCAATCGTTCAACGTATTGTTGAAGCAGGCCCTGAAACGGATCAGCAGACAATGAATCCAGAAAACAGCGTGGAAGAAGGACTTCTCGACAACACGTTGCGTCCCCGACAGGTGGATGAATTCATCGGCCAGAGACGCAAACTCGATAACCTGATCACCTATATCCGCGGCGCCCGGGAACGCAATGAACCTTTGGACCATGTGCTTCTTTACGGCCCTCCGGGTTTGGGGAAGACGACCCTGGCGCATATTATTGCCAGGGAGATGGGAGTGGAGCTGCGCAAGACATCGGGTCCGGTGCTGGAGCGCAAGGGGGATCTGACCGCGATTCTGACCGATATTGAGCCGCATGGGGTTTTGTTTATCGACGAGATCCACCGTTTGCGCACGTCCATGGAGGAGATTCTCTACCGGGCCATGGAGGATTACCAGGTGGACGTGATCATCGGCCAGGGGGTGGGGGCCCGCAATGTAGCGCTTGACCTGAACCCTTTTACCCTGGTGGGAGCGACCACCCGTGCCGGTCTGCTCTCTTCGCCCCTGCGTGATCGATTCGGTATTCTCCTGCACCTGGATTTTTATGCAACCGGCGACATGGTCCGCCTGATCCGGCGCAGCGCCGGGATACTGGGAGTGGAAATCACGGAAGCGGCCGTGCGCAGCATTGCCGCGCGCTCCCGGGGAACGCCACGGGTGGCCAATAAACTATTGCGCCGGGTACGCGACTTTGCTCAGGTCGAGGCCAGTGGGAGCATTGACGACAAAGTCGCCGAGATGGCTTTCTCAGCGCTGGGTGTCGATGAAGAAGGATTTGACGAAATCGATCGTCGCATCATCCATGTGGTGATCGACAAATTCTCCGGCGGTCCGGTGGGTTTGTCGACACTGGCTACCGCGGTCATGGAAGAAAAGGATACAATCGAAGATGTGTATGAGCCGTTTCTGATTCGCCAGGGATTCCTGAAAATCACCCCCAGGGGACGTGTCGCCACGGAAAAGGCATACATGCATTTCAAGCGGGACAAAGAGAAAAGCAGCGGATCGCTTTTCAAGGGGAAAGAGCAGGGGTAAAAAGGGATGAAGCCGATTCGTCGACTGGCTGAAACAACAGGCCTGGTGTTGCGATCGATGCGACCCCGCCAGTGGATCAAGAACCTGTTTGTGTTCGCACCCATTCTGTTCTCCATGAACATTCTTGAGCCCGGACAATTGATGCGGGCAGCGGTAGCCTTTCTGCTTTTTTGCTTTCTGGCGGGCGCGGTCTACATCATCAACGATATAATGGACAGGCGGGAGGACCGCCATCATCCGGCCAAGCGCAATCGTCCGCTGGCATCCGGACGCCTCCGCTGCGGAAGCGCGCTTTTCTGGGCCGCGGCGATCATGCTTTCCGCCTTGTGGATCGCCTTTGTGTTCAGCCGGCCCTTTTTCTGGACGGTCCTGGTTTACACGGTGATCAACCTGGCTTATTCATTGTGGCTGAAGGCGGTGGTGATCGTCGATGTGATGCTGATTTCCGCCGGGTTCGTACTGCGGGTCATGGGCGGTGGCCTGGTGAACGATATCCCCCTGTCCCCCTGGATTCTGCTGATCACATTTTTATTGTCGATTTTCCTGGCCCTGGTGAAGCGTCGCCAGGAAATGGTTCGATTCAAGCTGTCGCAGGAAGGGGAACCGCGTTCCCGATCGACGCTGGGTCAGTACAACCTGCCTTTTCTGGACCAGTTGATTTCTCTTTCTACCGCCACTACCCTGATTTCTTACTTCATGTACGTACTGGATCCGGGAGTCAAAGGCAAGTTTCACACCGAGTGGTTGATCCTGACCATTCCCTTTGTGGTTTTCGGTGTGTTCCGTTACCTGTTTTTGGCTTATGTGAACAACCGCGGAGAGAATCCGGAAGAAGTCGTGATCACGGATCCGCCTTTTGTGATCAATGCCCTGTTGTGGCTGGGTGTATTCGTCTGGATTATGTATGCATGAAAGCGGACAGGATGAGCTGGACGTTTTGCGGCGCATAGCCGGCGGTTCGGTAACCGCGGAGGAACTCAGCCGCCTGAGTGACGAGTTCGCGCACCGGCAGCGTATTCAGATCGCCTTGATTCAACATCCCCGCTTTCCACAGCGGCGGGCATTGAATATCCTTGCCTCACTTTTCCCCGCGGACCTGATGCGCGTCATCCGCAACAAGCGCACCAATCCACTGGTACGCAAACGCGGTGAAATCGAGTTTGTCAACAAATTTCAACGCCTGCCTCTGGGAGAAAAACTCTCCTGCCTGAAAACCGCGCCGGCTGAATTACTGCTCCATTTTCAAACCACTCCGGACGTGCGCCTGTTGAAAGCCATTCTCAACAATCCCTACTGCACGGAGCCGATCGTGTTGCGCATGTTGCAGAGCAGGGGCGATCATCAGGGTTTGTATCAGGCCCTGGACGGTACGGCCTGGTGCCGTCGTCCGGCGGTCGCCTCTGTCATCAGCCGGGACCCGCAAGCGCCGGTTAAGATTCTGCTCTCATTGCTGCCGCTGCTCAATCAGGAGGACCGCGAAGGTCTCCTGCGCCGACCGGGAACCCACGAATCCGTCCGCGGGCGGATTCGCATGATGAGAACGCAGTCGTGACCGGCGGCTTTTGTTGCCAAAAGCGGAACGTTGGGGTAAGATGAAAGTCATGAGAAAGATACTGATACTATCAGCGTTGATAGTGGTTTCCAGTAGCCATCTGGCCGCGGTGTTTCCCGATTTTTACGGCGCCCGTTCGCTTTCACTGGGTCACAGCGTTTTCGCTTCCGGTTGGGATGTTTCCGCGATTTTCCTGAATCCGGCCGCCCTGGCGGAGGCCCAGGTGTCTTTATCCGCATACCAGTTCCAGCAGTCCTATCGGGATTACCTCGGCTTTGAAGACAAGCTGCAGGGGGTGCTGGCAAGGGACCTGTCCCGCATCGGTTCCCTGAATGCCGATCAGAAGCAGGAGGCCGTGGATGAATTGGCGCAATTATGGTCTTCCGCGCACGGGATCAGTGGGTTTTCGGCACGTTTGCCTGCATTGATCGGCCGGAACTTCGGTTTTTCCGTGGCATGGGTACGGGCGGGACGCATGCACCCGCAGCGCGCAAATGCCTTTGACATCCCGGCGGCATCCTGGGGCTCTGCGGAAGTCGATGCATTGAAGATGGAGTTTATCGGCCTGGATTACCGTCAGTTTTCTCTGGCCTATGCCCTGGATCTGACGCGGGAGATGCGTTTAGGAGTGGGTCTGCACTACCTGACCGGTAAAGGCTCCCAGCACTATGCCGGTTTGACGGGGGTTCCCTTTACGGAGAATGCCGATATCCGCGACCTGAGTCGATACGCCTGGGAGCAGGCGGGGAAGAAATTCAGCCGCATTCTGACGGACCTTTCACTGGTCGTCAGTATGGGCCAGACATTCCAGGGTATGGTCCTGGTGAAAAACCTGGGGAACCCCCGAATTGAACTCGATGCGGACATATTGAACCTGCCGCAACAATTGATCGCCGGTATTGCTTTCCGGCCGTCTCCGCGTCTGGCTGTCTATCTCAACATCGATCTGAAGCCCGTAAATATGTGGTTTGACGATAAAAAAGTACAACCGTTATCGTTGGGCGTGGAGACCGCGTTTTATCAGCAGCGCATCTTTCTGCGTGCGGGGATATGGAATGACCTTCAGGAAAAGTATTTTCTCGGGAAACGGTCCAATGTCCAGTATGGAGTCGGGATCGGGTTCCGCATGAGCCGGTTCATACTCGACTTGGGGCTGGCATTGGACGCTTCGGGGTCAATCGCGGGCCTGGCGGTCGGGGCGGCGGTCTGGGTCCAATAACCGATTGAACGTCCATAGACAGAGGAAAATTTGACTTTGTGGTTGACATCACTTACAATGAGGCCAAAATGAGCATGAAAATCGGGGAGTATCTGCTCAAGGACAACCGGTTGACACAGGAGCAGTTGACCCACGCTCTGGAAGTTCAGAAAACCGAATCCGGCAAACTGGGCAGCATCCTGATCCGTCTGGGTTATATCTCCGAGGAAGATATCGCCCAAGCGTTGAGCAAGCAATTCGGCTATCCCTCCATCAACCTTTCCAAGTTTGAAATCGAAGAGAAGGTTATCAACCTGATCAAGCCCGATATCGCCCGCAAACACATCGTGATCCCCGTGCATCGCATCGGATCGATCCTTACCCTGGCCATGGCCGACCCATCCAATCTTTTTGTCCAGGAAGAGATCCGCTTTTCCACCAACTTGCGCATCCAGGCGGTGATCGCTCCGGAGAGTTCCATACTCGAAGCCATCGACCGCTATTACGGTTCCTCTCAGGGGATCGAAGCCCAGAAATTCCTGGATGAAATCGAGATGGACGATGACGCCTCGATTGAGTTGCTGGATGAAGCGAGCGAAGAAGTGCTGGAAGCCGAGATGGATGAGGACGCCCCCGCGATCAAACTGGTGAACCTGATTTTTCAGGACGCCATCTCGAAAGGTGTTTCGGACATCCATTTTGAACCGTATGAAAAGCAGTTCCGGGTTCGCTTCCGTATCGACGGGGTACTGCATGAATACATGACTCCCCCCATGAATCTGCGCAACAAAGTGCTGGCTCGCGTCAAGTTGATTTCCGGAATCGATATCGCCGAGCGCCGGTTACCCCAGGACGGTCGCATCAAAACCAAGCTCAAGATCAACGACCAGATCAAGATGGTGGATATGCGGGTCAGTTCCCTTCCCACCATCCACGGAGAGAAAATCGTCATCCGCATCCTGGATAAGGATAATCTAATGCTCGATTTGACCAAGCTGGGTTTTGAACCGCTTTCCCTGAAGCGTTTCGACGCCAGCATTTCCGAACCCTGGGGCATCATACTGGTAACCGGCCCGACCGGATCGGGGAAAACCAACACCCTGTACTCGGCCATATCCAAGCTGAACGATGAAGGCGTGAACATCCTTACCGCGGAGAACCCGGTGGAATTCAATATTTTCGGCATCAACCAGGTCAATATCCGCGAGCAGATCGGTTTGACTTTCGCCGCCGCCCTGCGTTCATTCATGCGCCAGGATCCGAACATTATCCTGGTGGGTGAGATACGTGATTTCGAAACCGCTGATATCGCGATCAAGGCGGCCTTGACCGGCCACCTGGTCCTGTCCACTCTGCATACCAATGATGCGCCCTCCACGATTGCGCGCATGATCAACATGGGAATCGAGCCCTTCCTGGTGTCCAGCGCGGTGCGCCTGGTAGCCGCCCAGAGACTGGTGCGCCGTTTGTGTCAGAAATGCCGGAAACCGGCCAAAGTCCCGGTTCAGACCCTGATCGATATCGGTTTCTCTCCGGATGAAGCCAAAAAAGTGGAGATCTTTGAGCCGGCTGGGTGTGAAAAATGCAACAATACCGGCTACAAAGGCAGGGTAGGGTTGTTCGAGGTCATGGAGATCGACGAAGAACTGCGTGAGCTGATCATGGTGGGAGCTTCCACATCCGAATTGCGTCAGAAAGCCAAGGAAAAGGGAATGCTGACCCTGCGACGCAGCGGTATCGAGAAGATCAAGGAAGGGGTCACTTCCATTGAAGAGGTCCTGCGGGAAACCTCGAAAATTTAGGAGAACAGCATGGCGTTGCCCTTGCCGCAGTTGTTGAAACTGATGGTAGATGAAGGCGGAACCGATCTTCATATTACCACGAACGCACCGCCGATCATCCGGGTGCATGGAAAGATCAAGCGTATCGAGCACCCGCCCCTGACCCCCGGAGAAACCAAGCAGATCATTTACAGCATCCTGAACGACAACCAGAAGCACAAGTTCGAAGATAATTGGGAACTGGATTTTTCTTTCGGCATCAAGGGGATCGCTCGATTCCGCGCCAACGTGTTCATGCAGCGGGGTGCCGTTGCCGGCGCGTTCAGGCGTATTCCTTACGAAATCTGGGGTTTTGACCGCCTGGGGGTAGCTCCGGTGGTGGCCACGCTGGCGGATAAACCCAGGGGCCTCGTACTGGTGACGGGGCCCACGGGCTCGGGAAAGACCACCACCCTGGCCGCTTTGATCGACAAGGTCAATCAGGAACGCCAGGTTCATATCATCACGATTGAAGACCCGATAGAATACCTCCACAGCCACCGCAAGGCGCTCGTGAACCAGCGTGAACTCCATGCCGATACCAAGAGTTTCGGCATGGCCTTGAAATCGGTCCTGCGCGAAGACCCCGATGTGGTTCTGATCGGTGAGATGCGTGACCTGGAAACCATCCAATCCGCCCTGACCATTGCCGAAACCGGTCACCTGACATTCGCCACCCTGCATACCAATTCCGCGGCCCAGACCATCAACCGCATTATCGATGTTTTTCCTCCCCATCAACAGGACCAGGTCAGGACCCAGCTCTCAATGAATATCGAAGGCATCATCACCCAGACACTGTTGCCGCGATCGGACGGACGCGGCCGCGTTCTGGCCAACGAGGTGCTGATTCCGAATCCGGCCATCCGGCACTTGATCCGGGACAATAAAATTCACCAGATCTATTCCTCCATGCAGACCGGTCAGGAAAAATACGGTATGGTGACATTCAACCAGTCACTGGCCAGGCTCTATTTCAAAAAAGAGATTTCCATGGATACCGCACTGGGTGCATCCCACAACCCCGAGGAACTCAGCGAACTGATCCGTAGAGGGCCAACCGCCCTCGCCGGCCACCTGCGACAGGGCTATGCCGGGGGCGGCGCGGCCGGGGGAATGCAGCCGGGAAGGTTCTAGGGGGATAAAATGCCGATATTCAAGTACAAAGGCAAGAACCGCGTTGGAAATGTCATTACGGGCGAACGCATGGCCCGGTCCCCCCAGGAACTCTCCAGGGCGTTGGAACGGGAACAGATCCAGGTGCTCAACATCGAACGCAAACGGGCGAGCCTCAAACTTCCCTTCATCAGCAAGAAAGGAAGGCAGAAAGTAACCATGCGTGAGCTTTCCGTCTTCAACCGGCAATTGTCGGTGATGTTCAACGCGGGGCTGCCCATCACCCAGGGTCTCGGCATCCTGGGTGAACAACAGAAAAACAAATACTTCAAGGAAGTGATTCTGGATGTGCGCCGCGATGTCGAGGCTGGAGCCAATTTTTCCAACGCCCTGCAGAAGCATCCCAGGGTATTCAATGATCTTTATACCAGTATGATCCAGGCTGGAGAAGCTTCCGGAAACCTTGACACCATCCTGCTGCGACTGTCTGAATACATCGAAAACATTACCAAGCTCGTCGGCAGGGTCAAATCCGCTATGGCTTACCCCATCGCGGTGCTGACTGCGGCCGTCGTGCTGACCGGCGTTATCCTGTGGAAAGTCGTACCCACATTCCAGGGGTTGTTTACGCAGTTGGGGGCGGATCTGCCCGTACCCACTCAGATCGTGATCGCGGCTTCCGAATTTCTGCAGAACAACTTTTTTATCATCCTGATTGCCGCTGTGGGGCTGGCACTCGCCCTGCGCAGTTACAACAAGACCTACAAAGGCAAGCGCGTGATTGACCGGTTCAAGCTGCGCTTGCCGGTATTTGGAGACCTGTTGCTGAAAACCGGTATTGCGCGCGTGACCCGAACCCTGTCCACGCTTTTGAATTCAGGCGTCGAAATCATTGAAGCCATTACGATTACCGCCAAAACCGCGGGAAACGCCATTATCGAAGACACCATCATGCACAGTCGCGCCTCGGTCCAGGAAGGCAAACCGATTTATGAATCCTGGGAGGAAACCAAGCTGTTTCCGTTCATGGTTACCCAGATGGTCGGTGTTGGTGAACAAACCGGTTCGCTCTCGAATATGCTGGAAAAGATCGCTGATTTCTATGACGAAGAAGTCGACCAGGCGGTTTCGGCTCTGATCTCACTCATGGAGCCCATCATGATCCTTTTCCTCGGCGGCCTGGTGGGGTCGGTCGTCATCGCGATGTACCTGCCCATGTTTGCCATTATCGGACAGTTTTAAGCGGAAAACACATTGATCCTGCTGGAGGACAAGCAGCTCGCGCGCAAGTTTGTTCTCACCAATTCCATCCGTATCGCCATTTTGTGCGGCTTGTTGTTGATCTCACTTTTCGTGGGACTGTTTTTCAAAACTCCTTTTCCCACGGTACCCATCCTGATTTCACTTTCGATCGCGGTGGGCTTCAGCCTGCTGGAGTTTTTTCTGGTCCGGAAACTGCATTACCGGACGGCCATCTACCTGCAACTGGGCATGGACCTGATGGTGGTAACGCTGCTGGTCTACTTTTCCGGTGGTATCAGCAGTCCCTTTTATTTTCTCTATATCCTGCCGATCATTGTTTCCGCCCTCTTTCTGAAGCGCACGGAAACCGTTTATGTGGCCACTTTCGCTTTTATCCTCTTCGGATTGCTGGCGGACCTGATGTTTCTGGACCTGTTGCCCATGTACCCGGGGCTTTCGCTGGAAAAGGTGTCAACCGCCACCTTCATCTATAACCTGGTGATGAGTTTTATCGCCTTTTCCGCCGTGGCCATGATTTCTTCATTCTACTTTGAGAAAATCCGCGCTACGGATGAGAAACTGCGCAATGTGCGCGAAAACTTTGAAGACCTGATGCAGCTGAACAACACGGTACTGGAAAAGATGCACAACGGTTTCGTCACCTGCAGTGGAGACGGTCGTGTGTTGTCTTATAATGAAATCGCCCGCCGGATGCTGCGCCTGGACCGGCAGAGCAATGTGCTGAATCTGTTGTTGACCCCGGAAGAACAGCGGGGAGCCGGAGCCGATTCATCCGAACCATCCGGCAAGTACCTGGAAAAGAGCATTCACGGAAGGGTTCTCGGCATCAGCGTTACCCGCCTTTCCGGGATGTACGCGCTTCCCGAGGTGTATGTGTTTATCTTCACGGATTTGACCGAGAAAAAACGCATTGAAGATGAATTAAAACAAAGGGAACATCTCGCGCTGATCGGCGAGATGGCGGCCGGGCTGGCTCACGAGATTCGCAATCCCCTGGCGTCGATTTCCGGTTCCGTGCAATTCCTGCAACGCGAAATGCACGTGGCCCGGGAGCACGGGAACCTGATGGAAATCATTGTTAAGGAATCTTCCCGTCTTTCCAGTTCGATTGAAAACTTTCTCAACTTTACCCGAACCCCTCCCCTGGAAATCGAGAAAGTGGTATTGTCGAACCTGGTGGACGATGTGATTGAGTTGCTGCAGACGACCCACCCGGGAATCCGCTTTCGCCGGCGTTGCGATCCGACCCTGTACGTAGACGCGGACCCGCGCCAGATGTCCCAGGTGATATGGAACCTGCTCAACAATGCGGTCAAAGCCGTTGGCGATAGCGGCGATGTTGAAGCGGCCGTTTTCCGCCAGGATCATCAAGTGCGCCTCACTGTAAAGGATAATGGTTCCGGCATGTCCGCTGAAGACCGCAAGAAGTTGTTTTCGCCGTTTTTTTCCCGGTTCAGCACCGGTATCGGCCTGGGAATGGCCCTGGTGAAACGGATCCTGGATGTTCATGGATGTGAAATCCGGGTGGAATCGCAAAAGAACATGGGTACCGAGGTGACGGTATGCTTTCCCCATCAGCTTTAACCATCCTGATTGTGGATGATGACGCCAGCCTGCGCAACATGTTGCAGATTATCCTGAAAAAGGAAGGATACGGGGTTTTATGCGCGGAAGATTCGCGTACGGCGCTGGATTTACTTAAAACGGAAAAGATCGGCCTGGTCATATCCGATATCAAGATGCCGGATCTGAGTGGAATTGAGCTGCTGAAGAAAATCAAGGGCATTGACATGTCCATTCCCGTGATCATGATCACCGCCTACGCTTCTACCGCGGATGCGGTTGAAGCCATGAAAATCGGTGCCGAAAACTATGTGACCAAGCCGTTTAATATCGATGAGTTGAAGGTTGTGGTTTCAAGAGCGATCAGTCGCCGCAGCCTGGAGGTCGAGAACACTGAATTGCGCCGGGAATTGTCGGGGCTTCAACGCTACGGGGATATCGTCGGCGGCAACCGGCGCATGCTGCAGATTTACGACCTGGTCGATACCATATCCCGGACGGATTCGACCGTGCTGATCACGGGGGAAAGCGGTACCGGCAAGGAATTGATCGCCCGGGCGATACACGATCGCAGCCCCCGCGCGGACCACCATTTTGTCTCCATAAACTGCGGCGCACTGCCGGAGAATCTGCTTGAGAGTGAATTGTTTGGACATATCAAGGGGGCTTTCACCGATGCCTACCGCGACAAGCCGGGGCTGTTTGAACAGGCCCACCAGGGCACACTTTTTCTGGATGAGATCGCCGAAATGTCGCAGAAAATGCAGGTCAAACTGCTCCGCGCCATTCAGGAACGCACGATTCGCCGCGTGGGCGGCGAGCGCGAGATCCCTGTGGATGTGCGCATCATCTCCGCTACGAACCGGGACCTGGCTCAGGACATGAAGGAAGGTGTGTTCAGGTCCGATCTGTTTTACCGCCTGAACGTGATATCCATCCGCGTACCCGCCCTCAGGGAAAGGCGTGACGATATCCTGTCATTGATGAATTTTTTTCTCGCTGTGTACAATCGCCGCTTCAACAAGCAGATCCGGGGATTTTCCGACGAAGTGATATCTCAATTCATGCAGTATAACTGGCCGGGCAATGTGCGTGAACTGGAAAATTTCGTGGAACGCGCCGTGGCTCTGGAAAAAGACAGCCAGGTGTCCATGCGTTCACTCCCCAGTGAGCTGCTGTATCATGTATCCGAAAACCTGGTTGCGCATCAGGAGATCCGCGACATCCTGCAGCGGGAGAATTTTTCGTTTTCGGAATACATCGACGATCTCAGCCGCCGCATGATCGAGGAAGCCCTGGAGATGAACGGATCCAATATCAAACGGACCGCCGAAATGTTGCATTTGAGCTACCGATCCTTGCGATACCTGATTGAAAAATACGGCTTGAAATGAAGCATACGGATGGCATGGCGACGCTTCCGCGAGTCGTTCTGGCCTCGAGTTCTCCGCGCCGTCTCGAGCTGATGCGGATGATCGGCCTGGACCCGGAAGTCAGACCACCCCAGGTTGCCGAAGTGCTCCGCGCGGGTGAAGACAAAATGGACTTTATTCAGAGGGTCACCCTGGAAAAGGGCCGCTCCGCGGCTCAGGCCGGCGAGGAAGACGTGCTGGTCGTGAGCGCCGACACGGTGGTGATTCTCAATGACACCATTGTCGGCAAGCCCCGCTCGCGGGATCACGCGCGCGAGATTCTCCATGCACTTTCCGGTAAGATGCACCAGGTCTGGACCGCGGTGGCTCTGTTCCGGAGCGGACGGGAATGGCTGGATGTGGAAAGAACCCGGGTCTGGTTCGCCACTCTGACCGCCACAGAGATCGAACGCTATCTTGACCGGGAACACTATCAGGATAAAGCCGGCGCCTATGCCATCCAGGGCCGGGCTGCGGTATTTGTGAAGCGCATCGACGGTTGCTATTTCAACGTGATGGGATTTCCCCTGCGGCTTTTTTACACGTTGAGCGCCGCGGCCGGTATCGACCTGATGCAGCCGTCCCCAGTGGAATGATCAATGGCGGAAGTGCCGCATCCCGGTAAACAACAGCGTTATATTGAGTTTCCGGGCGGTCGAGATGACATCCGCGTCCCGGATTGAGCCGCCGGTCTCCACGACCACGCTGATTCCATGTTCGGCGGCCGTTTCTACTGAATCAGGAAAAGGGAAGAAGGCGTCCGACAAAAGCACGGCTCCCCGGCAGCGCTCGCCGCATTTGGCCAATGCGATGCGTACGGAGTCGACTCGACTCATCTGCCCGGCACCGGTGCCGATCACAGCTCCATTCCGAACCACGAGGATGCCGTTTGACTTTACGAACTTGATCAGTTTCCAGCCCAGTTCGACATCGCGCATTTCAGAAGCGGTCGCGGGACGCTCAGACTGGTTGATAAAGCGATCGGGGCTGAGAGTGACGGAATCGGCCTCTTGCCACAGGAATCCACCGGGAACGGAACGGATATCGTTGTGTTCCGCATAATCCAGNNTTCAGGAGGCTTGCGGCCTCAGCATCCAGAGGCTGATTGAAACCGACGATGCCGCCGAAGGCGGAAACCGGGTCGGCCTCCAGAGCCGCGGCGAAGGCGGACGCCAGTTGATTCCCGGTTGCCGCGCCGCATGGATTCTGGTGCTTGACGATCACGCTGAAGGGATCACTTTGCTGAAAGCGGCTCAGTACCTCCCAAACCATGGTCGCGTCCAGAATATTGTTGAAGGACAGGTCTTTCCCCTGCCACTGGCGCATGCGTTTCAGGGGTGACCGGGCCGAGGTGAGGAAAAGCCCGGCGGCCTGATGGGGGTTCTCCCCATAGCGCAGGTCCAAGTGCTTGCGACCGGTGATGGTCATGGTGGATGTGGCGGGGGAATCGAGTGCCCCGAAATAGCCGGCGATCAGGGCGTCATAGTGAGCGGTAGCCGCAAAGGCCTTGGCGGCAAGGTGTTTCCGCGACAATGGATCCAGGCCTCCTTCTGCGGCCAGTTTGCGGCAAACGGGTAAATAATCGGCCGCGTCCACAACCACGGTTACGCGCGCGTGGTTCTTGGCGGCGGCGCGAACCATGGAAGGACCGCCGATATCGATTTTTTCAACCATTTCCGGCTCTTTTGCACGAGTGTCCTCGAGAGCTTTTTCAAACGGATAGAAATTCACCATCACCAGTTCGATGAAGCCGCCGCCCAATTCCTCTAATGCCCGGTGATGATCGGGAATATCACGCGCCAGGATCGGGCCGAAGATCATCGGGTGAAGGGTTTTTACGCGTCCGTCAAGAATTTGGGGAAATCCCGTGATCTGATTCACTTCCGTAACGGGGATGCCGTGGGAACGCAGGTGCGCGGCCGTCCCTCCGGTGGAAAGAATTTCCCAATTATGCTCGTGCAGGATCCGGGCCGCCGTTTCGATATCATGTTTATCATACACACTGATCAATGCTCGTTTCTGCTGTGCCGGCATCTTATTCACTCCTTGGAAATCTCGCATCGAAGGATGCGAGCCATCCTGATTCTAGCATATCCGGCAAGTGGTCGCATCATGAACTTTCGGCCTCGTTTCCGCGCAGGCATGCGTGTGGTTTGCAATGACTTGCATCCGGAATCGATCTGTGGTAAAGTATGATCTCGCCAGATCCTTCCGGTACAAATCCACAAAAATTGACATATTTAGTGTGTTCTGGTAAAATTCACACTATATTTGTACCATAAGGGAGAGCAGGGAGGTGGAAATGAGGAATAGGAAATTCCTTTACCTGTTGGTGCCATGTGTGATGGCATTTGCCGTTCTGTTTGCGGCATTGGTCGATGTGGCACGGGAGAATGAAACAAATTTTTTCACGGCGGAGGCGTTGCGCGCCCGCCTGGAGAAAACCGAGAAAGAATTATCCTCACTGCGTACAACAACTGCTCAAACCGGTTTGCTCCGTTATCGGGACAGTGTGTTCCGCAAGCGTGAACCGGAATTCGCCAATATCATTGAAGTCGTCTATCACAAAAGCCGGCAATACGGGGTTGACCCCGATCTGGTCATGAGCATGATCCAGGTGGAAAGCGATTTTCGTCCCGACGCCGTATCCAATGCGGGAGCATACGGGCTGATGCAGATCAACTATTCAGTATGGAAAGATGAATTGGCCATCAACTCCACGCGACTTTTTGAAATCACCTATAATATCGATCTTGGAGTCCGCATCCTCAAGCATTATCTCCAGGTGGCCAGGGGCGATGTCATGCGCGCGCTTCACCTTTACAACAACGGATATCTCTTCAACAACGAAAACTACAAGTACAAGGTCGCCAGCTCAATCTATTACTGATTCTTCCCCGTGTATCTGTGGCGGTTCCGTCTAGCCTGCGTTGCTTACAAGATTGTCGCGAAATGCAGGTCAGTTGCCGGATTTGACCCGGGGGGAGCGGGTGAATGTTCCGTTGCAGAACACGATGTCATAATTGAAGTGACTCAGATCGCTGACGCGATAAAAGTCCGTGGGAGGCTCCGGGCCGGTGTTACCGTCCCTGCCCAGAGATATCACGGAATAGGTTAATTCTCCAGCGGAGTATCGCAGCGGGAACCCCCAGCCATCGCGGGTGGGGAACGTTTTCAGGTAGTAATTGTTGAACCAGGGCTGGTTCAACTGGGACACGGTTCCGGAGATATTGGGCACGCTGGCGTTGTCGACCACGTAGGATGTAACCGCCTGACCGATGGTACGGATATCGTTCAGGGTGGCGGTCTGTCGTGATCGTTGCAGCGCGACCAACAGGTTGGGGATGGCCAGCGCCGCCACAATGCCGATGATGGCCACCACGATCAGCAGTTCAATCAGGGTAAATCCCCGTTGATCATGTATCATGTTTTCCACTCCGTTTGTCATGTGAAAAACTGAAGCATTTTTGCGGCCAAATCCGGATTCTAATTGATTAGCGGGCGTGATGGTGTCATGAGTACACGCAAAGCAGATGCAGGTGACAAAATTTGTCACTAAGGGGCCCGGCGGGATATGCTATAATGACAAAATCATGTACAGAGTCGGCATAGTTGTGCAGCGCTACGGCCTTGAGATTAACGGTGGCGCTGAGTATCATGCGCGCCTCATCGCTGAAAGGATACGCAGCGATGTGGCTGTGGAAGTGTTTACCACCACGGCCATTAATTACGTAACCTGGGCGCATCATTATCCAGAGGGCAGTTGTGAAATAAACGGCATACCGGTCCACCGGTTCCGGGTTGAACGCGAAAGGGACCCGCGGCGTTTCGGCGAGATCCAATCCCTGGTTTTTGAGCGGGAACACCGGATGGAAGATGAATCCGCCTGGCTTGAAGAAGAGGGACCGTTGGTTCCCGATCTACTGGAAACCCTCGCCGCGCGGCAGCATGAATTCGATTGGTTTGTCTTCTTCTCTTACCGCTACTACCATTCCTGGCATGGCGTAAACCGGTTTCGCGACAAGGCCATCCTGGTACCCACGGCCGAGCATGATCCCGTGCTGTACCTGCGTATGTTCCGTGATACATTCCGCTTGCCGGGGGCGATCGTATACAATTCCCCTGAAGAAAAATCCCTGATCAACCGCGTATCCGACAATAGGAACGTCCCGGGACTGGTCGTTGGTGTCGGTTCGGAGATCCCGCAACATTTTGATGTCCGGGGATTTCGTGATCGCCATGACATTCATGCGCCCTACGCGGTTTATATCGGACGCCTGGACGAGAACAAGGGGGTTCCGGAACTGCTCGATTTTTATACATCAATGGATCGGGAGCAGCAACCGGAATGCCACCTGGTGTTGATCGGAAAAGCCTGGATTCCGGTTCCCGAGCACCCCCGGATTCACTATCTGGGATTCATGCCGGACCATGAGAAATTCAATGCATTGAAAGGGAGCCTTTTCCTGATTAATCCCTCGCAGTTTGAATCGTTGTCCATGGTGACGCTGGAGTCCTGGGCGCTGGAAAAACCCGCCATGGTGAACGGACGCACCGAGGTGCTCCGCGGCCAATGCATTCGCAGCAATGCCGGTCTATGGTATACCGATTACGCGGAGTTTGTCGCCGTATGGAAGCGATTGAGCCTCGATGAATCCCTGCGTGCGCGCTTGGGAAGCAATGGCGCCGGTTTTTTTCAACGCCACTACAGCTGGCCGGTGATTCGCGGCAAGTACAAAAAGATCTTCGCTACTCTGGCCGCCGGGCAGAATGCATCATCCGCTTCAGGTGTTTCGGTTTGAAGCGGATCGGTAATTTGACGTAATCGTGGAAGACAATCCGCCCCGGGGGGTGAATACCGCTTCCACTTCGAGTTCCAGCGGCTCGAGCAATGCCACCAGGTGATCTCGAATCAGGCGGGTCAGGCGCTCGTAGAAAATCCCCGTCTGTCGAAACTGCAGCAAATAGTATTTCAGTGATTTCAATTCCACGATTTTTTCCCGGGGTACATAGCGAATGCGGATTGTGCCGTAATCAGGCAGCCCGGTGCGGGGACACAATGAGGTGAATTCCGGTTGCGAGATCTCGATCCGGGTCTGCGAATCCGGCGGAGAGAACGGCAGTGCCTCAAGTACATCAGGGTTTATATGGCTTTCCGGACGGCGCATTTGTTTTAAATCTTCGGTAATGCGATTCATGGGCATTTGCCACTCCCGTGAGTCACCCTGGCGGGTTTCTCCGGGGAAAAGTGTACGGGATTTTTTGGCTTGCTGCAAGTATTCGACTGGATACAATGGCTGATTATCTTGACTCCATGGCGATATTCTGCTATTCTCACTACCCTGTGAAAATTGCAAGACTGAATATACATCCGAGTGATTTCAGGAGAAATCGGAAGTGATCAGAGTCCTGTTGGCAGGAAACCTGAATGCCGGAATGGCAGAAGACCTGAGATCAATTCCCGAATTTGAAATCCAGGAGATCGATGACTTTTCCAATCTTGCAGCGGAATCAGAGTTTGCGCATGTTGATGCGGTCGTAGTGGATGACCGCACTCCGGTCAAGCGGGATTTCCTGCAGAGAGCCGCGCAATTGCGGCTGCTGATTCGAACCGCGAGCAATCCGGGAGAAATCGACCTGGAATACGCCGGAGGCAAAGGCATTTACGTGCGTTGCACGCCTTTTGCGACATCCGCATCGGTGGCCGCTTACACCTTGGCGTTGATTCTGGCCTGTCTCTATCGAATCGGCCCCGCTTACCATGACTTGCACGCCGAAAGTGATTCTGTTCATGATACGTTTTCCGGCTGTCAGAAAGAAGAGAAACTGACCCTCGGGATAGTCGGGTTCGGACGCATCGGAAGTGAGGTCGGCCGCAGGGCGTTTAACCTGGGAATGGAAATCCTTTACTGCGATATCGAAGAAGTTCAACCCGGATTTCCCGCCAGAAGATTGCCGCTCGAGCACCTGCTGGCATGCGCGGACATCGTGAGTCTGCATCTGCCTTCTACGCCCGACACCCGCAACCTGCTCCATGCCATGAATCTTTCACGCATGAAACCTTCAGCCATTCTGGTGGACCTCTCTGCGCCCGGTGTCGTTGACGCCGGCGCGGTGTTGGATGCCGTGCGTTCGGGGGCGTTGTCGGCGTCCGCTCTGGATGGTTGCGCGCTGCCGCAGGACTTGAGAGAGGCGGCGGCGGAAATCGCCGGGGTTTATCCGGTGAACAGCGGCGCTTATCTTTGCGGACCCCGACTGGAACAGTCCAGCAATGATGTGATTTCCATTCTAAAAGAGTTCTTTAATGTTTAGGAAGCAGGCACAATGATCACCATTATCGGTAATTCACTCAATTCAGGCAACAAGAAAGTGCTGGACAAGATGAACAAGATGGATGTGGAATTCATCCGGCGAGAAACCCAGCACCAGTTGGCAAACGGGGCGGAGTACATCGAACTCAATGCGATGCCGCTTCTGCACCAGGAAAGGCCCTTCTTGCGCAAAGTGATCCCCATGGTCGAAGATTTGGGCGCGCGCGTGTTTGTGCGCAGCGAAAACATCGCGACGCTGGTCGAAGCCATTGAGATCGCCCGTAATGAACTCATTGTGGGCGACATCGAGTTCAATTTGGAAAAAGTCGAAGCCATCTGTAAAGCCATCGAGGCTTCGCCGAAAACCGTGCATATCGTGGCGTTGACACGCGAAGATCCGCGGGATAATGATATTTACCCCGAGAAATCCCTGCTGGTGGCGCAGAGATATGTGGATGCCCTGCTGGACAGGGGGATCAGCAGGAAGCAGATTCTGCTGGACCCCATCATTCAGCCGCTGGAAGAAAACTTTTCCCATGGGAAAACCTTTTTAAAGACCCTTGATCTGTTTAAAATGGATTTTCCCCAGGTGAAAACAATCGGAAACCTGACCGATCTTTCCTACGGATTACCGCGTCGATTCATGCTCACAGCCTATTTTCTGTCTCTGGCCATCTCGCGGGGGCTGGATTATATCGTTTTGAACGTGATGGACAAATCGGTGCAGGAAGCGACGGTGTCGACATTGTCGATTATCGGCAGGGACCGGAACCTGCAGAATTACCTGAAATTTTGCCGCAATAAGAAGGAAGCCCGGCAACGGCAGATTTAAGCATGGAAGATCAGCGCATAAAAGAGATCCTGATTGAGAAAGACAGTGAATTCAGGCGTTTGTTTATAGAACACCAGGAGTTTCAGCAGCAGATCGATGATTTGTCCGGAGCCGGAAGCGGCACCGAGACGGAATTGATTCATGTCAGGGAATTGAAAAAACGCAAACTCCTGATCAAGGACGCCATGCAGCGAATGATTGCGGCTTACCGCGTGCGTATCGATTCTCCAGGGGACAGGTGCCCATGATTCCCAGCCGTAGACGCAGTAAAGAAGACCGGCGGATGGTCGACCGGTCAGCCGCGGAAGGCCACCGCAGGTTGCGGGTTTCATTCCTGCCTTCCGTGTTCACGACATTCAACCTGTTGCTCGGTTATCTTGCCCTGTTGCAGATCATGCAGAGAAATTACGCACAGGCCGTGTATTTTGTAATCATCGCCGTTGTGATGGATGGATTTGACGGCACGATTGCGCGCTTGACCAACACGGAATCGCGATTCGGCATGCAACTGGACACGCTTGTGGATGGCGTGACTTTCGGGCTGGTGACATCGGTGATGATTTACGTCTGGGGATTTCAAGACACCTATCCCCAGATCGGGCGCGTGATCGGTTTTTTGTTTCTCAGCGCGGGTATCATGCGCCTGGCACGTTTTAATATGTTGCGGGAATCCAAGAGTGCGGAATCGCATATGTTTGTTGGAATCCCCATTCCCCTGGGAGCGTCCTGTGTGCTGTCCGTGGTGCTGATATTCGAGCGCCCTCCGGTTCATCCCCTGCATGTCTTGTTGTTTGCCGCCTACGTCATGCTGGTTGCATTCCTGATGATTTCCAATATCCGTTATCGCACCATGAAGCGCATCCAGCCGCGACACAGCCTGATCTTCCTTTTCATCCTGGCCGGAATGATTGCTTTCGGCAGTGTGTATCCCAGGCAGACCATACCGGTGTTAACCGTGGTGTACATGTTTTCACCTGTTCTGGTTGGTTTGTATCATCGTCATGAATCCGCTTCCGCCGATGATTCAGTCCCGGACAACAAACCTGGAAACGCACCTGAGGATGAAATCCGGTGACGACATCCGGGCAATCGATCTTCACCTACATCCGTCCCTACGGCAAGCGCCTGGTCCTGGCTCTCTTTTTCATGACCCTTGTGGCCGCTTTCACCGCCATGTTCGCACTGATCATCCAGCCTTTGATGGATGAACTGTTTATTCAGGGTGCCGGCGGAACCGCGGCCATGGTTGAAAAAGGTCTCAGGGTGCGTAATTGGATTCAGGACCTGTTCCAGGTCGATCGCCAGGGAATGACCCTGCTGCTGCCGCAATTGCTCTTTATATCATTTCTGGGGCAGGCGGTTTTTCAGTTCTTCTCCCTTTACTATACCAAAACCCTGGGCTTGAAGGTGGTACGCAATATCCGCAATGACCTGTATCGCAACCTCATGTACCAGTCGATTGATTTTCTTTCAAAATCACGCACCGGAGACCTGGTTTCGCGTCTCACCAATGACATTGAGAAAATCAAGTTCGCGGTATCGGAAACGCTTGCGGTTTACGTGCGCGAAAGCCTGACCCTGGTTGCGCTGCTCTTTGTGATTTTTTTTCACGACTGGTACCTGTCTTTGATCTCGTTGCTGATCCTGCCGGTCGCGGCTTTCTTCCTAGCCATATTCGGACGCCGGGTGAAGAAGCGCGGGATCCAGTCGCAGGAGGCCGTGGCGCAGTTGTCCAATGCTTTTACCGAAACCATGACCGGAAATAAGATTGTCAAGGCCTACAATATGGAGGAGGAAGAGATCCGGCGTTTTTCCGGCCTGAACCATGACCATTACCATATCAATTCACGCATTGCCCTGGTTTATTCCATGGCATCGCCCGTGATGCACACCATCGGAGGATTGGTGGCGGCCATCATCTTTACATTGGGTATGCGGCGGATTGCGCAAGGCGTCATGAGTCCGGGACAGTTCTCTTCATTCCTGGCGGCTCTGTTTTTGATGTACAACCCGATCAAGCGGTTGTCCCAGGCCAACAACGATTACCAGCAGGGAAAAGCCGGTTATGAACGGGTACAGGAAATCATGAATACCGACTCCGTCACCCGTGAACCTCCGGGAGCCAGAAGTCTGGATCATGTGGCCGGAAAAATAGAGTTCAGGGATGTCTGTTTCGCTTACTCCCCGGATACGCCCGTGATCCGCAATGTCAGTTTTTCGGTTCAGCCCAACGAGGTGGTGGCATTGGTGGGCGCGAGCGGATCAGGCAAGACCACGTTGATGAATCTGTTGATGCGTTTTTACGAACCGGACAGTGGCCAGATTTTGCTGGATGACATCAATACGGCGTGGATCACCAGGGAATCTCTACGCCGGCATATCGGCCTTGTGACTCAGGATGTCTTTCTGTTCAATGACACCATTGCCAATAATATCGCTTACGGCTCCGGGGAGCCCCGAATCAAGGAGATCCGTGAAGCGGCTCGAATCGCCCGTGCCGCAGATTTTATTGAGAAACTGCCGCGGAATTACGCAAGCCGGGTAGGGGAGAGGGGGGTTTTCCTGTCTACCGGCCAGCGCCAGCGCATCCTGATTGCCCGTGCCATTTATCGCCAGCCCCGGATCATGGTGTTTGACGAAGCGACTTCCGCATTGGATACGGAGTCTGAAAAGGCCATTCAGGAAGCCATGCTTGACGTAATGGAGGGACGGACAACCTTCGTAATCGCGCATCGTTTGTCAACCATCATTGAAGCGGACATGATCCTGGTGATTGAAAACGGCTGTATTCGTGAATCCGGAAATCATCGTGATCTGCTGAAGCGGCGCGGACTCTACTATTCCCTTTATAATTTGCAATTCCCGGAGATGGACATTATAATGTGACGCATGAAGAGTATGACCGGATTCGCCCAGGGGCGGTTCGATTTCAATGATTTTTCATTTTCGTTTTCCATAAAATCCCTGAACCACAAGTTCCTTGAGCTCGGTTTCAGGGGCACCGGGATCACGCCGAATTCGGAAAAACTGATCAAAGAGATTATCAAGGAAAAAGTCTTCCGCGGAAAGGTGGAAATTGTTTTCAACCTGTTTGAACGGGACCCGTTGAAATGGAATATTCAGTTTAACGAATTTCTGCTGGACGAAATCATGGAAAAAATGGCGCCGTTTAACCGCAGGCACAAATTTCCCATCAACCTCTCGCTTGATTCGTTGATGAAAATCCCCATGATCTTTCACCTTGACTACGAATTTGAAAAAATGTCTCCGGCAAGCCTGGATATGATTCGCAAAGCAATCAATCAAGTCTGTGATGATTTCGTGGCCAGTCGTGCCGAAGAGGGGGAGTTCATTCAACGCAGCCTGCTGGAATCGTTGCGGCAGATATTGATTTTCCTGAAAGAGATCGAAGCCGAAGCCGAGCAGATCGAAAACCAGGTTTTTGCGGCATTGCAGGAAAAAATCAGGCGCTTTGTAAAAGAATACGAGTTGGATGAGCGGCGGATCGCCCAGGAAGCCGCGCTGTCGGCGGAGAAGAGTTGCATCCGTGAAGAGATCCGGCGCCTGGATACGCATGCCCAGAGGCTGGAAGCCCTGACCGTGGATCCGGACCTGCAACTCAAAGGGCGTGAAGCGGATTTCCTGTCACAGGAGATGTTGCGGGAAACGCATACCATCGCGTCCAAAACGGGTTCTCTGGAAATTCATCGCCAGATCCTGATGGTCCGGCGCGAGATCGAAAAAATTCGCCAACAGGTTCAGAATGTCGAGTAGGGTTCTGTTGCACATCGGTTTCGGAAACAGCCTGACCCGCGCTCAGGTGCTGGCGATTATTCAGCCCGGTTCGGCGCCGATTAAACGCTTTATCCGTGAAAAACGTGAGCGGGGTGAATTGATCGACGCTACCATGGGGAAGAAGGTTCGGGCTGTTTTGATCACCCGATCCGGACCGGTGGTTTTGTCTGCGATATCGGTGGCCTCCTTGAACGCGCGCATGGAGGAAGCCGGGGGAGAAGAGTCGGCGGCCAGGCCGGTGCGAGGAAATACGGAGGACTGATTTCATGATCCCAGAATCGCAATCCGGGTCACGCGGGGAAAACCTGCTGGTATTGTCCGGCCCATCCGGTTCAGGGAAGACAACCCTTGTGCGCCGCCTGCTGATGGAGATTCCGCGGATGAGTTTCGCGGTTTCCCACACCACGCGTGCCAGAAGACCGGGGGAAACTCCTGGAGTGGATTATCATTTTGTGGATGCCGCGGAATTCGCCGCCATGATAAAGGCGGATGCTTTTGTGGAATGGGCGGAGGTCCACGGGGAGCGTTACGGAACCAGTTGGGCTGAATTGCGGTCATCTGCCAGGGAATCCCGATCATTGATCCTGGATGTGGATGTTCAGGGCGCGGAAGCCATTCGTACCCAACTGCCAGAGATTATGTCCGTGTTCATCATGCCGCCCTCCGTGCATGAATTGAAAAGGCGCCTGATGAAGCGCGAATCGCAATGGACGCCGTCACTGGAACAGCGGCTGAAAACCGCCCTGTATGAGATGTCGCTGCATCCCCGCTTTGATTTTATCGTGATCAACGATATCCTGGACAATGCCCTGGAAGCCCTGATTCATATCACACGCGCCATGGAACAGCGCTCGCAGTGTCAACTGGCGCGGGTCAAACGCATTCTTGAGGAAGGCTCATGAACATCCTGATGGGAGTGACCGGCTCCATAGCCGCCTACAAAGCCGTGGAGATTCTGCGCGGCTTCCAGCGCCAGGGCCATTCGGTCACCGTGATTATGACCCGTAACGCCTGCCGATTCATTCAGCCGCTGACCTTTTCCGCCCTGGTTGAAGGCCGGGTGCATTCAAGTTGGTTTGAAGCCGGCCAGGATCCGTTACTGCATGTCAACCTGGGGCGCGGGCATGAGTTGTTCCTGGTCGCCCCCGCCAGTGCGGGCACCCTGGCACGCATGGCCGCCGGGATGGCGGATGATTTGTTGACCGCCACTTTTCTGGCTTTCCCGGGGAGGGTGGTAGTGGCACCGGCGATGAATGACCACATGTACGCCCATCCGGCTGTCGTGCGTAACCTGTCCAGCCTGGAAGAGATGGGAGTCGAAGTCGTCTCTCCCGACGCAGGTGAGTTGGCTTGCGGAACGCGGGGCTCAGGCAGGCTTGCGGAACCGGAACGCGTTGTCGCGTACTGCCTGGGAGCGGAGCGTGTTTGATCGCGTCCTCATCACCTCCGGACCGACCCGTGAACCCCTGGATCCGGTTCGATTCCTGGGAAACCGTTCATCCGGATTGACCGGATGGCACCTGGCCCGGGTTTTTTCCCAAAAATTCGCCGGGGAAGTGGTGGTGGTGTCCGGTCCGGTGTGTCGCTATCCGGAAGGGGTGACGTTGATCAAGGTGGAAACCGCGCGGGAGATGCACGCGGCTGTTTTCAGGTATTTTGCGAATGCCGGCGTGGTGATCATGGCAGCGGCCGTCAGTGATTTCCGCCCGGAAACGGCCAGCCCTCACAAGTTGAAAAAGGCGGATTGCGAATCAGTTTTAAAACTGGTTCCCAACCCGGATATTCTTTATCAGGCCGGGAAACAGCGTACGCCTGAGCAGATTCTGGTGGGTTTCGCAGCGGAAACACGTGACGCAGTCGCAAACGGCAAGCTCAAATTCCGGCAAAAGAACCTCGATCTGCTGGTGGTCAACGAGATAACCAAGGACAACCCCGCTTTTGAAGTCGAATCCAACCAGGTTTTCCTGATAACGGCCGATGAGGTCGTGAAACTTCCCAGGCTCAAAAAATCCGAATTGGCTGAGAAGATCGCGGACGAAGTCGTGCGCATCAACTTGCGGAAGAATCGTTCCAAGGATACAGATGAATAGAGCGGTTCTGGCTGAATGGCTGCGTTTTTACCGCGATATGGGGGTCGACAATCTGCGTTTGTCCAGCGAAGTATTGACTGTCAAGCAGACGGATTCGCTTGAGGACCTGCACAACCGGATTCGCTCCTGCAGCCGTTGTGCTCTGCACAAAACCCGTCACCATGCCGTTCCCGGTGAAGGATCCTCGCATCCGGAAATCCTCTTTGTCGGTGAAGCCCCCGGCCAACAGGAAGATCAGGTGGGAAAGCCCTTTGTGGGCAACGCCGGCCAGTTACTGGACCGCCTCATCCAACGCATGGGATACGGGCGTGATTCGGTATTCATCTCCAATATCGTGAAATGTCGCCCTCCGGGGAACCGGGATCCGAATATGGATGAAGTGGCGGCCTGTTTGCCTTTCCTGCGCCGCCAGATCGCCCTCCTGACCCCGAAGGTGATTGTTTGCCTGGGCAAAGTCGCCGCCAACAGCCTGCTGGGATCCCAAACGCCCATTTCCCGGCTCAGGGGGCGGGTGTGGTCCTTTGAAAAGATTCCGGTAGTGTGTACCTATCACCCCTCCTTTATCCTGCACCAGAGAGGACCGGAGGCGGTTTCAAAATCGAAGTGGGAAGTCTGGGC
This sequence comes from Candidatus Aminicenantes bacterium UBA876, assembly GCA_002294665.1. Lineage (GTDB taxonomy): Bacteria > Acidobacteriota > Aminicenantia > UBA2199 > UBA2199 > UBA876. The sequence continues at coordinate 83,771 of DBFQ01000019.1, forward strand.
CGACATGCAGGAAGTTTTAAAAATTCTCAATCGCTGATCCGTGCACGTACAAATCGCCATTTCCCTGAACCTGCGTGAATGCTTAACCTATTCCATGCCTGAATCCGCTATGGAGATGGTCGGATTGGGAAGCCGCGTGGTTGTCCCCATCGGAAACCGGCTGGAGACCGGATGGATCACAGGCATGTCCTCCACGTACAGCGGACGTACCCGACCGGTCGCGGGTTGGATCAGGGACTCATTCCGCTTGTCACCCCATTACCTGTCATTTGCCGCGCATGCGGCGCAACGCTTTATACTGGCCCCCGGAGTTCTCATGGATGGCGCATTATCCCCACGGCGCCGCAACCGACGCCAGATACGCATGCTGGTGAATGGCAAGTCCGGCCCATCGCTGTCATCTCTGAACCTTCCGGCAATCAAGAAAAACGCGGCGCAATTGCCGGCAGAGTTCATCATTTCTTCGCGTGGCATGGATGATCCCGCGTACAGCGATAAAGATTCGATGCCGGGAGCGGGATTCAGCGAGCAGCTGATTCTGGCTTACGATCGCGGTTTGTTTTATCGGGAGCTGATCGCATCCCGCCTGAGTATGGGGCTCAGCGTGCTCCTGTTGACCGCGGACCGGCGCAGCGCACTGGCATGGATGGCCGAATTACCCGGAGTCGTCGCTTACCATTCGCTTGTGTCCGTGAAGGAAAGGGAATCGATATGGTCGCGGACGGCCGCGGGGGAGCCGATGGCGGTCGCGGGCGGGCAGTCCGCATTATTGCTGCCGTTTTCCCAACTGGGAGCCATTGTCGTGGATCAACCATCCGCCTGGCAGACCCGTCCCGCCGAGAGGGAAAGCGAAGTCGGCCCGGAGTTGGCGCGTTTGCGGGCCGCCGTGCTCAGGATTCCTTTCATCCAGGGGGACCACACGTATCCCTTGCCGGTGTATCGGCGCCGGTCATTTGCGCGTGTGCAGGATCGCCGTGGTGAAAAGCCGCTGGAAACCGAAGTCCTGCCGCTGCAAGCCGGGATACCGGGGATTCCCCAGTCGCTGCTGCAACGGATTTCCGTTTACATCGCCTCCGGCCGCCGTGTATTGATCATTGTCAACCGCTTGCGGGGAGAGGAGTTTCTTTTCTGTCCCCAATGTCGCCAGACAGCCAGATGCCCGCATTGCGGTCATATCATGTTGCCCGGAAAAGCGGGGGATCACCCCCAGGTATGCCCGCATTGCAACAGCCCCTGGAAGAGTGAAACCCGATGCCCGCGTTGTCAGACGGAGTGGCTGCGTGTGCCAGGAGTCAACCTGGAATCCCTGCGTGATCAGGTCGAAAAACGCATTCTGGGCTCGGCACCTCCAATTATCACGGCGGATTCTCCGCCTGCTGTCGTAGAAGCGGCCGCTTCAGCCGGCGGTTGCGCCGTGGTAATGGGGACCTGGGCGGCGCTGAGACCGGAATTCCGGCATGTTTTCTCGGCCATCATCTATTTTCGTCCGGAATCGGATTTTCATTTTTCCGGCTACAGCGCAGCCGAACAGGTCCATGCTGCGGTCGGGCGCATGCGGGAATGGGTTGTTGACGGAGGCGTTGTGGATGTTTTTTCCGCCTTTCATTTCCATTACGGGTTGCGGTCGCTCCATTCCCATGAGGACTTCCTGCAGCGGGAGTCGAAATACCGGCGCTGGTTTCATCTTCCCCCATACACGGAGCTGTTTCAACTGGTTTTCCGTGACAGCGATAAGCGGAAACTGGCGGCACGCATGCGAGAGGCACGAAAACAGGTCGGGACCGGGTTGAACATAATGGAAACCCGCCTGGAATCAACCAGTCCGTCAAAGGGAAAGTGGAACGGAATCATGCACATCGCCGGCAGCGTGACGGCGTTGCGCCTCAGCGGCATTCTCAATCAGCGTGATGTGCAACTGCTGCGGAAATCATAAGCACACCGCAGCTCATCGTTCCGGTTTGGCCGGACTTTTTTCGGCCGGCTTGGCGGCAGCCGTTTTCTGGGGCTGGGGAGGCTGTTGCGAATCCATGGTGACATGGCCCTTGAAGCGGGCGCCTTCCTCGATCACCAGTTTTTCAGCGGCGATGTCGCCGTGGAAGGTTCCGGATCCGGTGATGATCAATTTCTGCGCGGAAACCACTTTCCCTTTAACCGTTCCCCGGATGATAATAACCTTACCGTACAGATCACCGTTCACCTGACCGGATTCAGCGATCACTAGTTGCTGGTTGACATGGACATTGCCCTTGATTCTGCCTCTGATGACCAGTGGTTCATCCGCGTGGATCTCACCCTCTATCGACAGCGAATCTCCGATCGTGGACTCCGAGTGCGCCGGGAGCGGGGAATCAATGGGTGAGATCGTGTTTTCATCTTTTCTGGTTGTGCTGAATGCCATGATATTCTCCTTATTGTCTTTGTCAAACAGCGGCGTTTGCGTTCTCAATCATCTTGTATTATGTGTGGAGCGGGACGGGTTGTCAAGGGTGATTGAACCACCCGGCTGTGGAATGTCATCACGGGGGGTCGCGGTAAAGCCCCACAGAAGCCGGGCCGGGAGATAGGACGATTTGGCCTTGCGCAGGCCGGGAATACCGAGGTCCTGTTCGCGGTTGATCCAGGCGGCCCACGGCAAGAGGAATGCGGCGGTTTCGCGATTGATCATCTGGGCGGCGCCTTTTTCATGCGGGTCAAACTTTTCGAAATGAATGGTTGCCGTGTCGTGATTCTGGCGCGACCAGATCGAAAACGCCACCAGCTTTCGCGCCGAGAACAACCCGAAACCATGAATACCGAGTGCGCGGCAATTCGGAAACACACGCTGCAACGCGTTGAATTCAGGAGAATCATTCAAGCTGACCTCGAGCTTTTTATGGCTCCATTCCGCGGCCAGTTGACGACAATGGGGCCATTCCTCGGGATCAAGCGTACGGCTGATGAAATCGGCATGATTGGCCAGGAATTGATGGATCTGGTTGCGTTTGCGGGAAAACTTCCGCCCCTTCAATTCAGCCAGTTGCGAACACGGGTAGATATAGTCGGCATTATCCAAATCACGTTCGAGGATGAAATGGGTTTCCAACTCCGGATGACGTTCAAGGTAATGCGGTGGAATCAGTGCGATGCGGCCGGATAAGCCCTGTTTCCGCAGGCTTTGCGAAAGCGTGACCAGCGCGCTCAGCGGCATTTCCGGCCCCAGGGGCATGAGCAGCGTGCGGGTCTTGCCGTTCAGGATCAAGAGTTGATCGTCAGCGATCTGCCAGGTGGTCTGGTATTCATCCTGCCAGCAATAAAGCGCGGCAAAATTGTAATGTGAAGACGGAGTCGGGTGTCTTTCCAGGTGTTGATGAAATCTCGCCTGGTCGGAGATATGGATCGGCGCAAAGCGTGACGCGTCAACCTGCATGGTTTTCTTTCTCCTGGTAACGCATGGGAACGTGGCCGGTGAGTGTGAGAAAACCCAGGCGGCGATAGAAGGGGGCTGTGCCCGGAGCCGCAATCAGCCCGATCCACTTGATTTCATGTTGTTGAAGCTCATCCAGCAGCGCTCTCACGATGCGGCTTCCCACGTTCAGGCCGCGGTAAGCATCGGCCACCATGACATCCTGGATATAGGCATCCGATACCCCGTCTGAGATCGCGCGCCCGAAACCGACCAGACGCTCTTCATGAAAGGCTCCGAAACAGCAGAAACTACCTGAAACCAGGAAAGAAATCCAATTGTCGTTGGACTCATCGTGAGCTTCCAGCCACCCGGTATGTCGATACAGGTCTTGCAGCTGGCTGCGGAAGGAAGGGTCCTGCTGACGGATCAGGCGGACCTCTACGCTGGGCTCGTCAATGGCTTTGTCGTGGGTCATGCGTTAGAAACTATCGGATGGCAACGCTCTTGTCAAGAGCGTCAGCCGGAAAGCCTTTCCCCCGTTCAATCAAAGGCGGAAGAACCGTTACCCGCGCCACTGATCATGACGAGGCCGGGTTCTGCGGCTTCAGTTTTTCCACCAGTTGATCCAATTCGCTCTTCAGAATCAACGACAGGATTCCGGGCAGAAGCCGTGAATCCTGGCGATTCAAGCGGTTCATGCGGTCAAAGCGATGCTCAGCCAGGACATGGTTGTCGGACCTGTTGACGAGGCGCAGCAACATGGAAAGGCGAGCGTAGCGTGCGTCGCTGCGGTCGCATTCTTCCAAAGCGTAGACATGGCTCTCCAATACCCAGTCCGGCTCGATCGATTCGGTCTGATGCAGGACACGGGAGAAGACGTTTCGTTCGCGGAGGTAATCAGACAGGAGTTCGCTGATCATCCGCGAAGGCTTTTTGACCCAGTACACGTAATTGTAAAAATCCAGTTCATAGGGTGAAAGGCGGTAAACCAGCCGATAGCCTTCATAGACCCGATCCACGTTCGCGGGGTTGACCCGGACGGTTCCGGAAACAATAACGCGGTCCGGCATTGTTTCCGGCGGCGGGATATAGAGCTGAAAATACCGTTTTTCAGTTGCGGTTGTGCATCCCAGCACCAGCAGGGTGAGACTCAACATTAGAATGCGAGGTCGTTTCATGGGTATCTACCTCCTGCGTTTGCTCTTGCGAATCAGGATATTGGGATCTTCATCCAACCGGCGCGTAAAGACCCTGAGATTGTCAAAAGTATCTCGAATCAGATCCACGGCAACCCCGATTTCATGTTTCAATTCAACAATCGCCTGGCTGATACGTTGCACACCGGTGTCGGTTTCACGGATCAGTTTGCCGAATTCGTTTTCAGAGAAGCGTTGGGATAAGTGGTTGATTGATGTCTCCAGATCACTACCGATGCGTTGCAACCGCTCCGTCGGCAGCGCCTGGTTGAGCTTGACCATGAATTGATCCAATTCAGCGGTGGCGTGCTCGATATTGGCCGAGGCGTTATCCAGCTGGATCAACAATTCTTCCAGGTTGACGCGGCGCCATTGGAAAACTTCACTCAGGACCGTTGCGGTTTTATTGAGTTGAACCACGAATTCCTCAATGTTTTTCTGATTGTTCGGACTGAGGACCTCGTTGATGCGTTTGACCGCCTCGTCAATGTTTTTGACGATGTCTTCGGCTTTTTCCCCCATGCCGGGTTCAGTGGGGATCAGGCTTCCGGGAGGAATACGGGGCGATTCATTGCTGCCTCCGTACAATTCGATGTACTTCAGGCCGGTGATCCCGGTGAACATGAGTTTTGCCTTCATATCCGCTTTAATGTCAAAATGACGCCGGATACGCACCGTGACCAGAATTGAGTTCAGGTCTGAGGGATTGACGCGGATCTCTTCTGTGGCGCCGACGCGTACACCCTGGTATTTAACCGTGGCGCCCTTTTCCAGGCCGCCAACGGATATGCCCCGGAAGTCAATGGTGTAGGCCTTGCCGCGATCCATCAACAAGGGGATGATGAAAGAAGCCAGCACAAGCAACAGGCAGATCGTCGCAATGAAAACAAATATGCCCAGACGCTTTTTCTGCTCTTTGGTGATCATGGATGCATTCCCCTTGAATCCGCCTGCTGTTTGAGAAAAAATGCTTTGATAAACGGATCCTCGCTGTGCTGTAACTGCGCATACGGCCCGTTAAAGCGGATACTCCCTCCCTCGATCACCACAACCTCATCGGCAATGCGTTCGATTGATCGGAGTTCATGGGTGACGACGACGAATGTGATGCCCAGCAGAGCTTTCAGGTTGAGCATCAATTCATCGAGACCCGAGGCGGTGATCGGGTCCAGTCCAGCGGAAGGTTCATCGCAAAAGATGACCTCCGGGTCCAGAATCATCGCCCGGGCCAGGGCGGCCCGTTTGCGCATGCCGCCGCTGAGTTCCGCGGGATATCGCTCCATATCCGCAGCTAAACCGACCTGGCGCAGGCGGTTGGTCACCATTTCGGCGCGGATATTCTGATGGATGACGGGATGATGCATGGTGATGGGCAGGGCGATATTCTGGTAGAGGTTGAGCGAATTCAGCAACGCTCCATTCTGATACAACACACCGATACGCAAGAATAACCGCTGCAGGGATTCTTCGGACCTGAAATCGACGGGCCGGCCATCAAACTCGACTGATCCGGAGATCGGGGGTAAAAGGCCGATCAGGGTTTTGAGCAAAGTGGTTTTGCCACAGCCGCTTTGGCCCAGGACCACAATGATGCGTCCGCTTCTGACCTGCAGGTCAATGCCCGACACAACAGTAAATCCGTTGTATCCCACGTTCAACTGATGTGTGCGGATAATCATCTGGTCAACCATCTCAGTAGAGCAACAGCGCAAAAATGCTGTCGAGAATAATGATCAAAGATATGGACAACACGACGGATTCCGTGGTGGCGATGCCCACCCCGACAGCTCCGCGGGACACCGAGAAGCCCTTGAATCCACTGCTGATCACGATGACCCAGCCGAAGACCATGGTTTTGCCCATGCCGATTAGAAGGTCTTCCAATTCGACTATGGTGCGCATTTCCTGATAAAAGGCTTTGAAAGAAATGCCGGAGAAAAATTTGCCGACCAGCATGCCGCCGAAAATGCCCACGATATTGGCCAGGGTGACCAGTAGCGGAACCGCGAGGCCGATGGCGATAAGGCGGGGGACCATGAGGAATTTTTCCGGGTTCACGCCCATGGTCCGGAGCGCATCGACTTCCTCCAGCACTTTCATGGAAGCGATCTCGGCGGTAATGGAAGCACCGACCTTGCCGGCCAGAATAATCCCCGCCATCAACGGGACCAACTCGCGGATCATCCCGAACCCGACCACATCCGCCAGAAAAATGTCGGCTCCGAAGGCGTTGAGTTGTTTGGCCGTGGTCAGGGCGATGGTCACACCCACCAGGAACGTGATCACGCTGACGATCCCGTAAGAGCCATAACCCATCTGGTAGAGCTGATGACGGACTTCTCCCGGATAGACTCCCCGGCGCTTCCAGAGAAAATGCCAGACATGAGCGAATTCGTCCGCCATCAGGACCAGGAATTGTTTGAATGATTCACTCCATGTCGTTCCGGTCTCAGCGGCTGTTGCATCCCCGGTGTCGGGCAAGGGAATACGACTGCCGCTGAACACGTCCAGCATGTTTCGCAGGCGCGAAGAAAGCCCGATCAGGCGCGATCCCGGATGCGTTCGCAGCAGATGACTGACTACGGCAGCACCGGTTGAGTCCATCTGCTCAACCTGTGAAAAATCCAGAGTAAGCGCCTGGTTGGAATGCAATTCACGCAGGATTTTGCGGATGTCGGGGTAGTTCCCCAGCACCAGGCGGTTCGGCAAGCGGATCAGCCGGTTCTCTGCATTCATCGGAGGCTCATGCCAGATTGTATGCCATTCCGGAGCGGACGTCCAGTACGGATCCGGCAGGATTCTTCCCTTGCGGCGGTCTCGCGGCTCCTGAACGGGCGCTGAACGGATACCGGCTCATGCATATCCGTTGACGACCGCCGCCTTGTTCCGCGCTCCGTCGAGGCCTTTTTCAGGAAGTCCGGACAGCAGTGCCACTCACCGAAACCATCAGCATGCCGTTATTCTGGCCCAGCACTTCGTAATCGATGTCCACGCCTACAACAGAGTCCGCGCCCAGGGCAGCGGCGCGTTCTTCCAGCTCCTGCAGGGCCACCTGTCGCGCCCGGGTCAATTCGCGTTCATAAACGGATGAGCGTCCCCCCACAAGGTCGCGAATTCCCGCAAACAAGTCCTTGAACATGTTGGCTCCCATGATGGCTTCTCCGGTGATCACTCCCAGGTAAGCCTGGATTTTTTTGCCTTCAATGGAAGGAGTGGTGGTAATAATCATTCTGTGACCTCCTGTCATCAACCCGGCGGCTGCCACAGCCAGGAACGGCCGAGACAATCCACCCATTCCAGATACGCTCTGCGCGAGCGGTTGGTTCTCATCCCCGACGTCCGGAAAGTTCTCAAGCACGCGGCATGTGGAGACTATTGCCAACCATGTTCGTTTTCTCTTACAATCTCAATCGCGGGTGAGAGCCCCGCCGGGAGTGGCCATGCATACCAAACGAATCGGACCTGTTGTGTTGGCGGTGTGTTTTATTGCTTCGTGCTTTTTTTCTTTGTCCGCCCAGACTTCACCTGTCGAATTCCTGGGGCACAGAGTAGGGGAGGACGGCAAACTGGCGGATTACAACCAGGTGTTGCGGTACTTCCAGTTGCTGGACAGAGAATCACCCGGCCTGCAACTGCTGGAGATCGGCAGAAGCGTTCAGGGACGCCCGATTGTCATGGCCGTGATCTCATCTCCGGCCAATCTGGAAAACGCTGAAGGCTACCGGAATATTTCCCGGCGATTGCGGGACGAGCGGGAATTGACGGAAGCGGACGCGCGTGAACTCGCATCAGCAGGCCGTTCGATCCTGCTCATCAGTTGCAGCCTGCATGCCACTGAAATCGGCGCATCGCAGATGAGCATGGAACTGGCCTGGCAACTGACAGCGGGGAAGACCCCATTCACCACCCGTGATGTGTTGGACAACGTAATCGTGTTACTGGTCCCCACTACAAATCCGGATGGGGTGCAGATGGTTGTGGATTGGTACGAAAAATACCGCGGAACGCGCTACGAAGGTGGGCGCATGCCCTGGCTGTATCATCATTATGCGGGTCATGACAACAACAGGGACTGGTTCATGGGCAACCTGCCGGAAACCCGCGCCCTGACTAAAGTACTGTATCATGACTGGATTCCCCAGATTCACATTGATGAACACCAGATGGGATCATCCGGAGCACGTTTGTTCATTCCACCTTTTAATGATCCGCCGACCGGACCGGTGCATCCGCTGGTTTGGCGGGGAATCGCATTGTGCGGCAGTCACATGGCCTACCGCCTGGAAGAAGAGAAGAAACGCGGCGTGGTTCACGGACGCAGTTTTACGGGATGGTGGATCGGGGCCTGTGACGACACGTCATGGCTGCACAACGCCGTGGGTATTCTCAGCGAGATGGCATCGGTCCGGATTGCCTCTCCGGTATTCATCGAATCCGGTGAAATCCATGATGAATTCATGGAAAAAAGCATGCAGTATCCCCATCCGTGGCCGGGTGGATGGTGGCGCCTGCGGGATATCGTGGAATACGAGTTAACGCTTTCGATGGCATTGATCGAAGCCGCGGCCTTGTACCGGGAATCGTTTCTGTTGAATTTTTACCGCATGTGCCGGGACGCGGCTGAAAACAGGCGCGAAGGTCAGCCAACAGCTTTTCTGATTCCGCACGTTCAGCATGATGCCCCCACCGCGCGGCGCATGCTGCGTATCCTCCAGTTCGGCGGCGTAAACGTGCATCGGACCACCGCGGAAGCCCGGGCCGGGCAGAGAATGATCCCCGCCGGCACCTGGGTGGTCCGCATGGATCAGCCATATCAGCCCTACGCCCAGGCGTTGCTGGAACGGCAGCGTTATCCGGACATGCGCCTCTATCCCGGGGGGCCGCCGATTCCACCTTACGACAACGCCGGCTGGACGTTGCCCCTGCAGATGGGTGTGGAGTGCATTCCCCTCGAGGAATCCCTCGACGCGAAGATGGAGCGGGTGATTCAGGTAGAAGATCCCCGGATCGTAATGGGAAAAGATCAAAAATGGGCGGTATTGAGGGGGGGTGAAAACAGCGCACATCAGGCGGTTTTCGCTTTGCTCGACGCCGGCGTCAGCGTGATGCGCGCCATCACGGGCTCGGAACCGGGCGACGATGCAGATGTGAACGGCGGCGATTTCCTGGTTCCACTCAATCCTGCAAGCCGCCCGCAGGTCGAAAAGCTGCAGCATAAATTCGGCTTCTCCTGCTGTTTCATGGATCAGCCGCCGAGCGGGAAAATCATGCGATTGCGGTACCCGCGCATCGGGATCTATCAGTCGTGGAACGCCAGCATGGATGAAGGCTGGACCCGCTATATGCTCGATGACGCCGGTATCCGTTTCCAGACCCTGCACAATCAGGACATTTCCCGTCATGCGGGGAAAAAGGGCTTAAGCGGGGCATTTGACGTGATTGTCCTGCCTTCTGAAGACAGGCACTTGATCGTTGATGGAGAACCCGCGCCCGATTCCCCATGGAAACGCTACTATTCGCCATTGCCGCCGGAATATCAGGGAGGAATCGGCAAAAAGGGCGTAGACGCTCTCAAAGAGTTCGTACGCAACGGGGGGCACCTGGTCTGCTTGAACCGCGCATCTGATCTGGTGCTGGAAGAATTCCAGCCGCCGGTCACGGATCTCTTGAAAGGCGTGAAACGCGACAAGTTCTTCTGCCCGATGTCGATCCTGGGTGTAGAAGTCGATACGGAGCATCCGCTGGGGCTGGGACTGGAAAAGAAAACCGCTGTGGTTTTTTCACAAAGTCCGGCTTTTTCAACCTGGGTTCCGCAAAAGCCCTGGCAGCGAAGGGTTGTGGCACGTTATCCCGAAAGGGGAATTCTCGAAAGCGGCTGGTTGCTGGGTGAATCCCTGCTTTCCCGGCGGGCCGCCATGGTGGACCTCGAATTCGAGAAAGGCCATATTGTTCTGTTCGGATTCCGCCCCCAGAGCCGGGCCCAGAGCCACGGTGCCTACAAGTTCCTGTTTAATGCCTTTTTGCGATCGGCCTGGACGGCCGGTCAGCCGGGAGGCGCTTAAGATGCCGAAAAGTGAGGCTGTCCGCACGGTTGGTGTGATCGGACTGGGATATGTCGGCCTGCCGTTGATTCGTGAGTTCATGCGCCGGGACTTCACCGTGACCGGTTTTGATATCGACAAAGAGAAAGTGGCCCTGCTGGAGAACGGAGTCAGCTATTTGAAACACTTTCCGACCGAGGTGGTCCAGAGTTGGTCTGCGTCCAGGCGATTCCGGCCGACAACGGATTTTTCCTTGCTCAGTGAGTGCGAGCATATCCTGATCTGCGTACCGACCCCGCTGGACGCATTCATGCAGCCGGACCTGTCCCATGTGGAAAATACCGCCCGTACAATCGCCCGCTACCTGCGTCGCGGGCAGTTGGTCGTATTGGAAAGTACGACCTATCCGGGGACGACAGAGGAAGTGGTCCTGCCGATACTGGAAGAAACCGGATTGAGATGTGGAGCGGATTTTTTCCTGGCTTATTCGCCCGAACGCGAGGATCCGGGTAACCCGGATTTCACTACGGCATCCATTCCCAAGGTGGTCGGCGGTCACACCCCGACCTGCATGGAGAAAGCCTTGGCCCTGTATGCGCATATCGTGAAACCGGTTCCCGTATCGTCCATGAAGGTTGCCGAGGCTTCCAAAATTCTCGAAAATACGTACCGCGCCGTGAATATCGCCATGGTGAACGAATTGAAAATGCTGTTTTTGCGCATGGGGATCGATATCTGGGAAGTCATCGCCGCGGCCAGCACCAAACCGTTCGGGTTTCAGCCTTTCTACCCGGGTCCGGGCCTGGGAGGGCATTGCATTCCGATTGATCCTTTTTACCTGACCTGGAAAGCCAAGCAGGTCGATTTCCGTACCCGTTTTATCGAACTGGCCGGTGAGATCAATACCCATCAGCCTTATTACGTGGTCCAACGCGTGGCGGAGATCCTCAACCAGGTCGAAAAGCCCGTCAAGAACAGTCGTATCCTGATTCTGGGCATGGCGTACAAGCGCGATGTGGATGACATGCGCGAGAGCCCTTCACTGAAGATTTATGAATTGCTCAGGCGCCAGGGTGCCGTAGTCGAGTATTACGATCCCCTGGTTCCCGAGACCGGCCCGCACCGCCATTTTCCTGAAGTGCGCATCCGGTCGATCGCGTATTCTCCCCGGAAAGTCGCCCAGGCGGACCTGGTATTGCTGCTGACCGACCATTCACTGCTGCCGTACACGGAGATCCACAAACACGCCCGGCTGATTCTGGACACCCGCAACCGCTTTCCCAACCATTCCGACAAGGTGCACCAGGCATGAACCCGCCCTTCAAACGGACTTGGAACACACGGGCATGGGCTGTCTGGACGATCCTGTTCTGCCTGTTACCGGCCACATGGAGTTGTACAAAGCCGGATGTAACGGCTGAGGAATGGATGCAGCGCGGAATTCACGATTTCCAGGCGGGGAAGTACAGAGAAGCCATCCTGAACTACCGGCAAGCCCTCGATGCAGAGCCGGAAAACCCGGTTACGCATAACCTTTTGGGAATGGCTTACCGGTTCAGGTACAACCTGACCGGCGATCAGGATATGCAGCGGAAGGAAACGGCGGCTTTCCGCCGGGCCATCGAGTTGAGCCCTGATTTTCTGGCCGCCATCAAGAATCTGGCGGCGAGCCGCTATCGGGACGGGGACGCGGTTGAGGCCGCGGAATTGGCCCGCCGGGCGTTGCGGCTTTTTCCCCAGGATCCGGAAAAACCCATTTTGGAATCCTGGATTCGTCAAGGTGAACGGGCGGATGAATAAAGCATCCCTGCCGCGCACCCATCTGTGGGGAGGTCATGATGGAATGGAGAGCCAGTCATATCCTGGTGAAGGAACGCGGGCTGGCGGAAAAGATCCGGCGTGAATTGCAGTCCGGCGCCGCTTTTGCCGAATTGGCCAAACGCTACTCTGTCTGCCCCAGCAAGGCAAAGGGAGGCGATCTGGGATGGTTCGGCCCGGGGAAAGATGGTTGCCGAATTTGAACGCGCGCTGGAGAAACTGTCCGGCAGCGGTGTCAGCCCGGTGGTTCAGACCCGCTTCGGGTATCATTTGATCCGCAAAACCGGGCAACGGGATTAATCCGTAGTGTACAATCCCCGGCTGGAATCGCTGCGGGTGAAAGTAAATGAACCGGAAGAGGGCGCAAGCCCTCTCCCGGGAATGGATCAGTCTTCGAGTTTCGGTATGCGCAGGACCTGGCCGGGATAGATGCGGTCCGGATCCTTGAGCATCGGCTGGTTGGCGTTAAAGATGACCATGTACTTCATGGCGTTGCCGTAGTGCTGTTTGGCGATCTTGGATAAGGTGTCGCCGCTGACCACCGTGTAAAAAGTGGCTTCAGGGGCTTCTTTTTCCACAGTCAGGTTATCTTCAACTTTTTCCACGCCGGCCACGTTTCCCGCGGCCAGAATGACCTTTTCACGGATTTCCTGGGTTTCCACGCGGCCGGATACCTTGGCCGTACCTGCGGCGAAACTGACGGACAGGTCGTCGACCTCCAGGCCGAGTGAGCGGATTTCCTGGATCAGACGGTCACCGGCACTGCTTTCATCAACGATTCCCATGGCTTTCCCCGCGTCCTTGATAAAATCAAACAATCCCATGTTCTCCTCCTTGGTGAATGGTTTCGCTTTATTTTCTGAACAGCCTTCCCAACAGGCCCGTGCCGATGCGGATCACTTCTCCGCTGACATCGCCGTCACCGTCCTGGTCGAGGAATTGCATCAGCGGCGACAGGCGTTTGCGCGTGCGGGGCCGGACTTCGGCGTCCGCTCTTCCCAAGAGGTTGCTCAATGCGTCCGTGTCCAGGTTTTTCTGGCTGCGCAGCTTGCCCAGCAAGCCCAACACGATCGGAGCCACGGTGATCATCAGACGCGTGATCTGTCCGGCATCGAGCCCGGTGGCACGTCCCACTCCGGATTCCACCGCACGGGTCTTGGAACCGAAAAGATGTCCGAGGATACCTGTTCCAGAGGTCTCGTCCGGGCGGGAAATGGCTTCTCCCAGGCGTTCCAGGATGCTGCCGTCATGATCCCGCTTCAACGCATTCAACAAAGAATCGGCACCGTCGCGGCTGTTGGTGTTGCGGTTCATCGCATGAATCATCGACGGCAGCAACAATTCCAGAGCGGAGCGGGTTGCTCGGGGTGATCCTCCGATCGCGTCGCTCAACTGCGAAAGGTTACCGCCTTTTGCCAGCATATTGACCAGTTGTCCAACCATTTTTTCCATTCATTTCCTCCTGATAATCCCAAAATAGCACAAACCGCTTGAAAATGAAATTTGCGTCATTTGAAATTTCATGTCAACTTGAACGTTTCGGGGGGATCATGGATTTCTGTCCCAACGGAGAAGAGGGCTCCTTTCAATCTTGCCTGACACTGGCGGCGATCTCGCGGCAGCGGTTACGCACCGCTTCCATTTCAAGCGCGGAATATGCGCAGGTGCGGAAAAGATGGTAGAGTTTGTTTGTCTGCAGTGGGTTTCCGGGCCGTTTCAGGCGCCCGGTTTTCTGAAGGCGCATGAAATCCGCTGTTCCGGGCACTGGAGAATAGTCGGCGAGTCGCGGAATAATACCCAGGGTTTCGACAAAATCCAGCGTGGCGTGCACCGATGCGATCGATTGACCGGGCAAGCCCCATAATACATAAGTTTCCAGATCGGCGGGGCTGAACCCGGCTGAAAACAGCGCTTCAACCGCATTGCGCATGGCTGCCGCATCGACTTTACTCGAGCCGCGGGTACCGATATCCCCGGCCGTGGTTTCCAGGCTTAATCGCAGTGTTTGCGTGCCGGCCGCTTTCAGGGCAACGGCGGTAACGCGGTCGATTTCGCGAACGTGCAGGCCGTTGGGCGTATGCAGCTTCAACCCGAGTTCGGCCGCCAGGCGCGCCAGGGGGAGGAATCGATATTCTTTGTGAATCAGCAGCGCATCATCAAAAAAGACGAAGTGCTGGCGGCTGCGGCTGGCAAAGCGAACTTCGTCGATCACATCCGCCACCGCCCGCTCCGAAAAGTCCGGGTTGAGCAAACGGGATGCGCAATAACTGCAGTGCATCGGGCAGCCCCGCGAGGTCAGCAGGGGGTAGGCCGGGTCAGCCGTTGAAAGAAACTCTCCCGGATCGGCAGGCAAGGCCTGTGAAGGCGGGCGCACATGGCCGCCGCCCTGCTCGATCAACTTCAGCAGACATGCCTCGCCGCGCCCGGAAACATGGTGATCCGCCCTGATTTCACGGCGGCTTTCAATGGGCATGAGGGTGGGAAGGATACCGCCGACAACTGTTGTCGCCTGCGGAAAACAGGAACGAACCAGGTCAAGCGTGAAGCGCGCACCCTCAACCCAATAAGTCATCAGCGTGGTCATGCAGATCAGGTCGATGCGCGGCAGCGCGGCGAGCCTGGAATTGAATGTCTCCAGGGGCCAACCGTAACGGGCATAATTCCGGGGTATGCTGCGGAAACACTCGGGCTTGTGGATGACAACGCGATGAAAGTGGCCGCGCCCGTCGCCGGTCGCTTCGCGGCCGGCCGGTCCGGCATACCTGTCCAATGGATTCAGCCAGTAGACATCACAATCGGTTCGGGATTTTACCCATGCAGCCAGTTGCATCAGTCCCAGCGGGCGTACCCAGAGGTCGTAAGCCGTGAAATCAGTGATGTACGGGGTAAGAAATAAGATATTCACCGCCGGCCCATCACCACGCGTTCAATACCTGCCAGGTCCATGGCGATTTCCAGGTCACAAAAGCCCCTGGATTTCATGGCCGCAGCGATCTGTCCGGCCTGTCCGGCCCCTGTTTCCAGTAGCAGCCAGCCACCCGGCCGAAGCCGTGGAAAGGAGTCCTTTACAATGCGCAGCAGAATTTCCGTGCCGTTTTTCCCGGCCACCAGCGCGCGGCGGGGTTCATGAAGGCGGATGTGAGGCGGCAGTCGATGCCATTCCTGGCGGCTCAGGTAGGGGGGATTGGATACAATCAAATGCCAGGGGCCGGCTTGACGCGGGAAAAGATCCGCGGCGCTTACCTCCACCAATTGACCGATGCGGTAACGGTTGATGTTGTGATTCATTAAACGGCGGGCGCGGCGGCTGATTTCGACGGCCGTTACTTTTACCGAGGCTTCCAGGGCAAGGGTGATCGAGACGCATCCTGAACCGGCGCCGATATCCAGCAGCGAATCCCGGGGACGGATCCGTGCCAGGGCTTGTTCAACCAGGATTTCCGTTTCCGGGCGGGGGATCAGGACACTTCGATCCACGCGAAAACTACGGGAAAAGAATTCGCGCTCGTTGCGGATGTAATCCAGGGGTTCTTTGCGCAGCAGGCGGCGCAATTGCCTGCGGAAGCGTCGCAGGCTTGTTTTGTCTTGAACCTCTTCCGGGCCGATCGTACGAAAGCGGCTGCGGCTGATCGCAAAAGCGTGACAGACCAGCAACTCGACATCCAGCGGGTCAATGCCGGCGAGTCGCCCTTCCTCCAGGGCGTTCAGGATCAATTCGCGGTAGCGCACGGCAAGGACAATTCGCGGAAGCGTTGTTCAAGAACACGTTCTTCATGGCGTTCGCGCAATTCGCAAATCAGATCTTCAATGTTGCCGTCGAGGACGGTCTCCAGATTGAAGTTACGGCCGGATATGCGGTGATCCGTGGCCCGGTTCTGGGGGAAATTGTAGGTGCGGATCTTTTCCGAACGTTCTCCGGAACCCACCTGGGCGCGTCGATCCGAAGCGATGTGCTCTTCCTGGCGCCGCATCTCTTCTTCATAAATGCGGGACTTCAATACTGCCAGAGCCTTTTCGCGGTTTTTATGCTGTGAGGATTCGTCCTGGCAAGAAACCACGATCCCCGAAGGGTAATGGGTGATGCGGATTGCGGATTCGGTCTTGTTCACGTGCTGGCCGCCGCTGCCGGAAGCGCGGAAGGTATCAATGCGAATATCCGCAGGATTGATGCTGACTTCAATATCCCGGACTTCGGGCAGCACGGCTACGGTTGCGGTTGATGTATGAATGCGCCCGGAGGACTCGGTCGAAGGTACGCGTTGTACCCGATGAACGCCGCTTTCAAATTTCAATTGGCCGTAGACATCATTTCCACGGATGTGCAGGATGACTTCCTTGATGCCGCCAATCGTGGAATAGGCGGTGGAAATGACTTCCGCTTTCCAGTGACGGCGTTCAGCGACGCGGTGATACATGCGCAACAGGTCCGCCGCGAACAAAGAAGCTTCATCTCCTCCGGTGCCGGCACGGATTTCCAGGTAGACATTGCGATGATCGGTTGTGGCATCCCGGACCAGCAACCGCCGTACCCTGATTCTGAGTTCAGAGAGCTTGTCGTCCAGCCGCGAGACTTCGCTCTGCGCCAGAGCGCTCAGCTCGGGGTCCGCTTCCGCGGCGGCCATTTCCAGGGCTTCCGCGCGTTCCTTCTCAAAGCGACAAAGCTCAAGGTAAAGCTCGCCGAGAGGCTGGATATGCGCCAATTCCCGGGAAAGGTCACGGAATAGTTCGGAGTTGGCGGAAGCATTGATCGCCGCCAGGCGCTGCGTCAGGGTTTGCGATTTTTCGTAGAGGTTTTGCAGGCAGGAAAGAAGGTTGTCATTGCTCCTTGTAGCCATACTTTTTCTTGAATTTCTCGATCCGGCCTTCTGTATCCACGTACTTCTGTTTACCCGTATAGAAAGGATGGCATGCGGAACAGATTTCGACTTCGATCTGCTTTACCGTGGCCCGGGTCTTGAATGTGTTGCCGCAGGCGCAGGTTACCGTGCACTCCATGTATTCGGGGTGAATATCTTTCTTCATGGATTCCTCCGAAGACGGGATTGTAGCACGATTCCGCCGGGGGTGTCAATGGATGGCATGACCTTGAGGCGGGCGTGAATATCCCGTATAATCGAGACCGGGAAATCCGCATGCATGCAAGAACGAATAAAATCAGTGTGGCCGCGATCGTTCTGGCCGCGGGTAAAGGCGAACGTTTCGGAAAAGATCAACCAAAGCAGTTTCGCAAGATCAGCGGCAAAGAGATGTATCGCTACAGTGTGGAAAGCTTGCTCCGGCATCCGCGCGTCCATGAGGTGATCCTGGTGGTTCCCGAAAATCGCTTGTCCGGCATGCTGCAAGCCGCACGGGGGATTGATCCAGAGCGCATGAAAGTGGTTGCGGGAAAGGATACGCGTCAGGGCTCATCCAGGGCCGGATTGCACGCGGTATCTGCGCAAATCTCCCATGTGCTGATTCATGACGCCGCCCGCCCGCGGTTCAGCCGGAAACTTCTCAATCGAATTCTCGATGCGCTGTTGCAGGCAGACGCGGTGGTTCCGGCCATTGATGTTACCGACACCCTGGTACGATTGGAGCGGCAGGGAGAAGTGGATGCATTTCCGGATCGTCTCTGCTACAAGCGGCTGCAGACGCCGCAGGGATTCCGACTGAGCGTGATCCGCGAGGCGCATGAACGGGCGATGAATGATGCCGCCGGCATCCGGGCCACCGATGATGCCGGTCTGGTCCACCATTATAAACTGGCGACGGTTTTGCTGGTTCCCGGGGAGCTCGGGAACATAAAAATAACGACTCCCGAAGACCTGGAGGGATTTAAAAAAAGTTGGANNGGGGAGTTGGAAAGTTGGAGAGTGGGGGAGTTGGGGGGTGCCGGTTCGAAATGCGGTGAACGTTATGCGGTGAACGTTCAGACCTTGAACACGCAACTCAGGTGGCAGAGGGTGAGTTCATCCTCGTTGTTGAGCTCGTACTTGACCCCGGTTTTCATTTTTTCGCCGTTGATGAACGTGCCGTTGATGGCGCCGGGTTCTTCTGAAATGTAAAAACGGTCCTTGGTGAATTCGATCTTGGCGTGTTTGCGGGAAATGTATTTCTCCTCATCTTCCTTGGTCAGGTCAATATCGGGTGTGAAACCGCTGGTATAATCCCTGCGTCCGAGGTAAGTGGCCTTGCGCGTGATCTGAACCACCCGGTTGGAGCGCTGAATGACCAGGTAGGCCTGGATGGACGGATCCAGCAGATCGGCGTCGCTGCTTTCGGGAAGTGGTTCATCGGGAGTCTGCTCGTCGCTGGTGATGTCCTGGCCCTTCATCTGAAAGAGGTAATCCAGGATTTTGAGGTTTTTTTCGGATAGTTTCTTCAGTATCTTCAGCGAGATCTCGCGGCTTTTTTTCATCATCTCAACCAGGGCGGGATAGGGGATCTTGATGATGGAGGCGTCTTCCATGACCTCTACGGTAAACATGGCGTCCTGCCCTTCATTGAGACATTCTTCACCGAAGAAATCGCCTTTGCCGAGCGCGATCATAATCAGGTTGTTGCGGTTCAACTTCAGCTGAACACGCCCTTTGCTGATTATGTAGAAGTGGTTCTGCTCGTCACCTTCCGTAAAGACGATGTCGCCTTTGCTGTATTCGTAAATGAATTGTTTGAATCCTTCCATTTTCGACCCCGAATCCGTGTGGGTACTGAATGGGTCATTTTATATGAACAGAAGAGGGATTGTCAACATCGTGATTTCTGAACGCATGTGTGCGGCGGGCAATTGACATCCCCGAGGCTTGTTCCTATAATCAGCCCCATGCTTGCAGATATGGCAAACCTGGTTCAACCTGGAACTGCGGCGGCGGAAATGCTGGCCGGGTTAAAAGCCGACCGTATGCCTGCGCATATCGCCATGATCATGGACGGCAACGGCCGTTGGGCGAAAAACCGCGGTTTGAGCCGCCTGGAAGGTCATCGCCAGGGCGCCGCAACCGCCCGCCTGGTTGTGGAAGCCTGCGCGCGACTGAATGTTCCTTTTTTGACCCTTTATACCTTCTCCAGTGAAAACTGGAAGCGCCCGCCTCGCGAAATCAACGCCCTGATGAACATGTTGTACGAAAACCTGGAACAGAAAGCGGAATTGTTGCAGCGCCATCAGATCCGCATGCGCATGATCGGGGAACCCGCCCGCCTGCCCTCCCGACTGTCACGGAAAATCAGCGAAATCGAAGAGATGTCGCGTGATTATTCCCATATGACCGTTAATCTGGCCATCAATTACGGCGGGCGCCAGGAGGTATTGCGGGCTGTAAACGCCATCATCAACGCCGGGCTGGATGCGGGAAAGGTAACGGATCAGGTTTTCAGGCAATACCTTCACACGCTGAACGATCCAGATCCGGACCTGGTGATCCGCACATCGGGAGAGCAGCGGCTGTCTAATTTCCTCATCTACCAGTCTGCGTACGCCGAGCTGGTGTTCGCGCCGGAGTGGTGGCCCGATTTCCAGGTAGAGCCGCTGTTGCGTGCATTGACCGAATACCAGTCCAGGCAGAGGCGTTTCGGAGGACTATGAAGGAATTCGCCCTGCGCAATCTGACGGCCCTTGTGCTGATCATCCTGGCTTATGCCTGGATCCGTTATACCTCGGTTGTCGGCTTTTCCGTGGTTCTGTTCCTGATCATCGCCGCCGCGGCGGTGGAATGGATCCGCTTGTGCCGTCCGCTCATGCATCACTACGCGGTGACCGGCACGGCCGCTCTGCTTGTGGCTTGCAGTTTTACCTTCAATATCCCTGAAATCACCGATACATTGTCTATTCTTGTGTTTCTGTTCGGGTTGTACTTTCTGCTGCGGGTGCGCAAGCCGGAAGAACTCGGATCGTTTGTACGTGATTTCGCCATTCATGCCGCGGTCGTGATTTACCTGTTCATTCCCCTGTATCACCTGTTGCGCTTGAAGCAGATGGATGCCAACTACCTGTTCTTCCTCTTCGCCGTGATCGCCATCGGGGATTCATTCGCCTATTTTATCGGCAGTCTATGGTCCCGGTTCGGCAGGAGAATCGCCATCTATCCCGTCGCCTCGCCCAAAAAATCCCTGCAGGGATTGATCGCGGCCGTTTTGTTCGCCGGCCTGTCCGCGGTTCCCGTGCTGGCGATCTTTCCACTGCCGGTTGACCGGATCACGGCTGTATGGAGCGCGGCCCTGCTGGGATTGATCTCGCAATTGTCCGATCCCGTTGAGTCTCTTTTCAAACGAGCCGCCGGGAGCAAGGATTCCGGATCGATCCTTCCAGGTCACGGCGGTGTCCTCGACCGGGTGGACAGTTATGTGTTCTGCGCACCCGCCCTGTACGCACTGATACGCTTTGTCTGGGTATAGGTAATTACCGTGAAGAAAGTCGCGCTGCTGGGCTCAACCGGATCCATTGGCCGGCGGGCTCTGGAAATTCTTGCCGCCAAGAGCAATTCCGGCTTCAGGGTTGTGGGCCTTGCGGCCGGGGAAAATATCACCCTGCTGGAAAAGCAGGTCAGGAAGATCCGTCCCGGGGTTGTTTCGGTTGCCGGGGCGGCGGATGCGCAGGAATTATCGCGGTTGTTCCCCGATGTCCGGTTCCTGTCCGGAGAATCCGGTATTGAGCAACTGATCCAGACGGCAAACGCCGATATCGTGATTTCGGCCATCAGCGGTACCGTATCGCTGGCCGCCAACCTGACCGCATTGCGGATGGGAGCCCGTCTCTGCCTGGCCAACAAGGAGACCCTTGTCGCCGCCGGCGAGTTGGTGCAAAACACACTGGACAAGTCCGGTGGCGAATTGATACCGGTTGACAGTGAGCATTCAGCTGTCTTTCAATGCCTGCAGGGGCATGAGCGCGCCAGCGTATCCCGTATTCTGTTGACCGCCTCAGGCGGCCCGTTCTTCCGCCGCCCCCGGAAGGACCTGAGGAACGTAACGGTGGAGATGGCTTTGCGGCACCCCACCTGGACCATGGGACAAAAGATCACCATTGATTCCGCCACTTTAATGAACAAGGCACTGGAGCTGATCGAGGCGGCGGTGCTGTTTCAAATCGAAGAGAAACGCATTGAGGTGGTGATCCATCCCCAAAGCGTGATCCATTCAATGGTGGAATTTTGTGATGGCTCAATTCTGGCCCAGCTGGGTGTGCCGGATATGGGGGTTCCCATTCATTATGCGTTGAATTACCCGAAGCGCCAGCACTTGAGCGTGGAACGCCTGAGTTTCTCACGCTTGAGAAAACTGGAGTTTTTCAGTGAGGACGAGACGGATTTTCCTTCCCTGTCCCTGGCGCGTGAAGTGATTCGTACCGGCAAAAGCGCCGGTGCTGTTTTCAACGCCGCCAACGAAGCGGCGGTTGAGGCGTTTATCGCCGGAAGGATTCTTTTTTTGGACATATTTGACATGGTTGAAGATATTCTTGCCCAAAGCGCTTTTCATCCCGTTCGCTCACTGGAGGATGTAAAGGACGCGATCAATGAAACCCGTTCGCTATGCAGGGAATGGTTGCGTGGAAAAACCGGAGTGGATTCATGAGCATTGTCTACCAGATATTCGCGTTTTTACTCATGTTCGGCATTATCGTGCTGGTGCATGAATTCGGCCATTTCATCGCTGCGCGCATGATGGGTGTGCGCGTTGAGACGTTTTCCTTCGGATTCGGCAAACGCCTGCTGGGGAAAAGAATCGGCAGGGGCGGGACCGAGTTCCGCCTCAGTGCGATTCCCCTGGGGGGATATGTCAAAATGGCGGGCGAAGAGAGCCCGGA